>NZ_VPEK01000067.1:0-6610 GCF_013417145.1 Acinetobacter sp. YH16044
TAATACCATGAAAAATACCATGCTCAGAAAAGGCTTAACAATATTTTGAAAAATTGCCTACTGAGCGCTGCCGCACAGCTCCATAGGCCGCTTTCCTGGCTTTGCTTCCAGATGTATGCTCTTCTGCTCCTGCAGCTAATGGATCACCGCAAACAGGTTACTCGCCTGGGGATTCCCTTTCGACCCGAGCATCCGTATGATACTCATGCACGATCTTCATTCGAGCAACGGAGTTCTCTGTGTCTTTTAGCACCTCTTCATCGCGGCCTGCGCAAGTATCGGTCGCTCGTTCCTGGGCAGTCCTTGTTTGTCTGTCCATCCTGCAATTCCTCATCGCCGTCGACGTCACCGTGGTCAACGTGGCGCTGCCCTCTATCGGCAACGATCTGGGCGTTGATGCGCGCGGCCTGACATGGGTCGTCGTTGGTTACACCATCACAGGCGGTGGTCTGTTGATGCTTGGTGGACGTCTGGGAGACGTCTTCGGCCGCCGCCGCCTTCTGCTCATCGGAACCGCGATCTTCGGAGCGGCCTCGCTGATGGCGGGCCTCGCGGAGACCTTTCCGCTACTCGTCGGTGCAAGGTTGTTGCAGGGTGTAGGGGAAGCCCTCGCCCTGCCCGCTGCGATGGCGACCATCGTCCTGTTGTTTCCCGAAGGGCGGGCGCGCACCCGCGCCCTGAGCGTCTGGGCTGCGGTTGCGAGCTGCGGTCTTGTGCTGGGGTTCGTGCTCTCGGGAATCATCACCGAGTATCTCGGTTGGCGATGGATCTTCCTCATCGCCGTTCCGTTCGTCCTGTTCGTGCTGATCGCTTCTGTCGCCCTGCTACCTCGAGACCGATCACAGGAGCGCGCACCGTTGGATATTCTCGGATCGATTCTGCTGACGAGCGCACCGCTGCTGTTCGCTTTCGGAGTGGTGGAGGCCGGGGACAGCAATGGGGATGTGCCCTGGTCATCAATCGCTGCCCTGGTGGGAGCGGCAGCCGCCGCTGCATTGTTCGTCAAGGTGGAACGCCGAGCCGCAAACCCACTGGTTCCGCTGACCTTCTTCCGCAACCGGACACGAGTGCGAGCAAATCTTGCGACTGCACTGTTGAGCGCGGCGCTCTCAACGTCCTTTCTGCTGTTCACGTTCTATCTACAGGATGGACTCGGTCTCTCTCCGCTGGAATCCGGATTGCTGCTCCTGCCACTTGCGGTGGCACTAGTCGTCGCCGTGACCGTCGTACCTCGCCTCTTGGGGCGCTGGGGAGCGCGTGCTTGCATCGTCGTGGGACTGAGTTCCGCAGGGGCAGGCATGATCGTGATCGCGGCAGCCGCGCAGCTCGAAGCCCCCGCTTGGCTACTAACCCCCGCGATGCTCTTCATCGCCGCAGGAATGGGTTTCGGCCTCGTTGGATTGCAGTACGCGGCCGTGACCGAGGTCACCGACGATGATGCCGGAGTCGCATCCGGCGTACAGCGAGCCGCAGACCAGCTCGGTGGATCCGCAGGTGTCACGGTCTACGTGGGCCTGGGCTTCGCGTCGGCCCTTCACGGTGTATCACCCTATGTGCTAAGTAGCGGCCTCGCGATCATCGGCCTCTGCCTTGCGACCGCCATTGTCCAACGAATCGTAATCGTGACGCAGGAACAACAGACGAGGACATGAGCGTGCCGTCGTAACCCGATCCCGAAGTTCCCGATGAGGTGCTCCGTGGCGACGCCCGGCGACTCGTCAGTCAGCCCCGACCGGTGGTCGCGGGGCGCGCCCTTTGTTGCGCGCACCGCGACCATTCACCGCCCTCTCGGTCCGGTGGCGTATGACTGCGTCAAGGTGGAGGTGCGGGCGCTGGACAGCGAAACCGCCCGCCTGCTGCACCAGCGGCTGTGTGGCTGGATCGACCCCGGCAAAACCGGCAAGGCTTCCATAGATACCTTGTGCGGCTATGTCTGGCCGTCAGAGGCCAGTGGTTCGACCATGCGCAAGCGCCGCCAGCGGGTGCGCGAGGCGTTGCCTATTAAGTCCTGTTATTAAACCAAATATTTGTTAAATAGTTCGGTGTAAGTGTCTTGATTTACATCGTCTTTATTCAAATTGATTTGAACACTCTCATAAATCCTTCTTAAGAAAACATACTGAATAAAATCATCTGCATAATTCTTAATTCGGGGCAGGTAATTCAGCTCTAAAGGAATGTAGTAGTCCATTTTTCTAAAGTTTTTCCCTGTTTTTTTGAAGTGATAACTGACCGCATCAACAAACAATCGTCCGATCTGGTGCCGATTCCCTTTGAAGACTCCGTAAAATTTCAGATCATCATAAAATGACTGCAACTTAGACATGCCAACGCTTTTGTCATTATTTGAAATAAGTGTATTTATAATTTCAACATAGCTTTTTTTAATCAGCTGCACGCTAGGCTCATCAAATCGCCAAGTCCATGTATAGTTTTTTGCACTTTTCTCCGTATCAGGATAATTCTTTGATTTCTTTTTTGAGTGTGAAAGGCGCACCAGTTCAACATTTTTCCCATTTCCAAACGCAACTTTTAAAAAGGGCTTTTGTAAAACAAATTTGAATTTTTCATGGTCATTAAAATATGTCTGAATCAATGAAATTTGTTCTTGTTCTTCTTCTCGATTCCACGTTGTTTCAACTTCTGATATTCGCTGTTTGACTATTTTCTTTAATTGCCCCTCGCTTTTAAGAGTGTTGTATTCATTGCTTTTTGGAGTTGTCACAAACAGCCAAAATTCCCATATATCTTGGTCATAACGCTTTTGAATAATTAAATCCGCAATAGGCTCATTTTTTTTATTTAAACGATAAGTCCTTTGTCGTGGGCTTAAATCTAAAGAATATTTTTGGCTGAGTTTTTTTATGAGTTTTTGGATTTTATCTGCAAACATCGTGTTATCAGATTCAATAGTAAAGTGACTATAGAAATACGCACCGTTTGCAACTTTATCTACAATTTTTTGCGCTGTATAACGACTGTTCGGGCTGTAATGAATCATTTTATTGTTACCAAGCAATATTTGTTCAATTGTCATCAAACAATATTCTAAAAAGTCCTATGTAATCAAGCAATATTTATTCTAACTAAAAGCTATATTTTATAATGCTTTCAACGATTTTGATTTTTTACCAATGCCAAAGGCATTGGTCGGACTTAATTGACACAATTTGTCATCGTGCAATCAAGTGGTTCCTAGGTGACGGAATTTACATCTGTTTTTGCTTGGTTTATAGTCGCAATATTCATTGACTTAAAGCAGTCTGACCAACTGCCTGACCATTTTCGTTTTAGCGATTTTGAGCAGGCAACAGCCTGCTTAAAGCCATGTTTTTTTAGATAGCGCACAATTCAGAACTAGCCATTTTGAGTTGACCGATTGAGCGTACTACTGGAGAAATCCCGTTCGGTACGATCTGATGGGCGCTAGGGAGTTGTAATACTCCTTTTCGATCCAATCCGTTGTAAACGGGGTTGGGCGACAAGGACACGGGAGCCTATAAACAATCGAATGATTGTGAAGTGGTCGTGAGGTTAGATATAGCCTGACTAGATACAATTTTTTTTGTATTGAAACCCTGTTTTAACGATTACCGTGAGACCCTGACAGGATGTTAAGGGTCACTAATAACGGCAATGTGTTGCGGCAAATGCACTCTAAGAGGGAAGCGCAGCTCATTGGCACAACTGATGGCGTTTGAGGTAACAGCAATGTTACAGGCTAGCTGAGGAGAAATCTGGAAGCAGCGGCACCACTGAGTGAGATCATCTCAAGCAAAGTGGGTCAACGGATAGCTTAAACAGTATACATCCGGAAGCATAAACCGGAGACACGTGTAGATTAAGAGCCATACGCTCAGATTTTGTCTCAAAGTCATATCCACCAAATCTAAGGAACCGCGTGGTGGGGAAAATGGAAGCACTGACAGACAAAAGAGCATTGGCGTTCAATTGCTAAGATCGTTAGAAATAACTTGGGAATCTCCATGCTTAGACATTGAGTTGTCACGGCAAGGCATGGAGAGGGAGAGAGGATGAGTAGGTCGTATAAGTTATGAAAATAACGAAGTCGATGCTGTATTAAACATTGCGAACTCACCAGTGGCGTGGCTGCTAAGGGTGGTAAAGGGAGTAGTGTTGTCGAAAATCCGAGTCGGTTTTATGTTGTTATCTAAAAAAGCGAAACATAGCTAAAAATGGTTTGGTCGCCATTGTTTGTTCTGATAGGTCGGGATTGGTCTCCCGATCTAAGTCAGGACTAAGCAAACGTTAATGAAAGAAAAGAAAATACGGCAGCATAGTCTTGTGTACTGCATGATTTTTTTCATAGTTTCAATTCTAACTAATTGAATATTTAACTAATTTAGAAAAATTAGCGGGAGTCCTCGTTAAGATGAGTTTTTTCCATTCTTTAGTATAAAGAACGACGTATTGTGATAATGACTTGGGTATTTGCCTACCCATGTTCTACTCGACAAACAACGTGAACTCTACGAAAGTGAGATATGACTCCCTCGGTTGCGGCAAAACAACTAAACGAGGTGAGTTCCTAAATCTCTCTATTTTGCTTTCTAAGGCACTTTAATTTACTTCATGTAGGTAATATCAAAAAAACACCTAAAGTAGCTAAAAACCCTTATTTTTTGCATTTAAACGGTATATTTAACGAGTGTCTACGAGTGACACAAAGAAAAGTTGAGCCTCGACCCTCTGAAAAACTGCTTTAAAAAAATAAAAAAGACAAAAGGAATTAAATCAAATGCTGGTATTTGCACCTAGACCGAGCGAAGCGAGCAAAAAAGCTCTATGAGCGAAGCGAATTCATAGCCGCTTTTGCTTTTTTGAATCCTCGAAAGCAGTCACCAAAAAACAGCCCCCAAGACCGAGTGAAACGAGGTCAAAATGCCACGAGCGAAGCGAGTGCCATAGGGCTGTTTTTCACTCCCCTGCTCCTTTTTATTCTTTTAAGAAGCTTTTAAATACTTTTAGCCCCCCCTCAAAGCCACGTGTAACATGGCTTTCAAACTTTAAAAAAGTACAAACGCCAAGTATTAAAGTACAAACGCCAAGTTAAACACTGTTTAAAAAGTACAAACGCCAAGTTTAAAAAGTACAAACGCCAAGTATTAAAGTACAAACCTATGTATGTACTTTAATTTGTAAAAAAGTATTGACTCAAACAATGTACTTAGTATAAAAACAAACCGATTTATTATTTTTGAGCTGTTTATATGGCTGTAGATCTAAAGAAACATTATCCGAAAGATTGGGTTGTCTTACAAAACCGAGTTGCTGAATGCTTTCGTGGAATGAGCCTTGATGAAAAACGTCTTTTTATCATGTCTACGCCGCTTGCTAGAACAACACAAATATCAAGTAATGAACCTATTTTTATCTCATCTCATGAATTTTCACGTGAGTGTAATGTCGATCTTTCAACCGCATACACAGCACTAGAAACAGCGTCAGAGCGTCTTTTTACCCGATTTTTCGGATATACAGCACAAAATGGGGATCGGGTGAAAATAAGATGGTTGAACAAGGTTGTTTATAAAGTAGGGCAAGGGGGTTCAGAACTCTACTTTACTGATGAAGTCCTTCTTCTTCTTAGGGAGTTTGATGCTTTAAATCCTTATACAAAATATAAAAAAGAGGTTGTATTACGGCTCCGGAAAGACTACTCACTAGACATCTATCACTTAGCTAAGAAACATCAGGTGATGGGCGGTTTTCAAATCAGCCTTAATGATCTTTTTGAACAGCTTGGCTTACCTGAGTCGTATCAAGATTTAAGTAATTTAAAAAAAAGGGTAATTAAACCCTCATTAGATGAAATTAATCAAAATACGGATATTAACCTCAGCTATGAGAATATAAAGCAGGGGCGTTCTGTAGTCGGCTTTAAGTTCACTGTAAAAGAGAAACCAAAACCTAAAACTCTAACGACACAAGCTCGGGACCCGAACACAATAGATATGTTCTGCGATTTAACAGATGCTCAAATCAGCAAATATAGTGCTATTTTAAGTCGTGTAAGTGACATATCTGACCTTTCTACATTCCCGACATACGATGCTTTTACTCTGTTTATTGCCGGTATTTTGAGAGACCCAAAATCAGTACGTGAAGAAACTGCAAAACGGATATTTACAGCATTGCGTAAACATACTGATTTCAAAGGGTAATACCTATTTTCTTTCAAAAAAATAGGTGATCAAAGCAAGTATTCCCAAGGCTTTTGAGATTATTAAATAATCATCACTAGGTACAATATCGACATAGTGAAATGCTGTTAGCATCAACCAAAAGCCTAGGAAAAAAAATATAAACTTAGACTTAAATAAATGAGGGAGTTTTTTAAATATTTCAGCAGTTTTTAAGGTTGCAATATTCATATTAAGTGGTCGCGCTGGGCTGGACGGTAACCGAGTTCGCGGCGGGCAAGTACGACATCACCCGGCCCAAGGCGGCAGGCTGACCCCCCCCACTCTATTGTAAACAAGACATTTTTATCTTTTATATTCAATGGCTTATTTTCCTGCTAATTGGTAATACCATGAAAAATACCATGCTCAGAAAAGGCTTAACAATATTTTGAAAAATTGCCTAC
>NZ_VPEK01000068.1:0-5780 GCF_013417145.1 Acinetobacter sp. YH16044
ATATTTTACACTGATTATGCTTGCATTAATTGTAAAACAGACATGTAATCTTTCTTCTGCATCTAAAGCCTTACCCATCAAGTGCTTACCACAATCATTTTATCGACGTATACAACGCTTCTTTGCAGATCAGTATTTCGATTATCGTCAAATTTCTCAGTTAATTTTCAATATATTTTCATTCGATAAAGTCCAATTAACTTTGGATAGAACTAATTGGAAATGGGGAAAACGAGATATTAATATCTTGATGTTAGCCATCGTCTATCGTGGAATAGCGATACCTATTGTTTGGACATTGCTCAATAAACGTGGAAATTCAGATACAAAAGAGCGTATTGCTTTGATTCAACGCTTTATCTCCATTTTTGGTAAAGATCGTATTGTGAATGTGTTTGCAGACAGAGAATTTATCGGTGAGAAATGGTTTACATGGTTAATTGAAAATGACATTAACTTCTGTATACGTGTTAAAAAAACTTTATTGTGACCAATCACTTAGCCAAGAATCATAAAATTAGTGATTTATTTCGTCATCTTCAAGTTGGTCAAACTGAATGTCGTAAACGACGTATTTGGGTTGGTCGAGTGAAACTTTATATTAGTGCGCTACGATTAGAAGATGGAGAGCTTTTACTTGTTGTTTCTCCTATGTTTAATGCTTCTGCTATTCGTGATTATGCATTACGCTGGGAAATCGAAACGTTATTTAGTTGTCTCAAAGGACGTGGATTCAATCTTGAAAATACTCGTTTAACAGACCCTAGACGAGTCAAGAAATTGATAGCAGTGCTAGCTATCGGTTTCTGTTGGTGCTATTTAACAGGTGAATGGCAACATGATCGGAAAAAAGCGATAAAAATAAAGAAGCATGGACGACTTTCAGTGAGTTTATTTCGCTACGGTTTGGACTATGTTCAAATGGCTATTCTACGTTTGATTGGTTTTGGAAAAAAAGAAGAATTTAAGAAAGTGCTAGCAATTTTAAGAAAGAAAAAGCCTGATAGGACAAGGATCCTATGAAATTTGTCGTGTACAGAGGTAATTTTTATGAAATCTAAAATCATGAGAAAAAGATAGAAAAGCACTTAGTCAGTTTCGGAGTATTATTTAAAACGTGGAGATGTTTTTCCTATGTTGATTAGTCAATTTATTTACGAATGAGGTATAAAGTTTTATCTAATTTTTCTTTTTATCCAATTTAAAATTAGGTGCGTACACGGCCTCAACTTTCAATAAAGTATAAAAGGTGTTTGTGTAGGCAATACCCTTACTTTTGATAAGCCAAAAGAAAGCAAAAGCCTTTGTTACCCATACATAACATCCCTATTATGATGGATAACGTGTGGCATCCCTGCCACACTCGTGTATCCAAACGTTGCTTAAATTAAACTATGTAATAGTGGCGACATAAAGGTGCTCTTATCGCTATATATTAAAAACTTAGTGGAACACTGTTTCTAAAGCTTTTAAACCCACTTTGGGATCAAGTAGACCGTTGTAAATTTCAGGGATTTCACGTTCCACCCCAAAAAATTCATAAATGGCAAGCATCGCCCCACGAACTGAATATTCCACAGTAAAGACCACGTCATCTTCAATTTCCACAAACTGTCCAAGGAAAGCAAAGTTTTGTGAGCCTTGTGGAATTACCTGTGGACGGTCCCCCGGTTTACGGCAGGCGAATAGGGCAGAGGCGTATGGCATCATGGCGGTAGTAACATCAGTCGTTGCCAAAACATGATCTAAAATGTCGTCAAAACCGAGCTGTTTAATCAGTTCTGTTAGGATTTCTTGCCCCGTGGCTTCGGACATTGGTTTTTTGATGTAATCGCCTATATGGTCAATTTGGAAACCGTAGCCCCATAAGGTATATAAACCTTCAGGTAAGTCGGCAAAGTGTGGCTGTGCAGGAACCACGATGGATAAATGCCAACCCGACTCATACCAAGTCATGAGTGCGCCTGTGCCTGGTTCATTGCCTGTATAGTCAATAATACGTTTAAGTAGCACGTCATCTTTCATGGTCAGAGTGAAAGACTCCCACTTATGTTCATCGACATTGCCATAAAAAGTCATTGGACGGCCAAAGTCTGGGGCTTTTTGTGCCAGCGTTTCCCAAAGCGTCCAGCCATGATCTTCTCGATGACGAATAAGGGCAGGCACGTCATGATTACCGCCATAACGTGAGTCTGCTGTAATAGAGCCTAAAGTGAAAATAGCTAAATCATTGGCTTTCAGATTAATTTGCTCTGAGCCTTCAGGCAATTGTACATATAGGCGTGAAGCGTAGCGTTCTTGAGTTTCAGCATTGGTAATGAAGTCTGCATCTGTGACATAGTGTCCAAAACGCACATCGACGCCTTGTGCGACTAACCAACGCTGTAGGGGCAGAATCATCGAGTCATATTGGTTGTACTTGGTACGTTTCACACCCGCTAAGGTATGAATGCGTGGCAATTCTTGAATAAAACGCAAGAAATAGCGTCTTAACTCTGCTGCACTGTGCCATTTTTGAAAAGCGAAAGTCGTGCGCCACATGCGCCAGAAATTGGTTTCAAAAAAGGTTTCATCAAAAAACTCATCAATGCGGCGACTGCCAATTTTTTCTTCTTTTGAAGCTAATAGGCGCAGCATCTGTGCACGATGTAGCGTATTCAGACCAAGCTTTGCTGCATCCGCAATGACATGTTCGGCATCAATCAACCGTGCATTGGCGTGGGTTTTCACTTTTTCATTAAACTCACGACATTCTTCACGCACCGAAATGTCTGGATTTTCCAAAGATGGAATACTGGAAAATAAGTCCCATAGGCACAAATAAGTTTCATCGGTCAGCATTCGCCCACCACGTGTTACCCAAGCTTGCGCGGCATGCGGTGTATGTCCACCATCCATCGAACCACCTGAAATATCGAGTTCTTCTAAAATATGGATATTTTTGGCAGGGACTTTGGCATCACGGATTGCAAATGCAGCAGCAGCCATACCTGCGATACCACCACCAATAATCCAAAGATGGGACTGTTGCGCGTCTAATGGGGTGCGCTTCTTATTTTGCATGGTTCACCTTTAATTATGATGTTAAAAATTATGAAGTAAAAAAATTGGTTTAGAAAAACCTTAAAAATAGTATGTCTTTTTATATATGAAAAATGTATGAAATGGGAAGCAATCCCCTCATTATATTTTGTAATCAAAAATAGACGTATGATGGCTATTTTTAATACACATTTGTCTTTTTATTAAAATTGAATATGATCTAAATAATTGATGTTAATGTTTATTGTTGAGTAATTGCTCTATTGTTGTTTTCACTATGCCGTATGCTAAATTTCTTTAAAAATAGGCTTTTTATTTATCATTAAAAAATATCTTTGTACACGACAAAAAAAGATAACTCATTGAAATAATGGCATAATACTTGTTTTCTGACGACGAATATGATGACACATTTCAATGAGTTACATCTCATCTTAAACAAATATCTAAAGTGGAACAAGTCACATGCAAAATGTTTTACACTGATTATGCTTGCATTAATTGTAAAACAGACATGTAATCTTTCTTCTGCATCTAAAGCCTTACCCATCAAGTGCTTACCACAATCATTTTATCGACGTATACAACGCTTCTTTGCAGATCAGTATTTCGATTATCGTCAAATTTCTCAGTTAATTTTCAATATATTTTCATTCGATAAAGTCCAATTAACTTTGGATAGAACTAATTGGAAATGGGGAAAACGAGATATTAATATCTTGATGTTAGCCATCGTCTATCGTGGAATAGCGATACCTATTGTTTGGACATTGCTCAATAAACGTGGAAATTCAGATACAAAAGAGCGTATTGCTTTGATTCAACGCTTTATCTCCATTTTTGGTAAAGATCGTATTGTGAATGTGTTTGCAGACAGAGAATTTATCGGTGAGAAATGGTTTACATGGTTAATTGAAAATGACATTAACTTCTGTATACGTGTTAAAAAAACTTTATTGTGACCAATCACTTAGCCAAGAATCATAAAATTAGTGATTTATTTCGCCATCTTCAAGTTGGTCAAACTGAATGTCGTAAACGACGTATTTGGGTTGGTCGAGTGAAACTGTATATTAGTGCGCTACGATTAGAGGCATTTTTTATAAATTTTTAGCAAATAGTCGATATTTAATTAAGTAAATTTCTTATATCTAGCAAATCTTTTTCAGCGCTTTTAAATCTAATAAAAGTAGCTTTGATTATTTATTGATCATTAGTCTACTTTTCTTCCTCAAAGCACATCATTTTTTTCTGTCATCACACCTATTCAAGCTTTATAGACATTTTTTTGCGTGCATTTTTATATTTCCAAGCATTTTTTAACGTTCAAATGCTAAATGTTGCATGACTTCCAAGATGACTTGTTGCTTTCCACGGAAATCCTCGGCAGAAAATAGCAGCTTGGCACGTCGAGGGAGTTGTTCTCGTACCAATGCAAATAGTTGGTACTGTGCTGCGATATCCAAATCATGTAATTGTTGCTGCGCCTCACAAAATAATGCTCGCTTATACTGTGTGGTTTGGTGATCAAATAAATATCTCAAGATTCGATCAATCTGTTCATCATGATTATCGGTATTGTAATACGCCATGTTGTTGCTCTTTTTTGATTTTTGACCATTATTCCATAAGGCCTGTTTTTGCAAAAATCATTTTAATTACATGCTTAGTCATTTTTGCTGATAAAAATACAGCCTATTTTATTTGAATAATCACTATTAACGATCACAGTCATAAAAAGCCACTATTTTTGGGCTTTAGACGCATAGAGCGCAGGCTGCGTTTTACGTACACTCTTTTTATTTTTTAGGTGCAGGATGCCAACACAGTTTTTTCCACGCTTATTCTTACTATTAAGCGGATTAGGATTATTGGCTTTTGGTGTCGTACTCTCTATACATTCAAATTTAGGGACATCCCCTATTTCCTCGGTGCCCTACAGCTTTAGCTATATCTTTCCACTCACCGTCGGCACATTAACAGTATTGATGCACATCGTCATGATACTGCTGCAAATGCTGATCTTAAAATCACGCTTTCAGTGGATACAGTGGCTGCAATTACCCGTGGGAATTTTGTTTGGTGCATTTATTGACGGTTTAATGTGGCTCACCCAAGGCTGGAGCATAGAAAGTTACCCACTTCAACTCCTGGCTTGCTTGGCAAGTTGCCTGATTACCGCTTTAGGTGTGAGCTTAGTGGTCAAAGCCAGTCTAGTCCTCTTAGCCGCAGAAGGTCTCTATCAAGCCATTGCTATTCGTTATCGCCTTGATTTTGGCAACTGTAAAACCTATGGCGACATTGTCTTGGTCAGTATTGCGGTTATCAGCAGTTGGCTAGTCTTACATCAAGTCATCGGAGTACGTGAAGGCACCATTATTACCGCACTTTTAGTGGGGACTTTAGTCAAGCGGATTTTACCTAAATTAAGCTTCATTCAATTTGGCTCTAAGCCCTAAAACCAAGCTCCATGAACATCTATCTGAGTGTCTTGTCCTGAAATAGATTGACAGTATTCCACTTCAAACCGAGTTAAGCAATTAGCTCGGTTTTAGTTTGCTCATACGTTTGATTCGGGGTGTTCATATTTAAACTTAAATGTGGTCTATAGCAATTATAAATCATAATAGATTCCGCAATTAAGTGATCTAACTCCTTCATGGTTTGACATCGTGTAATTAAAAACTCCTGCTTTAATATTCCATTAATCCGCTCTGCTAATGCATTCTGGTAACAGT
>NZ_VPEK01000069.1:0-6016 GCF_013417145.1 Acinetobacter sp. YH16044
GAGAGCAAAAAAACAACAACGGTGAGCTTTAGAATTGAAGATGATCTCAAAGATAAACTTCAAATCATTGCTGAACGAGAAAATAAAACTATCACCAACAAAGCACGTGAAATCCTCGCTGAATCACTCCATCTTTCACCGAGAAAAACGCTCACAGAACGTTTACAGGATGATGTCACCCGTATTGACCAAGAACTGCGCCACAACCTCCGAAAATGGAACTTAGAAGTCAATCATCAACTCAGCACGCTTAACGCCAGTCAAAAACTTCTGAATGATTTCAGTGAACGATACTCACATTTAAGGCAAGAACTGGATGATGAAAAAAAACGACATCAAAAAACACAACAAAAGCTGACTCGCTGGACGATAACCTTTTTCCTAACCGTTCTACTCAGTAATGCACTTATCATCACATTAATTTTATTTTTTAGGTGATCGGGATGGAAAAAAAAGAATTAGAGAGACTCGAAAAACATATCGCCGATGCTATCAGACAATCGGGGATCAAACCTGTAAGAGAATCGCTCAATAAAACTATTTTTTTACTGACCTTTGGTGGACTCAAAAGTATGCAAAAAGTGTTTGATGAAGCATTTGATGAAATCACCGAAGCCAGAAAATACCGATCATGGCAACGCATAACGGATTGTTTAAATGAGCATACAACCCATAATTTAAGCGTGCTTACCGTAAAAACTATGTACAAACGCGCGAAGAAAAAACGGTATGAACCTACCTAAATCAGCATCAGATGCACTTCCGCTTCCTCGATGAAAAATAAATTTTCATCTTGCGACAAGCGTTGTAGCTTGAATTCATGGGATTTATCAGGCTACAGATATAACAGAGCCCCGTGACAGGGTCATGGGGCTCTGTTACTCTAAATCTTGCACATACGTTGCTAAGACTTCGATATAGACAATCCAATCTTAGCAATGGGAAGCTAGCTTGTCACTACTTCCTTAAAACCATTCAAAGACATTAACTCGAAATGCACCACTTGATTGACTCGGACTTAGCCCGGTCTCCGAAAGGATAAACAGGCAAATTGTGGTAGTAAAACGTACCGGAAAACGAAATTCCGGCTCTGCCTCCGAATCACGCTGCGGTATCGAAAGATTACAGTGCGTACCTGATAAGAGCACCAATCAACGGACTAGGGATTTCTTGGATTGCACCGTCGAAAGAAGCCCAACCTAACCAGAAGTACCAAACTTAGCTAAAGGAACAAGCTAAGAAGCCATGACCCAATAACCGATCATGGAGAAAAGCAAAGACAGAATGATGATGTCGCTTCGCTCCGTTTTGATTAGTACCACATTGGGGCATTAGGTGTGTATTTGATTTTTATTAGTCGTCCCACTTAAAATAGGCTAAATGAGCTAAAGAATTGTCCATGTCGTACGTGGTCTTTGTGGTATTAGTAAGCGTTAGATCGTCATCCCAAAAAGAAGCGTCTTCGGGGCCCATAATCTTCAATGCACCTATTGTGCTACCATAACCCATTCCAACATGCTTAGCTGTCTGAGTAGCAACTTCTGACAAATCAAGGTCAGTATCCGAGTTATAACTATTAACTAATGCATTAGATATACTCGATACGCCAATACCAACTCCAACAGCCATTCCAATCTTAGATTCTTTTGATAAACTCAAACCATTAGTATCAACCACTTTCTCCACAAGGTACTGCACCGCAGAAGACCCAGCGACTGAACCAATAATGCTTGCAACAGAAGATACACCGCTATTAGTGTCGTTATTGCAAACTGCATTTAGTGTAGAGCTAACCCCCCCCACAGTGGCAGCTAGAATTACTCTGGTGATAAGACCTTTTCGCGCTCGTTCATGTGTCATCATAGCTAATGGCTCGCTACTCTGACTTACCTTATCGTCTTTCATTTTTATCCTTATAATCCATTTGCAACGTTTTACTATTTTATCACACCCCCCGCTAAAACTTACCAATAATCAATAAGGTCATGGAGACAGTCCTAGGTGGTCATCAAAAACCATAAATGTATGGATACACAATCAAGCTCAAAGTCATAGAGAACGAAAATTTACTCAAGAAAATCACGCAAGAATGGAAAATACTGAAAATTGTAATGAGCCTATCGATTTTTAGTGCGACTAATCCACGTTATGTAAAAAGCCAGCAATTTGCTGGCTTTTTAGCTTTTAAATAATACCATTTGAAGTACGTGTACCATTAAAAAAGATACACGTACTTCAAAAGGGTAGATTACCGTGCAAACAGCCTTAATGCGACAGAACCGTTCACAATAAGCGTTAGTGGGTATAAATTTTAATAATTATAATTTTTCGTAGGTATGTACTAAAATGATGATAGGTAAAATAGAAAGAAATATAAATATTAGTAACACTTACCTAAAATTGTCTCAAGAAGATGAAAGTGCCGCTTCAGAGTTAGCAAAGTTAGGTAAATATCGGGTTGCTTGTTATTTGATTTTACAATCAATGGAGAAGTTAATAAGGAGTAAGATTTTTTCACTTATCAATGCAGATAACGATTTTTTTAGAGATGAAAATAGAAATCATTCTATAGAATCAGCATTTGATATGCTCATTAATATACTATCAACCGATAATATTCAGAAAGAGCAAATTCGAGCACAATTCGCTTCTAATGTTTTGCTTAAAACTAACTCGAACCACTTACACAATAACTTGAGATACCCATATTTCCAAAAAAGAAAATCTCATTATGTTCTATTAAATGTTGATGCCAGCGATTACGAAATTTTGGTTTCTAGATTAAATGTATTGAAATCATTTATCAAAGATATACATCTTCTTTAATTTTGTGTTACTCAATACTGAATTTTTAAATTGGAACTGTAATTTCTGAAGAAAGAGAGCATAGAGGCCTAAATCAAGCTTCTGCATCTCAGTTATGTGGAATGACTCAGTCAACATTAGCCAGGGTTGAAATTGGTAGGGCATCGACCATAGAAAATGTATTAAAAATTTCTCATGGGTTTGAATTGGAACCATGGCAGCTCTTTAAAGTTGCTGACGATAGAGTTAAAGCTCTTAAATCTCAGGGTTATGAGGTTGAAACGGAGCTGCCATCAGAGAAAGAACTAAAGGAAAATAGTGCTGAATGGGTAACAACAAAAACAATTATAACTCGAGCATCCATAATCGGACTGACTGCAGCCGGTGTTGCAATTGTTGATGGCGTAATCCCTTATATAAATAAGTTTATGAAAAAGAAGTAAATCTCTGAGAGTTATATTCCACACTGATTGCGGCGGGGTTATTCATTAGAATTCGACGTAATGACATTCCTAATCAAACTCCATGACCTAACCAACTGTTTGGTTAGGTCATGGAGATAGTCCTAGGTGGTCATCAAAAACCATAAATGTATGGATACACAATCAAGCTCAAAGTCATAGAGAACGAAAATTTGCTCAAGAAAATCACGCAAGAATGGAAAATACTGAAAATTGTAATGAGCCTATCGATTTTTAGTGCGACTAATCCCTTTTATGTTAAACGCTACAAGTCTTTCATGTGGCGTTTTATCGCACCTTCATTTTCATCCAGCCATTCTTTAATCCGCTCTTCTTCCTCTTGCTCTTTACGCCACTTATCAAGGTCTTCTTGCCTATACTTTCTTTTCCTTGAAACGATTTGATTCAATCTTTTCCATTTTCGCATTTCTGTTTCTGGTTTCGTTTTCATGTAATCACCATCGGCTAATAAATAAACAAATTGTTCTTGCTTTTGATTATCAAAGAGTAAATCACAATATCAAACGATATTCCCCGATTTATCCACCGTGAATGTGGATTGTTTTAAGACTTACTAGAAGAATTTCACATGAAATAAAAACTTGTTAAAAACGCACTCAAAAGCTCGCAAAACCGTTCTAAACTTTCAACGTGGTTTTGGGTGTTTTATAGGGGGATCGTGTCTTAAAATCGATTTGAGGGGATTTAATGCGGATGAATGGGCGGTTTTAGCAAGTTAACTCGCCCATTTAACATAATGGGTCTTATACGTAGCCATTTTTAGATGACTTAATAAATTTCTAACCTACAGATGTACAAAAGCCCCGTGACAGTATCACAGGGCTTTGGTACTCTGAATCGGTGCATTCGCTGCTACGATTAGAAAGCTCAATCCAATCTTAGCAGCGTGAGAGACGCTTGTCACGTTCTCATTAAATACCAGCCAACGACATTAACCCAAATGCACCACTTGATTGACTCGGACTTGGCTCGGTCCCCGAAAGGATAAACAGGCAAATTGTGGTAATAACGTACCGGAAAACGAAATTCCGGCTCTGCCTCCGAATCACGCTGCGGTATCGAAAGATTACAGTGCGTACCTGATAAGAGCACCAATCAACGGACCAGGGTTTCTAGGATTGCACCGTCGAGAGAAGCCCAAACTGACCAGAAGTACCAGACTTAGCTAATGGAACAAGCTAAGAAGCCATGACCCAATCACTGATCATGGAGAAAAGCAAAGACAAAAAGACGTTGTCGCTTCGCTCCGTTTTGATTAGTACCACATTGGGGCATTAGGCACTTTTTTGCTCAAAATTTGAGCCTGAGAGTTCAAATAGGCATGAAAAAATTCAAAGCCAAACCAATTTTAAATTGTTCGTAGTCAATAGGTTGTCTCATGTATTCGATTCCTGTTATGGAAATCAACCCCATTCAACCATAAAAAAGGGAAGCCGGTAGGCTTCCCTTGGAAACGTCGATATTCAATACCGAGCAAGTGAGAATAGTAATACTAGCTTGCTTCTCTGGTATGGCAACTATTAGTTTTTAGGCTCAACGGAGAAAAAAGAACGTTTAATGCAGTTTGCAATTGCAATAAAATCAGGCTGATAACCGTAGTTAATCCACGTTATGTAAAAAGCCAGCAAATTGCTGGCTTTTTTGCTTTTAAATAATAGCATTTGAATCACCCTGTACCGCTAAAAAAACCATACGTACTTCAATTTGAACCTAGCGGTGTTAATATAGAATCATCATAATAGTGATAATTAGAAGTGAATACGGAGAGAAAGATGCATTTTGATATAGCCAATGACACCCTTTTGGGGATCAAGGATCTATGTGAAAAATTAGGTATCAGTAAATCAACGCTGAATAGAATTCGACGTAATGACATTCCTAATCAAATTCCTTTCCCTCAACCAACCGTTTGGTTAGGTCATGGAGATAGCCCTAGGTGGTCATCAAAAATCATAAATGTATGGATACATAATCAAGCTCAAAGTCATAGAGAACGAAAATTTGCTCAAGAAAATCACGCTAGAATGGGAAATGCTGAAAATTATAACGAACCTACCGATTCTAAGTGCAACTAATCCCTTTTATGTTAAATGGGCGAGTTGATTAGCGAAAACCGCCCATTCATCCCCATCAAAGCCCCTCAAATCGATTTTAAGACACGATCACCCTATCAAACCCCAAAAATCACGTTGAAAGTTTAGAACGGTTTTGCGAGCTTTTGGGGGCGTTTTTAACATCATTTGATTAGCAATGAGATCTCACCGTTAACCCTCAAAACAATGACTTTCATTTTGCCACTCATGAAACGATGAACGGGCAGATAAAATTTTTATCTGCCTGTGAATCGTTGGACAAGCGCAGCGCGTCAGAAAAAAGACTCGTAGAGGCTTCGGGGTATCAGGGATCCCCCTGAGTACGCGACTGTAGACAAACGGCAATAATGTCCCCATTATGTCCCCGTTTGTCTGCGGTCGATGTCGTGCCTGTAATTTTGTATTTTGCGATATTTTTAACAAACCAATTAAAAACGCATAGGTAACACACCTTAGAGCCTTGTACGTCAACGTTTTTAGACAACAAAAAAAAAGGGGAATTAATGGCGGAGAGCAAAAAAACAACAACGGTGAGCTTTAGAATTGAAGATGATCTCAAAGATAAACTTCAAATCATTGCTGAACGAGAAAATAAAACTATCACCAACAAAGCACGTGAAATCCTCGCTGAATCAC
>NZ_VPEK01000006.1:0-135289 GCF_013417145.1 Acinetobacter sp. YH16044
TCAATTACGCAGAATAATTCGGTACTATTGAACATTAGGACTAGAGTTGTGAGTTTTGTGTGGTAACTCAACTGATGGCTCTAGTCTTCTTATTTTCAAGTTTATTTCTTATCCGCGATTCGGGTTAACTATTAAACAATCGCCTTCTGCATATCATATAAAAAACCTGAGCTTCAACTATACTTCTGCCCTCATTTTTATTGGGACGTACTATCACGACGACGTACAAGCTTTGGTCAAGGAAAACTTTAAGCCAGCAAAAATTAATACATTTTATTTCAGCCTCTCATTCTTTGCTTTAGTCATACTCGTTTATGTGTTTTTCTGGATAGATCTAGCTAATAAACTTTTACTTATGTTAGTTATTGGCCTTGGCTTTTGCTGCTTAACGTATATGTATGAATCTTTAAAGGCATTACTCCCAAAGCAACAGAAAAAGAAAATGGAAGAAACTCACTTTCATATTGCGGGATATTTAGCAGCTCATCTACAGGATTTTGTCGATGCAAAATTTAAATTAGATGAACAAACAAATTAAAAGTAGTCTCTTTTTTAACCAATAATGACAAATACGAAAGTTAAAGATTTACGTGAGTTGAAACCTTGTGCCATTGGACTGATGACTCACGGTGCTAAACTGCCCGTCATTGAAGCACTTGACGAATCATTGAATTATCGCCATTTTTAAATGCTCTAATTCTATGCTGAAGTGCAGAACAATATTTTTCAGATTTTATAAAGACGGAACACTCTCATGGCGAATAAATTCGAATTCAACATTCGTGTATATATTGAAGATACAGATGCAGGTGGTATTGTTTACCACGCAAATCATATTCGCTTTATGGAACGTACCCGCACAGAATGGCTGCGCGCTTCAGGTGTAGACCATTATTGGCATCAAAAAGATTATAACTTTGTCGTTCATAAAATTAATGTGAAATATTCACGCCCTATATTAATGGATGACCTGATTACTGTTACAGCAAGTGTAGTTTCGTGTAAGGCTACGTCATTTGTGTTGCAACAAAATATTTATCGTGGTGATATTATGCTGGCATCAGGTGAGGTAGAATTGGCATGTATCAGTGCAGAGATGAAACCCCGTCGCCTTCCTGATGAAATACGTGAACTGATTCTGAAAGAATTGGAACAAGATTAAAAAAATTATTTGGCACATGTAGTAACTATGGCAACTCAACTAGAATCAACACTCAAAGTTTCAGACCTCATCTTACAAGCAAGTCCTGTCGTACAACTGGTAATGCTCCTGCTGCTCTTAGCTTCGTTATTCAGTTGGTATCTGATTGCCAAGTTACACATGAGTTATAAAAAAGCGCAGGCTGACGATGAACATTTCCAAAAAATATTTTGGTCTGGCGCCGAACTCAATACTTTATACAACAATGCTCAGCTCAACTCGAAACGTGTTGGCCTTGAAGATGTTTTCTATCAAGGTTTAGGCGAGTTTTTCAAACTTAAAAAACGTAATGCCAGCGCAGAACAATCAATTGAAGGTACAGAACGTATTCTTCGTGTGGGTTTAAGCCGTGACCAAGGACATTTAGAAAATGGTTTAGGCGCGCTTGCGAGTATTGGCTCGGTTGCACCCTATGTCGGTTTATTCGGTACCGTTTGGGGCATTATGAACGCCTTTATTGGTTTAGCAGATGTTGACCAAGTCACCCTTGCTACGGTTGCTCCTGGTATTGCAGAGGCATTGATTGCAACGGCCATTGGTCTTTTTGCGGCAATTCCTGCTGTACTAGCATTTAACCATTTCACAGCCAAAGGTGAAGCCGTTTATAACGATCGTGCTCTTTTTGCCGAAGAAATGGTTGCGTTATTACAACGCCAGTCTGTAGGTTCAACTCAGGACAATGACTAATGGCTATTCAACGTTCTGGACGCTTTGAGCGCATCAAAAAACCATTAAAAAGTGACATGAACGTCGTACCATATATTGATGTCATGTTAGTTCTTTTGGTGATTTTCATGGTCACTGCACCTATGATCACCACAGGTGTCAAAGTCGACTTACCACAGGCAAATGGCACGCCTATGCAAGCGGAAGATAGTAGAGCGATTGTTACACTGAAAGCAGATGGCACGATCACTCTCGAAGATAAAAATCATCAAGATGATGTACTCACACTCGATGAACTAAAATCTGTTTTAACTGCTTCACAAAATGAAGCGAGCGAACAGAAAAAGCAAATGAGTGTCCTGATTAACGGCAGTGAATCTCGTCCTTATGGTGAAGTCATGAAACTCATGTCTGCCCTTCAAGATGCAGGTTTAACACAAGTAGGTTTACTGACTGAGCCATTAAAATAATTTATGAAAGATTTCAACAAGCCGCCTTTTAAACAAAAAGCCGTTGCGATTGGTTTCACACTAGGTGTGCATATCGTCGCTGTGGTTGGCTTACTTTATCTTGGCATGAGTAAACCACCTGAGCCCCCTAAAAAAATAACCACTGTTTTGGTAAAACCGGAAGATTTAAAACCTGTAACACGTGAAGTCACTGAGTTTGATGAAACCGCGCATGAAAATGTAGCTGAACAAATCACGCAAACAGCAGAACCTAGCGTTGAACCGGCACCCGAGATTCCAACGGCTGCACCACCTAAGCCAGCAGAACCACCTAAGGCAGATCCACAGATTGCTGCTCAACAGGCACTCGCTGCGGCAAAAGCACAGCAGCTTGCTGAACAAAAAGCTGCGGACAATGCAAAACGTGCTCAAGAACAAGCTAAAGCTGCTGAAGCTGCAAAACTAAAAGCACAACAAGAAGCCAAAGCGGATGCAGCTAAAGCCAAATCCGATGCGATAGCCAAAGCCAATGCTGAAGCCGCTAAACGTAAAGCCGATGCTGATGCCAAAGCCAAGGCTGAAAAAATCCGTGCCGATGCTTTAAGAAAAGCAGAAGCTGACAAAGCCAAAGCTGCAGCAACGGCAAAAGCCAATGCAGATGCAAAAGCCAAGGCCAATGCGGATGCTGCAAAACGTAAAGCAGATGCAGACGCGAAAGCTAAAGCCAATGCGGAAGCTGCAAAACGTAAAGCAGATGCTGATGCAAAAGCTAAGGCCAATGCAGAAGCTGCAAAACGTAAAGCAGACGCCGATGCAAAAGCTAAAGCCAATGCGGAAGCTGCAAAACGTAAAGCAGATGCTGATGCCAAAGCTAAGGCCAATGCGGAAGCTGCAAAACGTAAAGCAGATGCTGATGCGAAAGCCAAGGCCAATGCAGAAGCTGCAAAACGTAAAGCAGATGCCGATGCAAAAGCCAAGGCAGATGCAAAGGCTAAAGCCGATGCCGAAGCGCGTGAACGTGCAGCTGAGGAAGCCAAAGCATCATCTGCGCGCAAAGCCGCTGAAGAAGCTGCGCAGAAAAAGGCTGAAGCGAAGAAAATTGCCTCAACTGCTAAACGTGATTTTGAAAATAAAATTCGTCGTGCATGGGATACGCCAAGTGGTTCATTAGGTAAGACAGCAACTGCTCGCATTCAACTAAATGATGATGGTTCAGTTCGATCTGCTGTTGTGAATTCAAGTGATCCTGATATGGAAGCCAGTATTAAAGCGGCTATTCGTCAAGCCGCACCTTATCCGATGCCATCGGATCCTGATGCTAGACGAGAAGCTCGTTCAATTACCTCAACTTTCACATCTGCACGTTAATTTTTAAAATCCCTGCATACATTGTGGGGATTTTTTATTTACTGAATTATATAACATGAAAACATTATTTTTATTTTCGACACTCTTATTTATAAGCACCCAGACATTTGCCGAAAATCGTTCAATTTACATCCCCTCTTCGACCATGCCTGACCATATTCCACCTGAACAATTTAATGCTTTGCTGATGGATCATGCTAAAACAACTCAACCTGAGAAATCAGTACAGGACGTAAAAAAGCCTCTTAAACCCATTTCACATGCTCTAAATGAAGAAGATGCAAAGAAAAAAGCGGAAGCCAAGAAAATCGCTTCAACAGCTAAACGTGATTTTGAACATAAAATCAAACGTGCTTGGGATACACCACCTGGCTCTAGCGGTAAAACGGCCATTGCTCGCGTGATTTTATCTAAAACAGGTGCTGTCCAAGCAGTCATCGTAAGCTCCAGTGATCCTGATATGAAAGCCAGTATTGAGGCTGCAGTTCGTGCTGCTGCACCATATCCGATGCCTAGCGACCCAGATGCTAGACGTGAAGCACAAAGTTTTACCTCTACATTTAGATCTTCAAATTAAGTTTGATAAATCCGTGCATTGCTTGCGGGGATTTTTTTGTGGTTAAGCAATGAATCACCCCATACCCATTTTTTCTTATCTTCAATAGATCAAGTTTCATCGCTGGTATGATGTTTATTTTTAAGCTTCTACATCCATCCCCCCAGTTCCCCCCCTTTCCTAAAATGAATACTCAATCGATTGTACCTGTGTGTTTCAATACTTGAGCTTTTATAAAGCTCTAGCCCCGACTAATTGATCCATTCTTGTCTTCGTTCTATATAACGCCGTGTATGTGGGACTCAGCAACATCAAGTATTACTAAAATTTTCTAAACACTTGATTCAAAAATAGAATGTTATAACTAAAGAATTATCATTTTCATTCCAAAATGTGATGTTGTGTTCATGATTTTTAAGCTAGACTTGACGAAACTCGGATAAAATCTCTGCATTTTTCACAGTGTTATAACAGTTCAGTCATATTTTCATGCTTTTAATATCCCAAAATCATGCCATTATGTGACACAACCAAATACAGACAATAACTCACATTTTTAGAGTAATTAGCGAATGATGGAAATGACGCGTAAACATCTTCTTTGCTTAGCCGTATTCACTGCTTTGAGCCCAGTTTTAGTGACTCAAACGCATGCGCAGCTTCACCTCGAAATCACTAAAGCTCCTGAAGAAGCACCTAAAATTGCGATCGTGCCTTTTAGTAATGACTCAAATATTTATCCAGTGGTTGAAAATGACTTGAACCGCTCAGGTAAATTTACCAGTGCCTCTAAAAACTTACCTGCAACTGCAACAATAAATTCACCTAATGCAGAAGCATGGAAAGCTGCGGGCGTATCCTATGTCGTGACAGGCACATCAAAAACAACGGCTGATGGCTCTTATGAAATTCACTACCAACTGTATGATGTTGAAAAAAAACAATACCTGTTAAATGAACTACTCACTGTACCTGCTTCACGTTATCGTCAAGCAGCGCATATGATCAGTGATGCAATCTATCAAGCTTTAACTGGCATTCCAGGTGACTTCAGCGGCCGTATTGCCTATGTATTGCGTAATGCAGCAACACCAGATCAGCGCTATACCCTACAAATTGCAGATACGGATGGTGAACAACCCCGTACCATTTTGACTTCACGTGATCCAATCTTGTCCCCTGCATGGACACCTGATGCGAAAAAGCTAGCCTATGTTTCATTTGAAACCAAACGCCCTGCGATTTACATCCAAGATTTAGCAAGTGGTAACCGTGAAAAAGTAGCAAGTTTCCGTGGCCTGAATGGTGCACCAAGCTTCTCACCTGATGGTAAATCAATGTTATTTACCGCATCGATGCATGGCAATCCTGAAATCTATCAAATGGATTTACAGACTCGCCAATTAAAACGCATGACCAATGACACAGCGATTGATACAGAAGCACGTTATGCACCTGACGGTAAATCATTTATTTTTACCTCTGACCGTGGTGGCTCTCCACAAATTTACACCTACAACTTAAGTGCTGAAAGTGTCAAACGCTTGACTTTCCGTGGCGCTTTCAATGCACGTGGTACGTTAAGTGCGGACGGTAAAAAATTAGCTTTGGTACATCGTCCTAGCGGTAGTAACTATAAAGTTGCGGTTCAAGACATTGGTTCTGGTGTAACCAATATTTTAACACCAACAAGTTTAGATGAATCCCCAAGCTTCTCACCAAATGGTCAAATGGTGGTGTATGCAACCCGTGAAGCAAACCGTGGTTTGCTCTCGATCATGTCTTTAGATGGCCGTTTCCGCATGAACTTACCAAGTGAACAAGGTGAAGTTCGTGAGCCAGCTTGGGCACCGAAATAAACACTGCATGATTTATTCAACAATAACTTTTTAATGAAACATCATAAATAACCGTCATGGAGATTAATATGAAAGCAATGAAACTGATTGCATTACCTGTTTTAGCTACAGCATTAGTAATGACTGGTTGTGCCAGCCGTAAACCTGCAGCAGATGTACAAGCAGGACAAAACCCAAATGGCTCAACCACTGTAAACACTTCAGGTTTAAGTGAAGATGCAGCACTCAATGCACAAAACCTTGCGGGTGCATCATCGAAAGGTGTAACTGAAGCGAATAAAGCATTTTTAGCGAAGCGCGTAGTACACTTTGACTACGACAGTACAGAGCTTAGCAATGAAGACTTACAAACCCTTCAAGCTCACGCTCAGTTCCTAGTTGCTAATGCAAACTCACGCGTGGCTTTAACAGGTCACACCGATGAACGTGGTACTCGTGAATACAACATGGCACTTGGTGAACGTCGTGCCAAAGCTGTTGAAAGCTTCCTGATTACAACAGGTGTAAGCCCTAACCAGCTTGAAGCAGTCAGCTATGGTAAAGAAATGCCAATCAATGCGGGTCATGATGAAAATGCATGGAAAGAAAACCGCCGTGTAGAAATTAACTACGAAGCTGTTCCTCCACTACTTAAATAAGACTTGAATAAGTCTGAGCTAAAAAAAGCACTCATTGATGAGTGCTTTTTTTATTTATATCGTTTCATTTGCATCGTTCTGTGCTTTTACTCATTTTAGCCCTTTAACTCAGGATAAATTCAGTTAGCGACTTTAGAACTTTAAGAAAATATCCAATGAAAATGCAAGTGAACGACTTTAAAAACGAGATCCTTAGCTTTACCAACTAGAAAATTAGCTTAACAATCCAAATCATTACGCTTCTGCTTCTGGATGTTCAGCATTTTCTTTTTCTGTTTGCATCGACTCAATGAGGTCATGTTTATTGAACTTTTTATACTCTGCTTTAGCTTCGTAACTGCTCCAAGCAGCTTTTACGGTATCCGCAGAAATATCGTCTAAATTCAATCCCTCAGTTGCAGTCGGAGTCGCATCAAATTTTTGTGTGGTCATTGTTGTGCTCCCTGTCTTTCGATTTATACATTAGATTCAACATAGCATGTTATTCAGGACTTGCAAGGGTAAAATCACGACAAATAGTCTAGTTTAATTTTTCTTTTCCATCGTTCTCATCTAAAATGTTGCACAATCACATTTTTATCATTTTTGATAAATTAATATTTGGAGTTTTCCGGTTATGTCAAATCTCACCCTTTCCCAATTTCTACAACAACAAAGTGGTAATCTTACTCCTGCATTAGCACAAGTTATTGAAACAATTGGTAATACATGCAAAGACATCGACCTTCTTTTACAAAAAGGTGCTTTGGCTGGTGTATTGGGTAGCGCGCAACACGAAAACGTTCAAGGTGAAGAACAAAAGAAACTTGATGTCATTTCAAATGATTACCTCATCGATGCATTAAAAGTTCATCCACATGTCGGTGGTTTGGCATCTGAAGAATTAGATGAATTCACACCAGCTCAAGAAAATGGCGATTATCTTGTCTTGTTCGACCCATTAGATGGTTCAAGCAACATCGATATCAACATGTGTGTTGGCACAATTTTCTCAATTCTTCCTGCAAAAAATGCCGTAACACAAGCTGAAGATTTCATGCAAGCGGGTGTTAACCAAGCGGCTGCAGGTTATGTATTGTATGGCCCATCAACAATGATGGCTCTAACTGTCGGTGCTGGCGTAGTCTTTTTTACTTTTGATCCAGAAAGCAAAGAATTCTTATTAACTAAAGATGCGATTGCGGTTGCAGCAGATACTAAAGAATATGCAATTAATGCATCGAACCAGCGTCACTGGGAAGAACCTGTAAAACGTTATATCGACGAACTGCTTGCAGGTAAAACTGGCCCGCGTGAAAAAGACTTCAATATGCGTTGGGTCGCATGCATGGTGGGTGATATTCATCGTATTCTTTGCCGTAGCGGTATCTTCATGTATCCATACGACTTCAAAGATCCGAAAAAAGCAGGTCGTCTACGTTTAATGTACGAAGCAAACCCAATGAGTATGTTGATGGAACAAGCTGGCGGTGCTTCTACAACAGGCCGTGTTCGCATTCTAGACATCCAACCAACAGAACTTCATCAACGTGTTCCTGTGATTATTGGTTCTAAAAACGAAGTTGACCTAGTTACGTCATACCATAATTAATTTCTTATAACGAAAGTCAGTATTTTTGCTGACTTTCGTGGATATCTCCCTCATGGCTCTGATTTATCTCGAATCAAAAGACAACCCGAAAATTAAGCACCTCCGTGGCTTAATCGAACAAAATGCCTACCGTAAAAAACAAGGTCAAACTGTTTTGGAAGGCACACACTTGGTGTTGTCATGGTTAGACTCAAAACGTCCAATCAAATCGATTTTCACCACTGAACAAGCAATTAACCATGCTGATTTCGACCGCATTGCGGAACAATATCAAGGTGCTGTGTTCATTCTAAGTGAATCTTTATATAAAGATATCAGTACACTTGGAACATCTATTGCTTGCTTAGCAATTGTGGATTTACCAAGTTCAAGTGAAGCGCTTAACTTCAGTGAAGACACCTTAATTTTAGACAATATTCAAGACCCCGGTAATGTAGGCACCCTACTCCGTTCTGCTGCCGCGGCGGGTATTGAGCAAGTTGTTTGTACCAAAGGCTCTGCATCGCTCTGGTCACCGCGTGTATTACGCGCAGGTATGGGCGCACATTTTTCATTAAATACCTTTGAAAATATTGCCCTTGAAGATATTTTGACGAAATTCAAAATTCCAGTGTATGCAACAAGCTCACATCAGTCTGAAAACCTATATAGCAAAAATTTACGCAAACAATGTGTGTGGATTTTAGGCAATGAAGGTCAAGGTGTTTCTGAGTATGCATTACAACATGCCGAAGCCGTAGCGATTCCTCAACCGGGTGGTCAAGAATCACTAAACGTAGCCATTGCTGGCTCGATCTGTTTTTTTGAAATGGTACGTCAGCGTCAGTAAAATCGTTATTTTATTGTATTTAGCGCTTAAGCCTGAAAAAAATAGACTACACTAGAAAAAATAATAATTCTTTTTGTCAACCTAACCGTTATTTCCATCGTTATTTGTATATGAATATGGAAATAATGGTGGGTATCCGATGACAGGATTTTCCATCTCTATGGATTTAGCACCCAAAAAGTCCGAGACGCAAGACAGCAGTGTTTTAAAAAGCACAGCTGAGTCTCGCCTGAAAAACTTCATGAATGAAGTGACGGGGCGTGCTTTAGTAATGATGGAAAGTGCAACGCACGGTCAACATGGCATTGCCATGGACTTGGTGCAAGAAGCCTTTATTTCCTTACATAAAGCTTATGCTGAAAAGTCCACAGAGGAATGGTATCCCCTGTTTTACACCATTTTAAATAACAAGCTGCAAGACTGGCGTCGAAAAGAAGCACGTCGTTCGCAGCCGTTTTCCTTATTTAGAAAAGTCAGCCTAGATGACGATGATGTCGAAATACAGGATGTGGTAGATGAATCTACACCAAACCCTTTCGACTTTCTGGATCAGGCTGTCACTGCAGAAGAAATACAAAATGCTATCGCAGAACTTCCAGTCCGCCAGCAACAAGCATTTATGTTGCGAGCTTGGGAAGGCTTTGATACGCATACAACTGCAGAAATTATGAATTGTTCCGAAGGCAGTGTGAAAACACATTACCACCGTGCCATTCAAGGTTTACGTACCGCTTTGGCACATTTGAATCCACATATGGGAGGATCATCCGAATGAAACAAGATGATTTCTTAAAGCAAGTAACTTCCAAACTTGATGGACTCGCACAGCACCATAAAGACAAAGCAACTGTCATGAATAACGTGCTTGAAGATATTCATCAGCGCGAAACTTCTCGTTATGGTTTCTGGAAAATGTCTGGCTTTGCACTTGCAGCAGCAATTGCAGGTTTTGTCATTTTACCGAATGCGACTGTACTGGATGACAAACCACAAAATCAGGTGATTTCAACCCCTAAGCTCTCCCCTCAAATGGTGGAAGATCTTGAAATGTTGATGGTTCTGGGTGAGGACAAAGTTCCACATGGCAGCTAAAAAATTAGCAATAGCATTCTGTGCTTTTAGTTTTTTGCAAACCAGTTTTGCTGGCTTTGATCGCTTTTGGATTTTTTCAAAAGATGCTGATACTCAAGTCAATGAAACTTGGGATTCTCTATCTGAAGCAGAACAACAGGCTTTAATTAAAAAGTATCAGGCACTCAAAGAGATTCCTGCAGATCAACGTGTCAGCTTGCAACAGCGCATGGATTGGTTCACCCAACTTCCAGACAGTGAAAAGCAGCGTATGCGCGAAACATGGCAAAAAATGAGTACTTTAGAACGTAAAGAACTCGCGACACGTATGCAAAAAGCTAGTCCTGATGAACGACCTGCTATTCGCGATGAGTATATCAATAAATATTTACAGCCTATCGCTGTCGTTCACTAATCAAAAACAACAGTATGTTGTGATAATCAAATCAATTACATTAGTTAAGTTATAAAAAAAGCCTCTTATCGAGGCTTTTTTTATTGTATTACTTGCTCAACCGACGCTGACGATACATACCTAAACCAATCAGTGTCAACAGCCCAAATAATCCCATCGAACCACCGCCGCTAGAAGAAGAATTGGTGTTTTTCGCGGTATTCTTAAGGGTCAAAATTGCATTGTTTGATGCAATGGCGTCACTATCGACAACGCTATATTCAACAGGATAGTCAAACTGACTAAAGCCATTTTTTACAGAGAAGGTAATCTTGCCACCGTAGCAAGTTTCCTTTAAATAACTTGCTGGGCAACTGCCACTATACTCAGCTTCAAAGTTTAAACCTGCTGGGATTTTCGTAAAACGAATTGGGATAATTTGACCTTCTTCATTTTTATGCCATACCGATTTACCCGTTGGCATAGATGTAACTGGACCATCACCATCATCATTAGCATTTTCTAATAAATTATTGACGGTAACAGACAAATTATTTGACGGACTAATTGTATATTGAGCAGCTTTGGCCACTGGGGTCATATTTTTAAATGCCACACGGACCACACCAGAGGATTCCGCCTGACTCCCTGTCTTTTGTTTTAGCGTATATTTACAAAAACCGTATTCGGTAGGTGCTGTTGTTGCTCCACTAGTGCGATATATAACGATTTGTTTTATTCCCGCATCCCAATCACAGTGCAGGTCATGTGGTGGATTACCTACGATACTTGCTTCGCCTGTACTAGACACCGTAATTTCACTACCAATGCCGATTGGTGAAGTCGTCACGGTATAGTTGTCAGCATTTAAGGCAATTTGTCGTGTTTCAGCACTACCATTCACAGACTCTTCTTGAGGTAATGATGCCGGGAACGGATCAAAATAAACCGCACGATATTTAAGGTTATTTTTTAATGCACTTAATACCGCTTCGTACTTTGTTAAATCATCCTGATTGGCAACTTTATATTCTGCATAATCTGGATCGTCGATATCCTTTTTCAAAGCATCAATTGTATTTTGATACTTATCTTGCAGAGCTGTTAAAGACTCATTGGTAATATCTGCCATATCTGCTGCGGTTAAATTCATTAACTCAACCGAACCAATATCACATGTGTTTCTTTGCGTAGGTGATAACTGTAAAGTACCATCTGTGATCCGCAAAATGCCCCGTTGATCCGCATCACTACAGCCGTCTAGGCCAAGATTGATCAAGTCAAAACCACTGCCGATTGCTTTCGGGTAATACAAAGGTAAATACAAGTTATAAGCAGATTTTGTTTGTAGGGCGCTTAATAAAGTCCCCATAGCATAGCTACTTACATCATGGTTTTGCAGAAAGCTTTCCGTACTATTCAGTACACTTTCGGGTAAATCACACTGTGCGGCTGCCAGTTCAAATGCATTATTACTTGCAACAAATTTTTGGCCATTATCAGGTACAGCATTATTGAGATAGCGACAAGATTTCCCACCAGTATTGTAGGCCAATACATTGAAATACCAAGCCTTTGTACCATTGTTATCATAATAATAGGTACTAGCCGCATTGTTCTCGACTATTGTATTACTGGTTAAAACGAAGCTAGAAAAAGCACTTAAACGATCCGTTCCCTGAGAAATGGCACGGATAATACTACCCGTACTTGGATTTGCTTGGTTTTTTGCAATCGTATTTGCTGTCAGTTCAACCTTGGCATTTCCACAGAAGTCCATCACACTATTGCTCGTCGATGAACCATTTTGAATAATACTGCTTTGCTGGAACACAATTTCAGGCTGGGTATCCCCCAAGTTGCCGATACAGTCCATAGCTACCACACTACCTTTAGGTGCGACGTTACCCTGAACTAAACTGCTCACCAATAATGTTTTTTTCGACATATTATGCGCAACGGAGTAGATCGCACCGCCAGCAACTTTGGCCTGAGAGTTTTCAATTGCACCATTATTTAAGGTAAATGCTCCCCCTAAATACAAGGCACCACCTCGATCTTCTGCCATCCCGCCAGTAAGGCGTACATTATTGACGATAAAGTTGGCTTCTGAGCGTGAAGTATTAAAAATACGCGATTTGCCTTGGGCATTAATCGTCGTTCTAATATCTTCATAGGCAGGAAATTTCTGCGTCAGTAAATTTTTTGAATCATAGTTAAAGCGACTTTTCCCCTCTATCACGATCTGATTTAGAGGAACTAACTCACCTTTGGTCAGAAGATATTCACCTGCTTCAAGTTGAATATAATCGGTCTGCCCATTATTTGGATTACCGACATTACATCCACCAAAAGATTTGTTTTTACGTGCAGTTTCAATCGCTTCACGTAAAGAACATTGATTGAGATTTTCACCATTTTCATCATCAAAGGTCGTAACTTTGATGATGTTACTTGTCGCTGCCATAGATGACATAGCCGCAAGGACCATGACCGCCAGCAATCCTTTTTTATAATTTTTCATGTGCTGTCCTTAATTCTATCCAGACTATTTTTTAAAGCGACGAAATCCAACTAAGCCAAGCAGCGCAAAAATACTCGCCCAGCCTAGAGCACCACCCGAAGTTTTAACGGTTTTACTTTCCATTTCATTGTTTGGTTCTTGGAAAATACGCACTTCTGCAGCTAAATAATTTTTTGCCGAAGTATTAAAACGGGTTGAAGACGTCACCACACGCAATTCAAAAATATCTGCGCCATGCCAATTTCCATTTGGCGTGTATTCAAAATCACCATTCAAATTCAGGGTAAATTTACCTTTAGATTCGGTGCTTTGTACAATTATTGGGCAACCATCTTGCCATGGCTCACCCGTTGAATTTGCCATACCCATCACTTTTGAACATTCTTCTTTTGGAATTAAATCACTGTCACCTAATGCATCTAAAATATTAAACTTGGCTACTTCACCTGTACGAATGTCTTTACCTAATCGAGGCATGCTCACAGGAACCACAATTTCTATAGCCCCACGATCACACCAAACATCATCCAAATTACGATTTTTTCCACGCTGATCAGAAGACTCGCAATACACATGATGCTCATTGCCATCTGCTGTGGTCTTCCCCTTATTTAATATCGGGCTTGAGAAAATAGTTTCGTAATCTAATAAAATACGAGGACGTAAATAACCAATAAATGCGTTATTTGCTGTGGTAAATGCACAAAAAAGTGCATTACGATCTTCTGTTAAGGTTTTACAGCTACCTTCATCTTCACCCGCGATTAAACTTGTCCCAGACCATACATCATTTAAATTTGCAGCAGGCCCAACAGGACAACTCGCAGCCACTAAGTTGTTATAAAAAACAGATTGGTCTGTTCCTGAGTTCACGACTTTACAATCTTGAGCGGTACCACTGAGCGCATTACCAATCACCACACTATTGGCTAAATAAGCATGCTCAGAGGTACTATTTAGTTCGATACCGCCACTGTTCTTCAGTACTGTAATATTATTGAGTGCTAAACCATCACGTAAGTTGACAGCAAAACCTTTGTTTTTGAAAAAGGTACTATTGGCAATGATATTTTGAGGGTTACTGAACACCAACTTGCTGATGTCTGCGAGCCCATTTTGATTGTAAACAATCGCTCGACCAGAAGTGCTTTCATTATTTTTAAATAAAGATGTATAGATTTCATAAGCCGGTGCTTCTGAGTAAATTGCACCACCATCTACCGCTTTGTTGTTTTGAAAAATCGTGGTTCGTATATATAGACGGCTTGCTACAGCTGCGCCATCTTCTGAAAATCCAACATTGTAGATTGCACCACCAAGTCGTGCATAGCCATCTTCAAACTTTACATTTTCAAGTGTAAGTTTTTCATTATTAAAAATGATGCCGCCCTTATCAGCACATTGATCTTGCTTACATCCTTTAAATGAAATTTCTTTAAAATTGATCGCAAGTAGTTCTTTTTCGCCATCATTAATATTAAAAATTTGATCCTTGCCCGTCATTTCAATGACGGCATTATTAAGACCGAGTACGACATCTTCATTGACGTTACTGTCATACGCCGTTTTCAGATTCAGTTCTGCTTTAATATCAATTTTTTTAGTGAGTTTATAAACTTCATTTTTTTTCAGAGAAATTGAGGCATAGGCGTCTTTACCCCCGCAACCATTATATCCGGCTTCTGGCATACCATTATTGATATATTCTATGGCTTCACGAAGTGAACATTCCTTGTCATCCTTTACAACATCTTCAGTGGTTGTAACGATAATTTCTGCGCTAAATGCATGACCTGCTATGAGAAGCATGCCAATGCCTATGCTCTGTTTGAGCATATCCATCTCCTTAAATATTTTTTATCTTTTTATTCTTAAGTTGCACAATCCTTGCAACATTAAAATATTTTTACGTACTTTGTCACAGCTTGAGTAATTACTCAAGAATTTTTATTGCTTACCGATATTCATCAATTAGGGCAAAAATCTGTCTTAAATTTGCATGACTCAATTTGACTTTTTCACCTTTTAACATCTGAATCAGTTGTTCTAAAGAGCGAAGTAAAATAGACGCCTGATGCGGCCCATGTGCCAACAAATAATCCACAATTTGTTGATCCATATGGATGCCACGTCGCGCTAAAACAGAGTTAACGAGCGCTTGACGGTCTGCGTATAAGCTACCATTCGGCACTTTCACACTAACAGCCTGAGTTAATCTAGACTGTAGGTCTGGCAGTTCAAGTTTGAGTTCAATTGGCGCCAGTCGAGATGAAAAGACCAATTGACCACCTTCTTCGTTATTATAGTTAATCAGGTGAAAAACGGCTTTTTGCCAATGTGGAACTCCACTGATGGCTTCAATATCATCCAAAGCCACTAAGTCATAGCGATCTAGCGAAGTAATCGCTTCAGTGGGCGCATCGAGCAATTCAAGCAATGAAACTTGAATTGCTGATTTGCCAATTTCTAAATAGGAGTCACATATTGCAGACAGTAAATGGCTTTTTCCTGTGCCAGCTCCACCATAGATATAGAAACGATTCATTAAACCAGCATGTAACTGACGAACACCATCGATTACATGCCCCCAACTCGGCCCAGAAAAATCACTAATTCGGGCATCGAGTTGTGGTTCTATATCTAGCTGCAATTGACGCATATCTATATTTTGGCCTTATCAATCTTTATGTTCTGATCTTTCAATGTTACTCGAAATTTCAGGATCTTGCAGCGAATTTGCAGACTGATTTTTGAGCTCAATATCGACAGCAACTTGATTGGTTTCTACGTTTAAAGTGCCACTTGCAGCATCATTTACGACAAGTACATCATTTCGGTATAAATTACTTTTCTCGTAATTTTCGCGAGCATGACGTAATAAGACCACAATAATCGCTGCAACGGGTAGTGCAATGAGCATCCCGAGGAGTCCTGCCAATTGCGCGCCTGCAAGGACTGCAAATACCACTGCCACAGGAGACAAACCAATTTTGTCGCCTAATAAGAAAGGCTGTAAAATATAACCTTCTATTGCCTGCCCTACCATGAATACCACCAGTACTAAGGCCAAATGCACCCAATCCAAACCGAATTGGAACAAACAAGCCACAATTGCCGAAATAATACCAACCGCAAAACCCAAATACGGAATAATACTGGCTAGACCCGCAATCATCCCGATGATGATGCCAACCTCAATACCGACTAATTGGAGTCCAACCGCATAAACAACGCCCAATAAGAACATTACCAAGAATTGGCCTTTTACAAATGCGCCTAAAACTTCATGACATTCGCCCACGATTGTGAGCGTGCTTTTTTCATATTTACGTGGAATAAGTCGACGCATGTTTTCTAACATACGCTCCCAATCTAATAAGAAATAGAAAGCTATGATTGGAATTAAGACAATCGTGCCACCAATCTGTATGAAATTCAGACCCGATTGTGCCACTTTTAACAACATGGCTTGGATACTGTCTGCACTATAGTTGGTTTGAATATACTCCATGATCGCTGCTGACATTTGCTCTGTATCAATTTCCATCGGTACAAGATTAAATGTCTCTGATAACCACGGCAGGAATGTATAGTTGACCCAATGAATATTGCTTGGAATATTGTTTTTCGCATACATCAACTGTTCCCATACCAGTGGTACGAGGAACCACATTGAAAGGAATATAGCGACACCAATTCCAATAAAGACCAAACTGATAGATAACCAGCGCGGCAAGCCAATATTATGTAATTTATCGACTAAAGGGCTAAATAAATATGCAATTAGAAATGCGCCGATAAAAGGAACAACTACAGGCTTTAATAAGTATAAAACCCATATGATCAATGCTATCCCAGCAAGAATAAATATTCGGCGCAAGGTGCGATCACCCATATAAAGTCACCTTTTTTCAATGTAATCGTTATAGAAAGGAAAATATTTTAATAAAGATAACATTTTAGTGCGAAATAGCATAAGAGTTTTGCATATTCAGGTTATAATCCCCGCGCGAATGCGGAGACTTCATTATGAGCAACTCAACTTCTACCCCAAACACTGGTTTAAGCTACAAAGACGCAGGTGTCGACATTGAAGCGGGCGACGCGTTAGTCGATCGTATCAAATCTGTCGCGAAACGTACTGCACGTCCTGAAGTAATGGGCGGCCTAGGCGGCTTCGGCGCTCTTTGTAAAATTCCTAAAGGTTATGAAGAACCTGTTCTCGTATCTGGCACAGATGGTGTTGGTACAAAATTACGTTTAGCATTGAATTTGAACCGTCATGACACAATTGGTCAAGACTTGGTTGCAATGTGCGTAAACGATCTTCTTGTATGTGGTGCTGAACCACTCTTCTTCCTTGACTACTATGCAACTGGCCACCTCAACGTTGACGTTGCAGCAAATGTTGTGACTGGTATCGGTGCGGGTTGTGAACTTGCAGGTTGTGCATTGGTTGGCGGTGAAACTGCTGAAATGCCAGGTATGTATGAAGGCGAAGACTATGACCTTGCAGGTTTCTGCGTAGGTGTAGTTGAGCAAAGTAAAATTATTGATGGCTCTAAAGTTAAAGCGGGTGACGTTTTAGTTGGTGTTGCATCTTCTGGCGCACACTCAAACGGTTACTCACTTCTTCGTAAAATTTTAGATGTGAAAAACGTTGACCTTACTCAAATCGTTGATGGTCGTCCACTTGCAGATACAGCAATGGAACCAACTCGTATTTATGTAAAACCAATTCTTCAGTTATTGAAAGAAGTTGATGTACACGCAATGGCACACATCACTGGTGGTGGTTTACCGGGTAACTTACCTCGCGTACTGCCAAATGGTGCTCAAGCGGTAGTCAATGAAGCATCTTGGGAATGGCCAGAATTGTTCAAACTACTTCAAAAAGAAGGTGGTGTTGAACAATTTGAAATGTACCGCACATTTAACTGTGGCGTGGGTATGGTTCTCGTAGTTGATGCAGCAGATGCTGACAAAACTGTTGAATTACTCAACAGCCTTGGCGAAAAAGCATTCACAATGGGTCACATTGCAGACAATGCTGAATCTGTTGAAGGCGCTGACGAAAAAATCCGTGTAGTTTTCGCATAAGCAACGTTCATGATTAAAATTGCTGTACTTGTTTCAGGCAGCGGATCTAACCTGCAAGCCCTGATCGATGCCAATCTATCAGGTCAAATCGTTGGGGTAATTTCCAATAAACCTGATGCTTTTGCACTGCAACGTGCAGAAAAAGCAAAGATTGCAACTGCAGTCATTGAACACAAACAATATCCAAGTCGTGAAGCTTTTGATGATGTGATGCATCAACAACTGCTCGACTGGGATGTTGACTTGGTGATTTTGGCAGGCTTTATGCGCATTTTAAGCCCAAAATTTGTCAAAGCATGGGAAGGGAAAATGATTAACATCCACCCTTCTTTGTTACCAAATTATAAAGGCATGCATACTCATCAACGTGTGTTAAACACTGGTGATGTCTTCCATGGCTGTACAGTTCATTACGTGACTGCAGAGCTAGATGCCGGCCAAGCGCTTGCTCAAGGTGTGCTTAAAGTCAATGTGCATGATCATGCTGAAAGTCTGGCAGATCGGGTTCACGTGCTTGAGCATGTGATTTATCCTCAAGTCGCAGAATGGATCTGTAATGGTACGATCCAACATACTGCTGATGGGGTGTTATATCGCAATCAACCGATGCAAGCACCTGTTCAATTCTGCAAGTTTTAAAATCAGTTTTTATCTATTTTAAAAAGAAATAAAAAACGCATCCTCGGATGCGTTTTTTTATTTGAGTACATTCAATCATTCGTGTTTGGCATGAACCGCTAACATTTGTTTGATTAACTCAACCGTTTCTACTGGTTTTTCTAATGGAAACATATGACTGCCGCTAACCACTTTAAATGGAATCGCAAATTTTTTCTCGACCATTTGGGGAAAGTGACGTGCCAAAAATGGCCCCTGCTCTGCAATTAACTGCTGTACAGGTACTTGCGGTTGAGCATGAGGTAACCACCACAGTGAAGGATTGGTTCGAAAAATATGAACTTCATCATCACGTGAAATCGTCAACTCCACCCCACCACGCAGTTTATCGTCCATCAAGGCATGATCAATATAAGCTTGATAACAGTCTGGATCGAAATCTTTATAAAAACCTTTCGGCCTTAAAAGCTCTGCTGCTTGTTCACGGCTGTCCCAATGATCACGACGACGCTTCGACAATCCTGCTGGGGACATTTTATCGAGGACTTTAAGTTTGAGGAGTTTTGCGATGTGCAAAGCAAAAGACTCTTTCCCCATGATCATAGGCGGATCAATCATTAACACTTGTTCAAACAATTCTGGGCGTTGTAAAGCAGCCTGAAATGTTAAAACCGAACCTAATGAATGACCTAATCCAATCACCTTACGACCATTGGCCTGACGCACAATACTGTCAATGACTTGCTGTGTTAAGCTTTTCCAATGGTTATCGATTGGGTAACGCTTATCTGGCCCAAGTAACGGCACATAGATCACATCATATTCATCACTCAGTAAATCAAACAATTTTTGATAAACCAGTGATGGCACGCCATTGGCGTGCGCAAAATGAATTAACGGTTTCATTGTAACTTCGTGCTGTTTTCAGATTGAACCTGTTGTGACAATGCACTTGCCAAACCTTGACCAAATGAACTTCCCATACGACCTAGCACAGAATCAAATGGGCTGTTTTCAATGGTATAGTTCACAGCTTTTTCAGTTTTCAATTCCCGTTTCAGGCTATTTAAACTACCTGTACGGTCAGCAATACCCAGCTTCACAGCCTGATCACCTGTCCAAAATAAACCTGAGAAAATAGCCGGATCATTCGATTTTAATTTCTTACCGCGACCTTCTTTCACGGCATTAATGAAATGTGCATGAACGTTATCGAGTACACCTTGAACATGTGCTTTTTGTGCAGCATCGACAGGTTGAGTCATGGATAAAATCGCTTTGTTCTCACCCGAAGTCATGGTGCGATCTTCTACACCAAACTTTTGCATCAAACCACTAACACCATAATTCGGCATAATCACGCCAATTGAACCCACTAAACTTGAAGGGTTGACAATAATTTCATCTGCGGCAGACGCAATATAGTACGCACCTGAAGCACCAGTATCACCAATAATGGCATACAGTTTTTTATCGGTATGGGCTTTTTTCAAGTACTGAATTTCTTGCCAAATTTCATCAGACTGAACAGGTGAACCGCCCGGTGAGTTAATATTTAAAACAACCGCTTTGCTTTGTTTATTTTCATAAGCTTTTTTCAAAGCTTTGATGGTATTTGCACTGTTTACACTTTGCTTGTCCGCTGCAATGGTCCCAATGATATCAACCACGGCAATATGTGAACCCGCTGTTGCTGCAGGATCAGATGACGACATGCTGCAACTTTTTGCCATCGCAATGATAATAAATAGCAAATAAGCAAAGGTTAAAAATTTAAAAAATATACCCCATCTACGTGCTCTACGTTGTTCTTCAACGGAAGAAAGCACGGCTTTTTCTAATATTTTCCATTCATTTCCAGTTGGCTGCTGAATATTGTTTGAAGAACTTTGCTGTTTTTCTTCAGGTTTTGGTGGCCATTCGGACATAAAAAAACCCATTTGATCGTTAATTTGTAGTCATTATATACACGCTAATCGCTATAACTGTCTAATCAATTCATTTTCCCCTATAATTATTTTAAATTTTCTTTCATTTCTTTCAGACTTAAATAAGATGACCGACCAAAATTCACAGGACACCACATATCACCTGTTAAAATTTATCAGCCGTCAACCTATTCAAATTTCAAGATTAATTGCAAAAGGTTTGGCTGGGTTAGTCAATGTTTTAAAAATCTCTAAAACCTACTCTACGATTCAACGCAATCTTAAAATTGCATTGCCTGAATTATCAGAGTCAGCTCGCATTCAACTCACTAAACAAGCGATTCGAAACGAACTTTGTTCTTATTTTGAATTTTTTAATATTTGGGGTGCAAGTACAGAAAAAAATATTCAACGGATTCATCACGTACATGGCGCTGAATATTTACATGAAGCGCTCGCCCTAAAAAAAGGCGTTGTACTCGTAGTACCACATTTTGGTACTTGGGAAATCATGAATGCATGGGTTGCGCAGTACACTCAAATGACCATCATGTACAAGCCGGTAAAAAGCGAATCTGCCAACAATTTTGTCCGTGCTGCTCGAAGCCGTGAGCAAGCAATATTGGTTCCTACGGATGAATCAGGTGTACGTCAGATTTTCAAAGCCTTAAAACAAGGTGGGACGACGGTGATCTTGCCAGACCATACCCCCAATGCCGGCGGCGAAATGATTCCATACTTTGGTATTCCACTAAAAACCAGCAACTTAAGTGCAAAACTGATTCAAAAAACCAAAGCACGTGCGCTCTTACTATATGCCATTCGTAACGATAATCATGGTTTTGATATGCATATCGAACCTATCGATGAGAACATTTATCAAGGCAATGCAGATGATGGCTCAATAGTTATCTTTAAAGCAGTGGAAGATTTAATTCATCGTTATCCAGAGCATTATCACTGGAGCTATAAACGCTTTAAAGCCAATCCAAAATTGAGAAATCTATACAATATTAGTGATGAGGAAGCCGCTCAACGCATTCGTGATATTCGTGAGGAATATCAAAGACAGCAAAAAATTAAAAATGTGACAGAATGACATTTTCAAGCAATACACTTGAAGCAGTTTTCTATTCAGATTCTTTAGATAGCCTGCGATACCGATCGAGCCATTTATACTTTGGCCGCTCTTCAATTAGTTCAATTTGTTGTTTATTTTGCTTGAAATGGATACTTCCACTTTGTGCAGTTTGCAAAAGTGGAATGTCTAATTGTTTGAGACGTGTTTGGGTCATCTTTGCAGGATGTCCATAACGATTAAATCGCCCCGCAGAAGCAATCGCCAACTTGGGCTTAAAATGGTTTAAAAACGCATAGGATGAACTGTGCCGACTACCATGGTGTCCGAGCACCAAGACATCGACTTTTAGGTCTGGATAATCACTTAATATTTGATATTCCGTCTCCCAACCCGCATCCCCCATCAATAGAAAATGTCGTGGCCCATTGACGCCTTTGACCGTCACATACAGTACACAAGAGCGTTCATTGGCATTCCATTTGGCATCTGTCAGATCTTCAGGCTTTGGCGAGAGTATTTCAAAATAGACTTGCTGATCCCAATTCCACTGCTGACCACGCTGACATAAGCGCTGTGGAGCTTGGTTTATGGTTTGTACCCGCTCATTACTTGAAAGCTGCCCAATATCAAGCTGTTGCTCCAATGAGAAAAAGCCACCACTATGGTCTTGATCTAAATGAGTCAATAACACCCGATCTAGTCGATGGACACCTTGCACACTCAAAAATGGCCGGATGATATTTTGCCCAACACTAAATTGACTTTCATCATAGTTTCCACCGAAGTCTACCATCATATGATGATCTACAGAACGGATATAGATCGCCTGCCCTTGCCCCACATCTAAAATTGAAAGTTGAAAGTTTGCTGAATTTCTCCATGGGATAAACAGAGCAAAAAAGGCAATGACCGCCCAATATTTTGGCAAGATACCTTCAGGTAAAAATAAGATTACTATAACGAGTATCAACAGTATGATTTGAGTTGACGTCAATGCGACATCTTGCATTTTTGGTGCAAAGAGTCGATCTAAGCCATAGAGAAATACATGTAACACTTCTAAACACAGATCATTGAATAAAAAAACCAAATGCGCTAAAGGTGTAGAAATATAAGAAAGTGCCCCTCCGATGATATCTAAAGGAACCACCACTACCCCTAACCACGGGATGGCAAATAAATTACTTAATGGGCTAATCCACGTGACTTGCTTGAAAAAAATCACCATCAATGGAAATAAGGCGATAAAGATTTTCCATTGTGATTCCACCATCAACCACATTGAATGTTTTAACTTTTGCCAAAAACTGGCTTCCGCTTGAGCCAGTAAATGCTTCCTTAAGGTTTGATAAATCCGCAGTAAAATAAAGCATGCGCCATAAGACAACCAAAATGCCGCGGATAAAATACTAAAGGGATCCATAAGCAATAAAATTGCGGCACTAAAAACCAGCAGTTGAAAAGGCTGAATGGTTTGCCGTAACAAAAGCATGCTACTTGCGACAAGGCAAATCGTCAGTGTTCTCAGCGCCGGTATTTCAAAACCGGTAAATGAACAATATAGAAGGACACAAAATATAAAGGGCACGACCAATACATATTGTTTGGGCCACTTGAGATAAATTTTGGGACAATATTTACGGATACCTAACTGCATCGCCCAACAGAGCATGCTGGCAAAAACCAGTACATGCGGCCCAGATATCGCTAATAAATGACTCATGCCAAAACGTTGAAATAATTCACTGGTGCCTTCAGTGAGTAAACTTTTATCACCTGTAAGCAGCGCTAACAGCAAGCCATGATTCTGCAGCGGTTGTTGGTATATAAACGCTCTTAAATATAAACGCTGCTGTTCGACTTTTATTTTGAACTGATGTAACACACCTTGATGTCGTTGATATTGCTGGCCATAACCCATCGCAGTCATATGTTGAGGTGGTATCAATTCAACCGACTTCACCTTTAAACTGGCATGTATATTTTGCTGTATGCTCCACCTTTCTTGGTCAAATGCACCTTCGGTCACATAGCTTTGGGTAGGTCGTAACTCACCATACATACGATAGTATTGTCCAGGGACCAACTGAATCGTCTGTTCATTATTTTGCAAAATTGACTTGGGTAAATACGCCATAAAATATTGAATCTGCTGATTCACATTGAGCACTTCAATTTTTTGCTGAATTGCTTGGTCTTTGAGTTGGCTGATCTGTGGAATATACGCAATAAACTCGCCTTGTCTGCTCTGATGTTCAACCAATGCCAAACGCTGATCGAGTTGAGTATTGGCGAAACTAAAACCGAGAATTGAACCTATGCAAAGATTTGTACTGAGCTGTAAGATTTTCGAAAAGATACTTTTTAGTTTTGGTGAAATGTAGAGCTGTAGCACTAGCCAAATCAGGACAATAAAAAGCAACTGAGCTGTCGAGAGTTGTGGATTCCAAAACATGAAACCCATAAAAGAAATACCTAAAATCCAGCCAATACAAAAACTTTGTAACATGAGTCGTCATTATTTTTATTATGTGCTGGCAATAATAAAGCCCACCGAGGTGAGCTTCAATCAAACAATCTTAATCCACTAATTTTTTACAAAATCAATTTAGCGCTTAGTCATCTACCCATAAACCATCTTGCATATGCAAAATCGCATCAGCAGATTGAGCTAAATATTCATCATGGGTCACAATTAGCATTGCCATGTTAAATTCTTTACGTAACTCAGACAGCAACTCAAAAATCCTCACCGCGGTTTTGCGGTCTAAGTTCCCTGTTGGCTCATCAGCCATCATCAACTTAGGTCTTGCTACCAATGCACGAGCCAAAGCCACACGCTGACGTTCACCGCCTGAAAGCTCACCCGGTTTGTGCGTCATACGATGCGAAAGTCCAACACGTTCCAACAGGTATTCAGCTTGCTGCTTGACTTCTTTGAAATTACTCGACTTACGTAACATTAATGGCATCGCCACATTTTCAAACGCGGTAAATTCAGGCAACAAGTGATGAAATTGGTACACAAAACCCAAATGTTCATTGCGAATATAACCACGCTCTGCTTCACCTAAAGTGTCAAAGCGTTGACCATTAATCAACACTTGACCCGATGTTGGACGATCCAAGCCACCCAATACATGCAACAACGTACTTTTACCAGAGCCACTTGAACCAACAATTGAAACAAACTCACCTGCTTTGACTTGTAATGAAAGTCCGCGAATTACATCGACTGTAGACTTACCATCAGTAAAAGATTTGGTAATTTTTTGGGCATCTAAAACTAAATTACTCATAGCGTAGAGCCTCTGCAGGTTGAACTTTAGCTGCACGTAAAGCCGGATAAATAGTCGCGATAAAGCTAAGACCCAATGATAAGGACACAATCACCACAACATCTTGCCATCTTAAATAAGACGGTAAATAGTTAATGAAGTAAGCATCAAACATATTTAAGCCCAGTGTTGTATTCAACCAACCAACTAAATTACTAATACTAGATGCAGCGATAATCCCTAAAATTGCCCCAGACACCGTACCAATCACCCCAATCACTGTACCTTGCACCATAAAGATCCGCGTGATTGTAGCCGGTGAAGCGCCTAGTGTACGCAAAATGGCAATATCGGATTTTTTATCAGTGACCACCATCACCAATGAAGACACGATATTAAATGCTGCAACCAATACAATCAGGAACAGCAATAAACTTACCATTGCCTTTTCCATTTGAATCGCACTGAACAGGTTGCCGTGTGTATAAGTCCAATCTGAAGCATAGAAGTTTGCTGGTAGATCACGCACAATTTCTTGAGAGACTTGTGGTGCTGCAAAAATATCATCCAACTTCATACGGATGCCTTGTGCACCATCTGGCAGTCTTAATAAAGTCGACGCATCGTTCAGGGCCACATAGCCCATCATCGAATCAACCTCTGCACCAATACTGAAAATACCCACAATTTTAAATCGTTTAAAACGCGGAACGACCCCAGCCGGCGAAGGAGTTGCTTCGGGAAGCACCAAGGTCACACTGTCATTCAAGCCTAAACCTAAGGCATCTGTCATTTGCTTGCCAAGGACAATACCAAACTCACCTTTTTTCAGGTTATCGATACTGCCTTCCACCATATGGTCTTGGATAATTGATACCTTTTTTTCATACTGCGGTTCAATCCCACTGACCATAATGCCAGACACTTGACCTTGTGCCGTCAACATTCCCTGTAATTGGGTGAATGGTGCGACCCCTTGAACATGCTCATGTTGCTCAATTTTTTTTGCAAGTTCAGGCCAATTTGTTAAAATTTGTGTTGAAGAAACAGTGGCTTGAGGTATCATTCCTAAGACACGAGTTTTCAGCTCACGATCGAAACCATTCATCACAGATAAAACTGTAATAAGGACTGCCACACCAAGCGTGAGGCCGATCATGGATACCAGAGCAATAAAAGAAATAAAGTGGTTACTGCGCCGAGCGCGAGTGTATCTCAACCCTATATACAGCGAGATTGGTTTAAACATAACCATCTAGTCCGAGGTAATATATTATGGAAAATTTACAGCATCAAAGTGTTCAAACTGAACGCCGTGTAATGTCGCGTATCGATGCTGCTTTGCGCATCAACTATCAGATTATCTCTGATGATGTTGCACTGAATGATCCTTACGATCCTAATTTTGTATTGCCGCGCTATTTTCTACTACTTGCTGAATTAGATCAATTTGATCATGCACTCAACTACGAATTAGAACAATTAGCTGAGAAAGATCAACAAATTGCTCGAATCTTATCCTTATTTAACCAAAAGTTAAACCTTATTACGGGTTCTTTATACGACGCAATTGTACAAAGCATGTTACCAGTGCCTGAGCATGTGAATTTTTCAGAGACTGGTTTGAGCTTTTTTAGCGAACGCGCGATTAAAGAAGGTACTTATATCCATGTGACCTTAAGCCACCCTGAAAATTTCTTCCATATTGCGGCAACAGCACAAGTGGTTTATAGCCGTGAAGAAGAAAGCAACTTGTACCGTACGGGTGCCTATTTTATCACACTGCTCCCTCAAGACCGCGTCAAACTTGCAGAGTGTATCGCACTGACCCAAAACAAAGAGTGATTTTTAATCAATGTTTTAATTTGTGGGCGAGCTCTCTGTTCGCCCGAAAATCTTTATAAAAATAAACAAACAAGCCTGATAATAGAATCACAGCACCAAGTAAAACCATCAATGATAATTTTTCATCATTCAGTAAAGCACCAAAGAGCATAGCAAGCATGGGTGTGAGTACCGTTGTTAAAGACAAAGTTGTCGCCTTGATGTTTTGTACCAGTTTGAAATAACAAAACATTGCAATCAATGAAGCCATAATCACTGCATAAAATAAGCCAATGAGCGCTTTAGTTGAAGGCATCTGTGTCGGTGCATACTGCCATATAAACGGTAGCATCGCGGCAGAAAATAGTGCTGAGATAAGAATCGAACCTGTGGCTTGAGACATGGGCTGCAAAGGTGCATTGACTTTTTTCACCCAAAAAATCGACATACAGTAGACGAACACGCTCATTAACATTAAGACGATACCAACAGGCTGTACATGCTGATCACTGCCGCCTAAGCAAATAATGGCTAAACCACAGACGGCAATCAACATCCCAATCCATTGCAAGCGATGCAGATAGGTATGAAAGAAGAAACGACCGATCAGACCCGTCATAATTGGTGCCAAACCAAACATCAGGGCAATAATGCCTGAGCTGAGATAGGCCGTTGCCATATAGGTAAAAATCTGAGAACCAATAAAACTAAACGCCCCCGCCAAATAACTGTGCAGCGAGGTTTTATCCATCGGCAGTTTATGTTTAAAAATAAACAATAATGCGACAGCCAAGGGTAATGCGATAAAAAAGCGTAATGTCAGTGCCCAAAACGCATTGATATCACTGACACTCCAAACGATGGCAAGTGGCGTGGTCGACCAAATAAAGACCAACAACGCATAGGTGGTCGCTAGATTTGTTTTAGATGGCATGGTTTTTACTTCTGCGCCGTTTTTCGTTTTTGCTTTTGAATGGTTTGATCTAAGCTACTAGAAAATTCGCGCTTATCTCGTTCTGAAATCGGTGCTGGACCACCAGTTTGCACACCTGCGCCCCGTAATGTATCCATAAAGTCGCGTAAATGTAGACGAGCTTTGACATTTGCTGTGGTATAAATCTCACCGCGTGGATGTATCGCTATACCGCCCCGCTCAATCACTTCAGCAGCAAGTGGAATATCCTGTGTCATCACGATGTCGTGCTCTTTCATGCGCTGAATAATTTCTTTATCCGCGGCATCTGCCCCGCTCATGACTTGAATTGAGTTAATCCGCACCGAAGGCGTTATCCCAACATTTTGATTGGCGACAAAAGTGACTTCTAACTGGTAACGATCAGAAGCCCGAATAATCACATCACGTAAAATGCGTGGTAACGCATCTGCATCCACCCATAATTTAAATGGCAGCACTGATTTTCCATTCACTTTTAAACATGACTCATAGTAACAAATCTACATGACATTTTGGGGATCTGCATCCGCTGAATGGATCTACATTTCTCTAATTATGAGAATCGAAAAGCTGCAAAATGAGTCCAACTTGGGCTTATTTTCCAATGCTTTTACATTTAAATCCTACTGAAAACATTTTTTATGCATGATTTCATGATAAATATGACGTCGGTGACTTGAAAATTTCAAATAACCCTCGATTTATTAATTATGAAACCAACCCAATATCAATTGTGCATATGAAAAAACAAAATAGCCCTGAAATTATCACTATTGAAGATCAAACTTTTGGTAGTCATGTTGAACATTGGAATTTGCTCACCGGCAACCCGACAACGGATGTACCAGTTTGGCTGGGTCAGGCATTGGATGCACCCATTATGCCGATGGGCTTATGCGCACAAGAATCTGATATGGATCAAAGTACCTGGCTGATTCAAGGTCCATCACAAGCGTCGATTCAACTGTGCCAAGTGATTGCGGTAGAAAATAATAAACCTAAAGCCGTTAAAACTGCATTTCCAAGTTTTGATAGCCCATATAAAACCAAAGCCACCATTGAACGTATTATTACCTGTAAATCCAATACGCAAGCTGTGCTTTGCCTCGACTTAGGCGCAAATACCAGTGTGTATGCTTTTGATAGTTTATATAGCGTCAATCACGACCAATATGAAAAAGATGCAAGCTACAGTGTGCAACTCAATGCTTGGGCCTATGAACTTGAAGCTGTCGCTGAACATGAACAGCTCGTCGTTGACGATCCTGCATCGATAAAACATCATCGTGCTTTAAACGATATCTTGACAGCAAATAATGGTGTTGCCCCTGCAGACTTACACGAACAGATTAAAGCGTGGCAACCGAAGTCTGAAGATGACAAAGCACCAGTCACCGTCGATTTTTCTAAAATGGTTGCATACCTATATGGTGAAAATCTTGGCCAAGAAGACGAAGCTTGGTTCCAAGGGCATATTGTTGGCAAAACTGCCATGCAATTTAAAGAGCAAGACTATACGCTGTATGATGTGACCTTAATCCACGAAGAAAACCAAGAAGCGGTGATTGTTCGTGTTGCAACACGAAATCCGGCGCATAAAGATTTCAATGTTGGGCAATATATTCGTGGCAATCTGTGGATACAAGCCAATATTTACGCGAAATCTGCCTAATTGGAATTCAAATCTAAGAAGAAAAAAACCACCAAAATATGGTGGTTTTTTTTATTACTTAAATTAGTATTTAACGTCAAACACTAAACTTCTTTCATAAATCAATTTTAAATCAATACTTAATTCACAAAAAATATTCCCTCTCCTTTTCAAGGATGAGCATAATTACGCGCAAGAAGGAGAGGATTTATATGAAAAATTTCCCTCATCTTAGAGGAAGAAGGGCTTTCAGTATTAATCTTGCTACGAATTAATGATCATTTTTTTGACTTATGAAAGCTATCTACTAGCGTGGACTAATTTCATCGAGTACACGCATGATTTCAGCTTTGGTTTTAAAGAAGCGACTAAATAAACTCGAAACTGAACCAATCATCGTGATGTGCCCAACACGTGGGATTTGAATCAACTGACTGTGGTTGCCTGAGGCTTTTAATCGACGATCTAAATCTTCACTATTGCTATAGCCAACGATATTGTCTTTATCCGCAGTAAATAGATAATGCTTCACTTGATTGTGCTCAACAAAATAATACGGCATCACTTGTTGATACGGTACATTTTGATCAAAGGCATCTGCACAAATCGGATCACCTTTATAATCAAAATGATATGGCCCTGCCAATCCCACAATTGCACGAATATTCTCTTTCACTTGTAGCTGATAAGGCGTCGGATGATACAGTGCAGACATGACATTAAATGCCCCTGCCGAATGTCCCATTAACACCACATTTTCCACTTCAATCTGCAACTTATGCTGAGACTGCGTCAAATAGTTTAATGCAAGGCTAAGATCATCAATTGAAGCCGGAAAAATATATTCAGGTGCGAGATGGTAATTAATGACAGCAACATCGAAGCCTTCTTTGGCAAAAGCTTCACCAATGAATCCATAATCCTTTTTGTCACCATGCATCCACGCTCCACCATGTACAAACACGATGAGTGGACGTTGCTGACGAGGTGCTGACGTGCGATACAAATCTAGGCGATGGCGCGCTTTTAGACCATAAGGGATATTGTTTTGAACATGATATCCTTGTTTGGGTGTCAGTCGATTTAATGCATAACTGCCAAAATCATATAACCGAAAATTTCGGTATAAAGATTTAGCCAAATCCATTTTTTGCTGAAGCCGCAGAGACCATTGATTCATATTTTACAGCATCATTTCCGACATTTTATTGAGCATTTGGATCGACAGCATCCGGATCTATCGCTACAGGCGTTTGTACTTCAGGTTGCACATTACCTACAGCAGGTGTGGTGTAACTTGAGTTAATTGAACGTGCCTGTGGATTTGGGTTCTGATCAATATTATCGATTAAAGTGACAATTCGCGTTACATTACCCACTTGTTGCAAGATTTGATTTAAGTCTGTGATTTCCGCACTGTTTAAACGGCCCATCACATAAAGAACAGCATCTTCAGTATGAATGTGTACTTTGCTGTCAGATACCACAGGCGCTTTCATAATCAAACCACGGGTATTCGCAGTGACCGCAGTATCTTGCATGATGGTGCTATAGCTGATCTGATTACCCACTGTAATATAGTTATGTACAGTTTTGACATCACTCATTGAACGGACATTTTCTTCTGCCAATTCTTTTAAATGATTATCTGGCACCTGCCCAGTCAATAAGACATTGCCATGAAAACTTTCAATATTGACACGTGACTGTTTAAAACGAGTATCTAATTTATATAAGTTAATTTTTGCTGTTCGAACAATGGAAGAGTCAATAAAAACTTGTCCCAATGAGCGTGCGCCGCTTTCAGTTCCTACAGGTGCTGATCCTGTTCCATTCGAAATAAAACTCGCACAGCCAGATAAACTTGCGACACAAAGCATCGTTATTGCAATACGCTTAACCACTCAGCACGACTCCTCAAATTTCCACACGTATTTTTCTATGCGTTTACACAGTTTGTTTTATCAGAGATTAATCAACTCTTGATCAAAAGTAAAAGCATTTTCAATCCATTGCTGATGATACGGGTATTTAGAAAAATCTTGCTGTAGTGTTTTTGCAAAGTGTTGATAAAAATCAAAACAAATTGCATCAAAGCGACAATAATAATTTTGAAAATGTGACTGTTCATTTAAAAAAAGCAACGCAGTCTTCATCATCTTACGTTGTTTGTGAATGGAAATACTTTCGACGGCTTGGGCATAGCGGGTATTTGAACGGGCTTTAACTTCGATAAACACCAATTCTTGACCACGTGCAACGATCAAATCAATTTCACCATAACGACTATGATAATTCTGTTGCACCTGTACATAGCCTTGCTGCTCAACCAAACGCAGCGCTTGCCGTTCTGCCCACTGCCCCAGATTCATCTGTCCCAAATTCATCTGCTCTAAGTTTAGCTGCATCGTTTCATCCCTAAAGTGAGATCGCCACGATGCCTTTTTTACTTCGCTCATAGCAGTGAGGAACACGCTGAATATTGTTTTGACTAATTTTGATTAGCCCTGTTCGCCCCTGAAACTCAATGCTTTTTAATTTCGGTTCTTGCAAATATTGTTTTGCGATATGCCATGTGTCTCCGCCAAAAGCTAAAAGACGTTGATATGGCATATCTACAGGGTTTTCCTCATAAGCTCGGATCAGGTCAGGCCAACGCGCGTCATGCAAGGCAGGTGCATCACAAAATTTCAGCCCTACAGGAATGGGCTTAGTGGCTTCAATCGCATTGGCGACGCTATATAGTTTTGTTTTAGGTAGTTTTTTTTGACTGTTTATCCATCCATTATTGCCTAGCAACAGCACCCCTTGATTTTTGTCTAGCTTCGTTGGGAGTTGTTCAACCACTTGAATAGGCACTGAACTTTGGCTGATTAAGGACATGAGCAGTAATTCATGTTCTGCCTCAGTTGCGGGCTGACGTAACACTAACACTTGCGCTAATTTGTCTTTTTCGAAGACTTTTTGGAGTGCTAAAGCATCATCACGTTTCGATAGACTGTACTGCCAGACGTTTGGAATTTGGCTCGTCGTTTCATTTAAAGCCAACACGCGGACTTTAGGCTTTGCTTTTACAAGTGCTTCAACATCTTGGCGTGCTAAAGGGCCAATCACCAATTGAGTTTTTTTATTTACCTGTTGCTTCAATATCGCTGCAATTTGCTTTTGATTTGAATCTACAAACTTAATGGGCACGTTGTAGTCTGACGATTGATATGCGCTATTGAAACCTTGCTTAATACTGGATGCGGCTCGCGCCATAGGGCCAGATTCAGGTAGAATGACCAAGACGTCTGCCTGTGCAGCAGTAAACAGACTGCTTAAAAGGCAAAGACCCAAAATTTTGTTCTTATTATCCAACATGGAGAAACCTATGAGTGCTCAGTTATTTGTTGTTGCAACTCCAATCGGGCACTTAGATGATATTAGTTATCGTGCAATTGAGGTATTGAAGTCGGTTAAAATTATTGCCGCCGAGGATACACGAACTTCCGCACAATTACTTAAACATTTTAGTATCAATACGCCTTTAACTGCCTGCCACGACCATAACGAAAGCAACAAAATCGACCAGCTGATTGAACGCCTAGAAAAGGGTGAAAATATGGCGCTGATTAGTGATGCAGGCACACCATTGATCAGTGACCCCGGCTTTAAACTGGTTCGTGCTGCACAAGAAAAAAATATTCGTGTCATTCCTGTGCCGGGTGCCTGTGCTGCCATTGCAGCTCTCAGTGCTGTCGGCCTACCCAGTGACCGTTTTAGTTTCGAAGGCTTTTTACCGTCTAAACAGTCACAACGTCTTTTAGCACTCGAAAAACTGAAAGACGAAACTCAAACCATGATTATTTATGAAGCGCCGCACCGTATTGTGGATTGCCTAAAAGATATGTCGAATGTCTTTGGTGCCGATCGTCCTGTAGGCTTTGCACGTGAAATTACCAAAACATTTGAAACCATTAAAAAAATGTCGTTGGGTGAATTGGTTCATTTTGTCGAATCTGATCACAATCAGCAAAAAGGCGAAATCGTATTGGTGATTGGTGGTGCGACCGAAGAAAAAAACCTAGAGCAAGAAAAGTTAGACAAATTGTTGACCCGTTTACTTCAAGACTTGTCCGTTAAAGCTGCCTCTCAGTTGGCGGCAGATTTAACTGGAATTAAAAAGAAAGTAGCCTATCAACGTGCTTTAGAATTAACCCAAGCGAACGATTAAGCTTAATTTTTTTTATTTTTAATTTGAACCGCTTATGGGACCTACGGGTTCCATAAGCTATCCCATACAATAATTTAAATAGAATGAAAAAAGTTGGTTATAACATGTCCATAAATCTGTCTGTCAAAAAACCACTGATGTCCATTCTCTTTAATCTGGTTTGGCTCACCGCCCTTGCACATATTATTTATACTGGCATTCAACCCTATCCGCACTGTATTAGTGGCGAGCAAATGACGGCCGATCATAGCGCGATTGCGATGGTCTGTGGATATTGTTCCCTCTATTTTGTAGTCGGTAATTTACTGAAACTGAGCCAATTTTGGGATAGGCATCGTTATTGGGCTTATATCATTTTGAGTGCGGTATTACTTTTTCAATCTTTTGTCGCTGCTGTGGCGGCCATGCATGCACCGCCGTATATTGCTGCATTCATTATCAATTGTATGTTTTTGCTTTTACTGCATTTTGTGTTTTATCCTATTTTCGCGATCAGTCGTAAATATATGAAGCCAAAGACGGCTTGAAGCGACTTCACATCTTATTAACGACTTAACTTCTTGAGCAAACATGCTACAGAGTTAAAAAATGAATGACGTTCATCATCGCACAAGCGAATGAAGCAAAAAAAAACACCACATGACGTGGTGTTTTTTCATTTTAATCTTTTGCCGATTCGTCTGGAGGGACTTCGGTAATACGACCACCACGCGCTAAGAACGCAGCAACTTCATCTTCAAGCGCCTGACGTTGTTTTAGTTTTGCAGTCACTGTTAATGTTTCAGCTTCAGAGGTGTCACCATCAGAGGCAGAATCAGCTGCGTCACCTGCACCTTTTTCAGCTGCTTGTGCTTCATCTTCATCAACTACTGAATCTTCTGGATCATCATAATCGTTCATATCAGTCATTGTGTTCTCCCCGCGAATGACTTCTGTTTGCCAGCGAATGGCTGGTTTTAAATTAACAGAAATTTAGCAATCTCTGAGCATTTCGACTAGTACCCACAATCAAAAAATCGTATCTTTTTTAATCAAAATCGTAACCTTGTTTATACGACTGTCTAAAAAATATCAGACTTTGACCTAAGCTGCGTAGATTGTATCTTTTAAAATACTCAGACCATTGGCTTGAGCCATAAACGCATCTTTTAGAACAGTCTGATTTTCCACTTGTTTTAAACCAAAGTTTCGCGCCCACACCACAGGTGAAAAAGTGGTGGTTTCTAACCAACCAATCGCGGACATACTATGCATCATGGCATCGTTTTGCCCTTTACGACGGTGTTCATATCGCTTCAAACTTTGTTCATGTGCCCACACACCCCGTTTTTTATCGGTCAAAAGCACATCGCAAAGCACTGCTGCATCTAAACAACCAATATTCACGCCTTGTCCTGCAAGCGGATGAATCACATGGGCCGCATCACCAATCAACGCCAGACCATCATGCACATATTGCTGTGCTGCTCGCGCTTTCAATGGAAATTTAGCACGCGGTGTTGCTTCTAAGACCTCGCCGAGCATGTGATGGCTTTCTCGAGTGAGCAACGCAGTAAATTCCACATCGGATAAAGCGACATATTCATCGGCATAATCATCTGGTAAGGTCCACACAATGGATTGCCAATAACCGCTTTCCTCTTTTTTCAGACTCGCCATCGGCAAAAATGCCAAAGGCCCAGTTTCTAAGAAAATTTGACGCGCTACATGCTGATGCGGTTGGGCGGTTTTTATTGCACAGCTCACACCGGCTTGTTTATAGTCCAGCACATCTAGATCGATGAAAGCTTGCTCACGGACAAATGAGTTTGCACCATCTGCACCTATCACCAGTTTTGTTTTGAGCTGTGTACCATCTGCGAGGTGGATGATCCACACACCAACGCCGCGCTCAACTCGACTGACCTTAACTTGGGTTCGGTAGTCTTCAAGCTGTTCTAGCATGTTTTCTTGAATGGCTAAATTCAATACACTTGGTTCAACCATTGAACCTAAAGCTTGCTCAACTGATGGTGTTTGATCTGCAACATGACCAAAATTGATTTCTCCATAGCCATTTTTATTCCACACCTGCATACCAGTATAAGGCTGCTGACGGGCAAGCTTTTCCCAAACGCCCACAGTCTTGAGTAAATGAATGGTGGCTTGACTGAGCGCCAAAACTCGAGGATTCGCAACACTTTTGGTTTTTTCTGCATCCAAAATAGGTGCCGCATCCAATACCGTAGCCTGCACACCGCCTTGCGCCAAAAGCAATGCCGTTAAGCCACCGACCAAGCCACCGCCTACAATAACTGCATCCAGTACATTTGTTTGATTTAAACTCATGCTTTTAGCCCCATTGCATAATTCGCGACCAAAGGCTTAATCCCCGGAATGGTGTCAAAGGCAACTAATCCAGTATTGCGAATGAGTTTTAAAATTGGGTTCTGGTTGCTAAAACCACGAACAACTGAATCACAGAATTTAATCACCCGCTGCTGATCAGTCAGGCGCGATTTTTCATAATCCAGCAGCATAGCTGCATCGCCCAAATCGGCATTTTTTTCAACTTGCTCTGTTAAATAACGGCGCAGTACATAGGCATCGCGCATACATAAGTTAAAGCCCTGACCTGCAACTGGGTGAATGGTATGCGCTGCATTGCCCATCAGCACCACACGGCCGACAGCTTGTTTTTCTGCAAGCACTTGGGATAATGGGAAGCTGAAACGTTTACCCGTTTTTTGGAATTTACCTGCACGGTCGCCATAGGTTTCTTGTAAGGCATCTAAGAAGTGCTGATCATTTTCATCACCCATCCACTCGCCTTCAGTTCCTTTAGGAACAGGCCAAACCACTGAGCGGCGGTATTCACCCGGAAGTGGCAATAGCGCTAACGGGCCAAGTGGACTAAAGCGCTCGAAACCGACATGAGCATGCGGTTTAGAGGTTTGCACCGTAGTGACAATCGCCACTTGGTCATAGTCATGTTCTGATGCGCCAACGCCTAGGGCTTTGCGGCAGAATGAATCACGGCCATCTGCGGCAATCACGATTTTAGATTGTAGTTTGAGCTGTTCTTCAGCACGCTGTGCTTCTATATATGCAAAGTCTGCATCTTGCATCAGTGAAGTCACTTGTACGCCATCAATTAATTCGATTAATGGTTGTTTTTTGACTTCTGTGAGCAACACACGACCGAGCCATGCATTTTCAATGACTTGTCCAAAGCTTTCGACTTTTTCTTGTTCTGCTTTTAGTCGTGCCTTACCAAAACTGCCTTGCTCTGTAATATTCACCTCTAAAATAGGCGTGGCATGTTCTTGCAAAGCATCCCACAGACCAAGTTCTTGATAAATCTGCACCGTACGGCGTGACAAGGCGCTGTTTCGCGCATCAAAACTAGAGTGATAAGGCGCAAGGTTTGCATCATCATAATTTGGGTATTTAATGGCTTCTAAAAGTTTTACGCCAATTTTGGCTTTGGCCAACATGAGTGCCAGACTTAAACCGACCATACCACCACCGACAATGATGACTTCTTGCTGCATGCTTACTTCCTTTTTTATCAAGTATTCGAATTTAGGAAATTCACTCGAAATACATATAATCTGTAATGGATTTTATCTTACATCAAGGGCATGATTTTTTATAATGAAATACAAATTTGTTGCGGGTATTTGCACTGAATAAATACAAAATAAATCATCTCTCGCCGTAAATATTCATCTCAAAAAATAGCGAATCACTTAAAATCACAATAAAAATGACTGAGCCGATTAAATTTCCGGCTCAACCACAGATCATTTTAATTTCAAGCATCAGCTTCCTCATTCAAATGATTCACATCGCCCTTCATAAAAAGTGCCTTGTTATTCTGCCTAACTGATGTTACGCAGTAACATCAGTAATTTAAATAAGGTGCTTAGGAAGTTAAGCATTAAAATACTGGATTAATTTCTGTAATCGAATTTCTGCATCTTGATTAAAAGCATTCGCCGCTTGGTGATACCAGCGCTTTGCTATCTTTAAGTCTAGATTTACACCATTACCCAGCTCATACATTAAACCAATTTTATAGGGGGCAATTGCACAGCCTTGTTTTGCCGATTGCTTGTACAAGTTCATAGCTAGATTATAATCTTGATCAAGAATTTCGCCCTTTTCATATATTTCAGCAAGGGCCGTTCTTGCGTTTATATTTCCCTTTTCCACTGCCTGATTCAGCAGATCTAAAGCGATATGAATATCTGTTTTACATGGATTTTTGAACAACAGCACCGCTAACTTCAGCATCGCTGCATCATCCCCCTGATCAGCCGCTTTTTGATACCATCCTTGTGCTGTTAAATCATTTTTCTCGACGCCGCATCCCGTTTCATACATTTCACCCAATTTAATTTGGGCTGCAATATCCCCTCTTGAGGCTAAACTCAAATAATCATCATAAGTACGCTGATTGTTATACTTAAACTTTATTTTCTTTACTGGATTATAATCACTATCAAAGATTTCAAAACCGACATAGTTTTTAAAGAGTTCAATCAATAACAGCCGAACCAATTGAGTATGATAAATTAAATGATCCTTTTCGCTAAAATAATAATACTGATAATAGCTTTCCAAATCTTCATTGATTTCTTCTTTTAAACTGTTTAAATCAGTCATCCATTTTTTTTGAATTTTGCCATTTTCAACATATTCGTATAAATATCTTGTTGAAAAGTTTAACCATTCTTTTTCAAAATCTTGTATTTGCCCATCCATGTAAAGTTCATCTTCTTCCGCTTGAATGACACATCTAATTTCTGCACCCTCTTTATAAAGCGCATAGCTATAGCTTGAATTTGTGTCTGCAAAATCAAAGAATATCATCCATTTAATCGGTAACCCACTGCTCAGCAAGCTGCTCCATTTTTCAGGTTCAGTAAAAGCAAAATGCGCTAATCCGGCACTATTGATACAAACAACATGATCCGTCAGCCACTCTATATCTAATGCAGATTTTGAGTTTTCTTCAAAATAAACCAGCCAATCATTTACCAGTCTTTCTATATCCTGTTGATTGCCATTAAAGGGAATAACCACCCCAGCTTTTCTAACGCCCATAATTATGATTAAAATAAAAAATTTATACGATTAATTTTAAAAGACTTATATCTAATTTTTGTAAAAACTTAACATCAGAAAATCAACTACATTGCTAATTAACATTGTCTGTATGATTAGTATTTATATGACTGCTTATAGATAAAAAAAAGCCGATCATCTGACCGGCTTTTTTAATTACTATATTAACTTAAGCGGCTTTCGCTTTCGCCATCAGCGCTTCAATCTCTTCTACAGATTTCACCACTGCAGCGGTTAAAACACGTGGACCATTTTGAGTTGCTACAACATCATCTTCAATACGGATGCCAATCCCACGCCATTTTTCATCCACTGTTTCATCATCTGGCGCAATATAAAGACCTGGCTCAACAGTCACAACCATACCTTCTTCATAGGCACGCCATTCACCGTCTTGTTTGTAAGAACCGACGTCATGCACGTCCATACCGAGCCAGTGACCTGTTCCATGCATATAGAACTGGCGGTAACTTTCTTTTGCGATGATTTCGTTAATATCGCCCTGCATGATGCCAAGATCCAGCAAGCCTTGAACTAAAATACGCACTGCAACGTTATGCGGTTCTTTATAAGAGTTGCCGATACGCACAGCATCAATCGCCGCAATTTGCGAATCGAGGACAACATTATAAAGTGCTTTTTGTTCAGGGCTGAATTTACCGTTGACTGGGAAAGTACGGGTAATATCTGAGGCATATAGCTGATATTCACATGCGGCATCAATCAGTACCAAATCACCATCTTTTAATTCTTTATCATTTTCCACATAGTGCAGAATACAGCCATTTTCACCACCACCAACGATGCTGTTATAGGACGGTACACAACCATTTTGACCAAAGACATAATTCAGTTCTGCTTCTAGTGCATATTCCATCATGCCCGGTTTAACCGTTTGCATGGCGCGGGTATGCGCTTCTGCTGAAATATCCGAAGCAATCTGCATCAGTTCGAGTTCATCATCAGACTTATGCAAACGCATTTCATCGATAATGCGATCCAATTGAATGACTTGTGCAGGCGCACTTGCACCCTTACGTGATTCACCGCTTGCAGCTGCAATCCACTGCGCCACACGAGCATCAAAATCTGCTTGCTGCCCAATACGGTAAAATAATTTATCTTTATTTTGTAATTTTTCTAAAATTTCTTCGTCTAATAAATCGATAGCAAAGGCTTCATCCGCGTCATAGTCATCAATCGCACCATCAATACCCGCACGGTAACCATTCCAAATTTCCATTTCACGGTCACGTTCACGGCAGAACAAACTATAGCTATAACCTTCTTCTTCGCTATCAAAGGTTTCAATCACTGCAACCGCTTCAGGTTCAGCAAAACCTGTTAAATAAAAGAAACTACTATCAGCACGGAATTTATAGTCAGCATCTCGGTTTCGCATGGCTTCTTTGCTCGTGGCAATAATTGCGATGCTGCGTAAGCCCATTTCACCTGCAAGGATGTCACGACGTTCCTGAAAATCTGCTTGAGTTAATTTCTTCATTGATATGCTTCTTATACGCTTGGACTATGATTGATTTAATAGGATGATGAACTCCAAAGATAGAGCCCATCATCTATTAATTATTGATGCAAAAAGAATGCCTTAACTTGGACGGTGTGGTGTGAACATTTCAACCACATTGCCCGCTTGAGCCGATGAATTTTTAGCACTCAGCTGTAACAACGGTGTTTCTGAAACATCTACTTTGGTACGTCCCATAGATAGGCTTACTGGGATTAAACGAACAAATTCGTATAATTCCTGATAGCTTTCTTCACCTTCTTCATCATCATCTGAATCTTCAAATTCTACTGAAGCGACATCTTGTAAATGCTCAATCAATTCTTGTTCATTGGTACGCAGATGTCCTGCCGCCAAACCAAAACCAAGAACCACACCTGCACACCAGTCTGCCAAGGCTTGCACACGCTCACCAAGTAAGTGATCATCATCTGGTAATAAAGGAAGATAGTCGAGTTCATGATCTGAAAGAGAATGAGCTACATCTTCTGCTTCTTCAGTTAACAATGCCAATGCATCTTCATCTAATTCAGCAACATCAAGCGTTGCTAAAATTTGTTGCCACTCTTCACGACTCGGTGGTTGTGACACACAAACTATACCGGTGAGTAAACCATGTAACTCACTTGGGCTTGAAATTTCTTCAATTTTAGAAAAATTGTGGGACCAATCTGACCAACCTGAAATATCGTCTTGCATTCGCTTATCCAATCTCTATACTTCGTATATATTACCTTTGTTTGCAAGACTGTGCGACTACGTTATGTTAGAAGAATTACAGCGTCTCCAAGCGCATATTAGCGTTTTAAAAACGCGACTGGCGCAATTTGAAAGCGAAAATGGTGCCTTACAAGATGAGAAAAACTCATCTAATGAGCAGCATCATGCTCAAATTGTACATAAGAACGGCATTATCACCTCGAAACAAGAAGAAATTGAAACACTGAATGAGCAATTAACTGATTCACGTGCTCAACTTCAACAGCTCAATACTGATGCAACTGCTTTGGCTGACCGATACAGCCGCCTCGAAAAAAGCTGTACTGATCTAAAAAATCGTTTTCAGGAAATTTTGGCAGAGCGTAATGAGTTACGTATCGTCAAAGAAAAAATGCAAAATGAACAACGTCATGCTCAGCAAGAAATTCAAGGTTTAAAGCAAGAACGTGAACGTCTGCTTCAAAAAAATGAACATGCCAAAGCCAAAGTTGAAGCGATTATTCAACGTTTAGCCATTTTAGGTACTGCTCAAGATCAACATGCACAAGAAATTCAACAATTGGCGCATCCGACTGAAAGCAATGAGGAAGTTTGATCATGAGTGAACAAATTGCAGTTGATTTAAAAGTTCTAGGTCATAGTTTCCGTTTAGCGACGACCTCTGACCAACAAGCAGATTTAGAACGTGCAGCGCAGCTGCTGAATGACAAATACGATGAATTTCGTCGTAAAGCGCCACGTATGGAACCAAGCAAGTTGATCATTATGGTCGCACTTGAGTTAATGCAAGAAGTCCTGTCGATGAATAAGAGTTTGCAAGAATATGCAAACTGCGAACTTTTGTTGCAAAATATTTTGGAACAAGTGGAAGAATTGACTGATTAATCGGTGGTTTAGTGATTATACTTTGCCCGATTGCTTCATTTTAAACACTTTGTCAGCGTTTGGTGATTTGCCAATAACGCTGAATTCGTTATACTGAGTACATCTCTGAGGTGTTCGCCAGCTAGGTCTAATCCCCTGCCGATACTTAAACTTATGGATGTGTTCTGTATATTCTGAGCGTATGCCCTCCTCGTGTGGGAAACCCAGCGAGTGTACGTCGCGTCCACCTTGAACTCATCGGGTTCAGGGTCACGACATTTGCAGCGGCATCTTCGGAGTGTTTATCTTCCAAGTCATTAAATGAATTTTCAGCATTCAACTCAATTCAAAAATATTCTAAAAAATTCACTATTCTATTTCTGCGCTATTCGACTCCTGTTCTTTTCTTAAAAACTGATGTTACGCACATAAAAGTAATTTCGCATTTTTAAAATAATTTTAAGCCTATTCGACGGAGTCTTACATCTAAGGATTAAATAAAGAGATTAGCCTTCGGCTGGAGATACTTTTGTTTCGACAAAAGTACCCAAAACCATTGTCATCCGCAAAACTCGTTCACTACCGTCAAATTATTCAAAGCATCACAAAAACATTTTTGATTAGAAGTAGTCCTGTCTTAAACACTTGCGGATGACGTTACCGCGTATCGTTGTTTTATTTGAAGCAAATTGCGCTTTGATGTTACTGCGTAACATCAGTTAAAAATTTTTATTCAAGTTTGTTCACCTTCAAAAGCTGATTTAATCCGCCTTATTCAATTTTTGAGTTGTTCCAATTTAGCTTGCTGCCCATCTAAAAATCGATCCATTTCGGGAAGTATTTGGCGTAAATATTGAATAGATGAAATAGCTTCATCCACGTTCACGACGCCTTTTTCAACCAATCTGTATTGCTGCTCGAGTAAAGCGAGTACTTGATTTTGATTCGGCTGCTGCCCCTGACTCATCTGTGTGTTTATTTGCTGAAATTGTTGAAATACCTGTTCACGTTGCTGTAATAACTGGGTGTGCGTTTCATTATCTTGTCTTTCTTGTTTGGGTTTGGAACTTGAATGCTGTAAAACATTTTCCGTGGTTTGATCTGAATGTGTTTCGGACACTTTTTGTTGATCTAAAGGTAGCTGTTCATGAACCTCCTGCTGCCGTGGTTTTAAAAACTGAATCATCAACCATAAAATTAAACTAAACGTCAAACCTAAAACAATCCATTTTTTATTCATGATGCAGTCTCTAGACACCTTCTGATATTTAAAAAATTCAGAGCCGATTTGACTCTGAATTTACCTTTTTATTTAATTTTATCTAAATTATTAGTTGCCCCATCCTGCTGGCGCATAACCCAAACGAACACGCTGTGGGTGATTGCCAACTGGAACTGTGATGACTTTTTCACCTGTTGCAAAATCAATCACGGTTACTGCATCTGTGGCACTTTCAGAAATGACACAGCGTTTACCATCTGGACTTTGCGTTGCCCAATACGGTTTGCCTGCAGCAATCAATTTCGCCGCGGTCAAAGTTTTACGATCGACGATGGTGGCATAATCATCCATCGTTCCTGCAACACATAGTTTTTCACCATCTCCACTGATCGAAAGCCCATGATGACGTGAGTCATTTACCCATTTCGTGCGATCAGAGGGAATAGTTGTAATTCCAGGAAGCTGTGCAATGCGTGTGACTTTGCCTTGATTGAGATCATATTCGACCAAGCCATTAAAAAATGAGACTTGTGCATAGATTTTGGATTCGTCTTTGCTAAACACAATTGGACGCACAGCGTTCGATAGGTCTTTACGGCCAAAGGCATCCAATGCAGGACGAAAATCAATTTTCTTCAAGACTTTAAAATTATTAGCATCGGCAATGGTGATATAGCGTTTGCCTTTAGTGAAATCCTGCCACGCTGCATCCATTGAGGTTTCCACATTACCTATGGCTGAGTTAAGAATTTTTGTGCCACCATCAAAGTAAATATTTTCATGTGGCTTATCTCCTGTGGCAAAGCGCCCGAGCTCCTTGCCTGTGTTGATATCGAGTATATGTACGACATTTCCTGAAGATGCTGATACTGCAACCTGTTGCCCATCAGGGGATACTGCCATATGGTCTGCTCGAAATCCCTCAACGGGTGTGCGCCAATTAATTTTCCCTGTTGTAATATTAATCGAGACAACATCTGCAAAACTTGGGCGTGATGCAACTACCGATTTGCCATCTGGTGTGGAATACATGTCATCGACCAATTGATCATTTCCCTCTCCTGCTGTATTACGAATATAGCTATAGGCGATTAATTTTACTGGGTTGAGGTAAATTTCAGTGAGGCGTTGTTTTTTGTCGGGCACCATATTGATGACACCAACTTTCTGATAGTTTTTTGCAGGATTGATCACTGTAACCGTACCATCCCAATTATTGCCGACAAAAAAGACTTGCTGGCTATTGGGTGGAACGGGTGCAGTGGTTGTCGCTGCGAAAATAAGTGGCGACACCGTAACTGTCATACAAAGAAGTGTCCTGATCCAGAGATTTTTTTCCATTTTTATTGTCCATTCATTTGTTTTTATGCATACCTTTTGACCAAAGCCATAAGATAAGTGTCGCTTTTTTAGCGCAAAGAAAGCTTATTAAATATACAAGTGTAGATATAGCGTATTTGTTTTAATTCCGATGAGTTGTTGATTAAAGGCGCACAAACCTGCCACTAAAGGCTTCTTCAATAATGTAATATTCTATCTCTGCTCCATTCCACCACTTTTCTTTGCTTCAAATATTTCATTCAAATCTTTTCAATTTCAAAAGCTTATTTAAGAGTTGTCCCAGTTTGGCTTGCTATCTATCCAAAAAAACAATCCAGAATACATTTGCAAGACTCAAGCAGAACTATGAAAAATCAGTTGCCTTAGCTTACATATTTATTTGGCTGTCATTATGAAATATCAACAGAACCTAAATTCAACACGATTTTAAAGCCATAAAAAAACCCAGCTTTCGCTGGGCTTTTTTTCGAATCAGTTCAATGCTTAGTGAGCAGCGAATTGGTTCATTGTGTTTTTCGCATCGTCACCCGCTTTAAGCGCGTTGTCACCAGCGAAGATTTCTTTGTGGTCGTCACCGATGTCAGAACCAGCCATTGCTTGGTGTTTAACACAAGAAATCGTACCGCGGATTTCTTTACGTTGAACGCCAGCTACATAAGCAAGCATACCTTGGTCGCCGAAGTAACCTTGAGCAAGCTCGTGAGTAGAAAGCGCAGCTGTGTGGTAAGTCGGAAGTGTAATTAAGTGATGGAACACACCCGCTTCACGAGAAGCATCTGCTTGGAATGTACGAACTTTTTCGTCAGCTTCAGCAGCTAATTCAGAGTTATCGTACTCAGCGCTCATTAATTTAGCGCGGTCGTATGCAGATACGTCTTTACCTTCAGCAACCCAACGATCGTACGCTTGTTGACGGAAGTTTAATGTCCAGTTGAATGATGGAGAGTTGTTATAAACAAGTTTCGCATTTGGAACAACTTCACGTACACGGTTAACCATGTGAGCAATTTCTTCAACGTTTGGAGTCGCAGTTTCGATCCAAAGAAGGTCAGCACCATTTTGAAGGCTAGATACACAGTCAAGTACAACGCGGTCGATTTGCGTGTCTGGACGGAACTGATACAAGCCAGAAGCAAGACGTTTTGGACGGTGAAGTTTACCGTTACGCTTGATTAGGATTTCGTCTTCTTGAGCTTCTGAAATGTCAATTTCAGTTGTGTCTAAGTAGCTGATGTATTGAGAAGCGATGTCGCCTGGCTCTTTAACCACTGGGATTTTTTGAGTCAAGTCAGCGCCTTCAGAGTCAGTACGAGCAACGATGATACCGTCATCAAGACCCATTTCTAAGAATGCATAGCGAAGAGCGTGGATTTTCGCGATGAAGTCTTCGTGTGGAACTGTAACTTTACCAGCTTGGTGACCACATTGTTTAGCGTCAGATACTTGGTTTTCGATTTGTAGTGCACAAGCACCCGCTTCGATCATTTTCTTAGCTAGTAAGTAAGTCGCTTCTTCGTTACCGAAACCAGCGTCGATGTCCGCAATAATTGGCACAACGTGAGTTTGGAAGTTGTCGATTTGAGCAGTGATTTCTGCAGCTTTAGCAGTATCACCTGCTTCGTTTGCTTTTTTAAGCGCACGGAATAAGTCGTTTAATTCTTTCGCATCAGCTTGGCGAAGGAAAGTGTAGATTTCTTCGATCAATGCAGGAACTGAAGTTTTTTCGTGCATAGATTGGTCAGGAAGTGGACCGAATTCTGAACGAAGAGCTGCAACCATCCAACCAGAAAGGTAGATATAACGACGTTCAGTTGTACCGAAGTATTTTTTGTTCGCAATCATTTTTTGTTGTGCGATAAAACCGTGCCAGCAACCTAATGATTGAGTGTATTTGCTAGAATCAGCATCATAAGCAGCCATATCACGACGCATAATTGCAGCTGTATATTTCGCAATGTCTAAACCAGTTTTGAAACGGTTTTGCATTTGCATACGTGCAGCATCTTCTGGGCTAATATCGCGCCAAGTGCTTCCGAATTTTGCTTTTAATTCACGGATTGCATCAATCGCTGTTAAGTATGTAGACATGATATGTTCCTGTAATAATATTAGGATTTTTCTGCAACGTAAGGCTAAAATCATACCCTCGAATGATTGTTCAGATTTAGAACACTTCGTTGCGATAGACACAGAGTAGATTGACTAAAAAAATTAATCCAATATTCTGCATTAATTTTCAGTATTTATTTAAAAAATATGTAGATTAAAGTCGTATTATAATAATTAACCAATATTCAGAAGTATTTGTATTTAAATAATTTTATCAATAAATTTGGCTGATTATTTTGTCTATTTTACAAACACTCTGATGAATTATTCTTCATTAGACTTAAGTCGACTGAGCATTCACTTTAAAAAAAAACAGCATTTTTTACGCCTTTTTTGCCCAAATTTACCAAACTAAATGCATGGTTATTCCGTCCTCAAATGATTATGTAAATGAGATATTTCATCTTACTTTTTAGTTTTATGAACATCACTTCGCATAATCAAAATTGCTCCTTATTTTTATTATATTTATTTAAAAATATCGGTCTAAACAGGTAATAAGTGTTTAAGAAATATGTGCTGTCGCTTCAGCAAATTTGTCTTAAAACTGCCGAATTTTAGTACAATAGTACACGTCATTTTTTCATCCATTTTTTACACAAGCCTTAGTAGTTATGGCATAATCAGATAAATTTCATGATTTTATTGTCGGTATTTATTTTATGAATCTGGAGCGGGTCGATCTCAATCTATTAATTTATCTTGATGTACTTCTTCGTGAAAAAAATGTGACTCGTGCTGCCGAGCAACTGGGTGTAACTCAGCCCGCGATGAGTAATATTTTACGTCGTCTACGCAACTTATTTAATGATCCACTTCTTATTCGTTCTTCAGAAGGTATGACACCTACAGAACGTGCGCTTGAATTACAGCCACGTATCCGTGATGCACTTTCTGACCTTTCGATGATTTTGGAACCCCGTACCGAGTTCCGCCCTTACACCTCAAATCGTGTCTTCCGCATCATGACTTCAGATTATGCTGAAGCAACACTGGTGCCGCGCCTAGTAAAAGCTTTGCGCTCAGAAGCACCCAATGTGGTTCTCGATTTTTTAACGCCTAGTGATGTGTCTTATCGAGATATGGAACAAGGTAAAGTCGACTTGGCGATTAACCGCTTTAATGAAATTCCGCAAAGTTTCCACCAAGTTTTGGTCTGGCGTGACAGTTTTTCATGCCTTTTAAATGCCAAGCATCCTGCTGCAAATAATTTAAACCTGAAGAGCTATCTAGATGCACAACACATTTGGGTATCTAAAACAGGTATGGGTGTCGGTTTTGGTGTCAATCCTGAAAAACAAGCGGGTCTAGGTTGGATTGATCAGGCTCTAGAACGTATTGGCCAAAAACGTAAAATTTCAGTTTTCACCCGTCATTATCAAATGCCAGGCTTATTGGCCTCGAATGTTGACTTGGTTGCGACTCTGCCAAGCCGTATTGCTCGCCTTCAAGCCAAAAGTCAAAACCTGTTACTTCGTGATCCACCATTCTATATTCCTGAATTTGAATTAAAAATGGCGTGGTGTCCGTTACTTCATCATCACCCTGCTCATCGCTGGTTACGTCAACTTATTTTGTATGTTGCACGTCAAATGATTGAAGAAGAAAACCGCGAATACTTAATGAATAACTCTCAGTTTTCACAGTATCAGTAATTAATTCTTTAATTCCTTATTAATTCAAACGTATACTGTCACTATATAGGTAGTAGTTAAGACTACTACCTTGCCCATTTTTGTGTTAGAAATACAGAAAAATAGAATGAATCACAAACAGGTGTATTCGTGAGCCTTTTCCAAAATATTGTCATTATTATTCTCCTGATCGTCGGTGCGGGTTTTCTTTCCTTAACTGAAATTGCCCTCGCGGGTGCACGAAAAGTAAAACTTAAAATTTTGGCTGAATCTGGAGATTCACGTGCACAACGTGTGCTTGACTTACAAGCCAACTCAGCAGACTTTTTCGCCGCATCACAAATTGGCTTAAATGCCGTAGCAATTCTCGGCGGTATTTTGGGTGAAGGTGCTTTTCGTCCTTATTTCATAACCTTAGTCACTCGTTTTTATCAAGGTCCGTGGACTGAAACCATTGGATTCACACTGTCGTTTACTTTAGTCACATCCTTATTCATTCTATTTGCTGATTTGATGCCAAAACGTTTGGCGATGATCGCACCTGAAAAAATTGCCGTTGCTGTTGTTGACCCGATTCAAATCTTTATTAAGGTGTGTAAGCCAATGGCGTGGGTGATTAATGCCATTGCCAATTTGTTGTTTCGTTTATTTAAAGTGAATACAACACGTGATGACAATATTACCTTTGACGATATTTCAGCCGTGATGGATGCCGGTGCTCAAGCTGGTGTACTACAAAAGCAAGAACACCACTTTATTGAAAACGTATTTGAGCTGGAAGAACGTAACGTCCCTTCAAGTATGACTACACGTGAAAACGTGGTGTACTTTACCCTAAAAGAATCAGAAGCCAGTATTCGTCAAAAACTCGCTGAATTTCCATATTCGAAGTTTTTGGTCTGTAGTGAAAATATTGATGACGTGATTGGTTATGTAGATGCTAAAGATATTTTGGTTCGTATCCTGAACAATCAGTCACTTTTACAGCTCAACGAAAATACCATTCGTAATGTCCTCACGATTCCAGATACTTTAACACTGTCCGAATTACTCGATCGTTTCCGTTCAACCAAAGAAAAATTTGCCGTAGTAATTAACGAATATGCGTTGGTTGTCGGCGTTATTACCCTCTCCGACATTATGATTACCGTGATGGGCGACTGGGTAACACCGATTGAAGCAGAACAACAAATTATTAAACGTGATGCGGATTCTTGGCTTATCGATGGCAGTACACCAATCGAAGATTTAAAGCATGCCCTCGCTTTAGATGAAATGCCCGATGAAGAAAACTATGAAACCCTTGCGGGCTTTATGATGTTTAAACTGCGTAAAATTCCACGTCCAGCGGACTTTGTCACCTATCATGGCTACAAATTTGAAGTTGTGGATGTAGACCACTTTAAAATTGACCAATTATTAGTGACCCGCTTACAACAGGCTGAAACTGAACTAGATACACCAGAAGAATCGGATTAATTCGATTCTTTTTTTTCTAAAACAATAAAATATAAATACGATGGAATACGAAGATGTCTTTTTCACTTAAAGCGATTTTGACTTGCTTTAGTTTTTATACTGGGGCTTATCTGATCTATTATTTTTTTAAAGCTCATCCACAACCTTTATTTCTATTGCTCGGTGTTACACTGATCGCCACTGCGTGGTTTTTAACGCCTTATCCCTATGAACGCGGTCGACAACAATATGACGAAACCATGCGTTTTGGTCTGTTTTTTTATAATCCCTTAATTTTTTGGTTCCGATTATTTAGTTGGCCGATTCGGACCCTACTGTCTATTTTTGCATAAGCGTACTTGTTGTGATCAAACTGGATCTGCACAGCACTTACAGTTCTCTACTGATGTTGAATAAATGTAAACAGACCACTTTTTTTGAATACAAATTAAAATAAATCGAAAAACCGCCCTTCCCTAATACCTTCATTATTAATGACTATTTCCCACTAAAATAGTGATGTATTTCACATTTTCTCACCTTTGTTTTGACTGATGAATTTTCTCTTTATGCTCTGCCCTTGGATTTAAAAACAGCTTTATATTTCAAAGGAATGAACCATGTTAACCGTACTCGGTTTGGGCATGATCTTGTGCTTTATGTATTTGATCATGTCGAAACGCTTAAGCCCACTTGTCGCACTGACTTTAATTCCCCTACTTTTTGCCTTGATTGCGTGGTTACTTGGTTTTTTTTTGACAGCTTGTCACACATACAAATAAATGAAATTGGCGACATGATGATAGAAGGTGTAAAAAAACTTGCACCGACTGGCATCATGCTGCTTTTTGCGATTCTGTATTTTGCCATCATGATCGATACAGGATTGTTCGATCCTTCGGTGAAATTTATTTTAAAAATGGTCAAAGGTGATCCGTTAAAAGTTGTCCTTGGAACCATTACCCTGACGTTAATTGTCTCTTTGGATGGAGATGGTTCTACAACCTATATGATCTGTGTTGCTGCCATGCTGCCACTCTATAAGCGCCTAGGTATGAGCCCATTTATTATGGCATGTTTGATTATGCTCTCTAGCGGCATTATGAACCTTACGCCATGGGGTGGGCCTACAGCCCGCGCCGCCAGCGCACTTCATGTCGACCCAAGTGATGTTTTTGTTCCGATGGTTTTACCGATGCTATTTGCCATCGGCTGGTTGTACTTTTTGGGAACCATGTATGGTCGAATGGAAAGAAAGCGTCTGGGAATTGTCCAATTGGATATCAGCCATGGTGAAAACATTCAAATTTCAGATAATCCAGAAGCCAACCGCGCAGATCTAAGTTGGTTCAATGCACTGTTAACCGTCGTTCTGATGATTTGTCTGGTTTTTAGTATTTTACCTATGCCTATTTTATTCATGGTGGCTTTGTGTATTGCGCTAGTCGTCAACTACAAAAATGTCGACTTGCAGAAAAAATTAATCGCACATCATGCAGGTAGTGCTTTAAATGTGGTCGGTATTATTTTTGCTGCAGGTATTTTTACCGGTATTTTAGCTGGAACAGGCATGGTAGAAGCCATGTCTAAAGAACTCGTGGCAATTATCCCTGAAAGTATGGGTCCCTATTTAGCACCGATTACTGCTGTCATTAGTATGCCGATGACTTTCTTTATGTCGAATGATGCTTTCTATTTTGGGGTTTTACCAATTCTTTCCGATGCTGCCGCTCATTATGGAATTGCACCTGTAGAAATGGCACGTGCCTCCATCGTAGGGCAACCTGTACACCTACTCTCTCCGCTTGTCCCTTCAACCTATTTACTCTGTGGACTTGCGGGGATCGAGTTTGGACAACATCAGAAATTTACCATTATCTGGGCTGTAATCACCTGTTTTGTCATGTTAGCAGCAGGTCTGATCTTTGGAATGTTTCCGTTTTATTCGAGCTTAACTTAAAAAGTGAAAGATAAAAAAAGCACCATCAGGTGCTTTTTTTATGCTTAACAATACAGAACTAGCCAGTGCTTTACACTCACAGGTTCATTTGTAGTGGTTAATGCTTTGAAATTAATGCTTCTAGAACTGCTTCATAATGTATGCGAATGTCATCTTCTAAAATTTTATAAACATTGTCGAATTGCACCATTGGCCAGCCTTCTTTCCAAAATGGGAAAATGTTATGCAGGTCATGAGTCACCGTTGCGTCTTCACGTACAATCGCTTGTGCAACTTGTGACAGTACTTGTGCAGTTTCGGCACCATCAATCGCTAAATAATCGATACCACGAACTTTCAAAATACGGATACGATCTTTTTTGTAGCGGATTTTTTTACTTTGGCCTTCATTTAAGCCTAAAGCCAAAGTCACAGCTTCAACAAATTTATCTTCAAATGCTTGATTTAATTTTACCAAAGCTTGTTTGTGTGCTTCTTGACGACCAGCTTTTCCCCCACTACGAATCACTTCATTTGCTTCAGTATTTAAAACATCTGATTTCATCGACTGAAGAATGTCTAGAATTTCGATATCGCTTAATGTTTCAGGAGAATGATCAGTCATAAACTGCCTATAAAAACTTAATATTCAATAATCATGTATTTTCGCATAAAAGAAGGATGAAAACTGCGACCTTCGCTATAGAAATTGCGTTTTCTCTTATAATGTTCAGATATACAACATGATTTAGAAAAAAATTCTGTCAAAAATATCGAAATCAACTATATTATTTTCACGCTTTAATACTAACGTCACAATATGGCTCAAAAGAAACAGGCTGCTCTTTACCTTCAACAACTGAAACAGCAATATCCAGCAGCCTTTAAACATAATTATTTATTTTATAGCCAACTGAAAACTCAAGGCATTTTAGACGAACTCAAAGAGCTTATTCCTTGGGTTTTGGCGGCGATGATTTTTATTTCTTTGAGCATGAGTATTGGACATGCAGTGCAACTGTATTTTCCAGAAATGAGTGAGTTTCGAGCTCATGGTATTGCTGTACTGAGTATTATGCTGTTTTTCATGCTGGTTGTACCCTTAGTCATCAAGCAAATCAAGCACAGTTCAATGTCCCTGTATCAAAGTTTGAAGAATACGCCGTTCAGACTTGCGATCGTGATTTTATTACAGTTACTCAATATCGCCTTTTTACAAAGCACCTTTGTTCAATCTGTATTGTTCTTTTTCGCCATGAGTTTCGGCTTTGTGCGTTTTTATAAAGAAAATCTATTCAAAGGTGGAAGTAACACGCAAGAATACTATTTTCTGCAAGAAACACGTCGTATTGCATATTGGTCGTATAAACAAATGCTTAAAGCAAAATTACGTTTGTCGCTCAGTAATCCGAATCAGGCAAATCATAAACAGTTATCTGAGCGCTTTACCCTGTTCCAAAATTTGCACATACAAATGCTGCATCAGGAAAATCAGCTATGTAAAAAGCTAAAGCACCAAAATGTTGAACATTATCTTGATGAGTTAATGAAATAAGCTGGCATTGATATAGTGCAAAAAACTTTAAATCACTGCCCAAAAAGTCATTCAATACATCGCTATTTTTGAATATTTTCAACTTATATGCATGAATTGATTGATTTTAAAACAAACACCATCAAATACACTTGCCAAGCTTCATTTCGTCCTCTATTATTGCGCACATGCCCGAGTGGTGAAATCGGTAGACACAGGGGATTTAAAATCCCCCGCCCACAAAGCGTGCCAGTTCGAGTCTGGCCTCGGGCACCATTCTTATACTTCTAAGATTGGTGCAATAAAAGATCCAGCAATTTGCTGGTTTTTTTATGCCTAAAATTTATAAATCTATTATTATTCAATGCCAATACCTTCAGATTTTGATCTCCCTGCACTACAACTCAAGCATCCCGATGCCTTTTATCAACGGCTGCTGTTTGCGCATTTTAAAATTATCAATCTAACGCCCACTGCACCCGTTTTAATCTTTAGCTTTTGCCTGATACTTTTTATCCCCCTTAGCAGCGCAGTACTTGGCCAGATGCTTTCGACGGCATTTTCAATTCACGACCCAAACATGGCGTTTAATCTTGGTATATTGATTATTCTTCCTTTAATCTATTGCTATGTCTGGTATGCACATTATCAAGCACGTTTTAGCAGCAAGTCCGCAGTTCAACGCCTGCAAATACAACTGTATCTCCTTGGCGGATTAACACTTATCCTCGCTATAAACTTTAAGTATCTACAAATAGATGTATTAAACCTCATCAGTCTCTGTGGACTTTTTTTCAGTCTCTTTTTATGTGTATTTACTGAGTTATTTTATAAACCTGAAAGCAGCGCCATTGAACGAGTAAAACTACAAAAGCTTCGCCAACTGGCATATTGGTCTTATCAACAATCCTTAAAACAAAAAGAGCATCAAACGTATTTCTACGCCATTCATCTACAAGCCATGCAAGAAGAACAAAAACTATCAGCATCGATCAAATCATCCTTTAAAGATTTTATAGACAAAGCCCAATGAATTGTTTAAATCCCTAGACACAAAAAAGCCCTGTCACTACAGGGCTTTTTTTAAAGTTCAATTACCATTCTCGGTTAGCAACCAACTCTTCCATTTCAATATCCATATGGCCTTCATCTTGCAGCACCATCATCATGGCTTCTGCAATATAATCTGCAGCCGTATCATCCAAAGACGAATCTAAATCTTCAAATTGAGGTTTCATCTTATTGAGCTGTGCAACCGTTTCATTGGCAAAATGGTAGATATCAGTTGAACTTAGATCTGCTTTTGCAATTTTCTTCGCAAATTGAACAACCAATAACTTCACCTCTGCAACCAACACATCTGGGTAATATTCATCATCAAACATGGGTAGCAGTAAATCTGCAAACATACGAAACTCTATCACAAAACATTCAGGGCGCTTATATAACACAAATACTACAATTCACCAAATTTATTGGGATTCACTATTTTCAAATCACACCGCGTTCTGCATGGCTTGCCAAACACGTATCGCATCTACTGTTGCTTTGACGTCATGTGCGCGAACCATACATGCACCTTGTTGAATGCTAAGTAGATGCGCTGCAACCGAGCCTACAGCGCGATTTTGTGCATCTGCACCGCCAAGTGCTTCACCGATAAAACGCTTACGTGATAATGCCGACAAGATCGGATAGCCCATGTTATTCAATTGATAGAATTGCTGTAAAAGCTTTAAATTTTGCTGCGCATTTTTAGCAAAGCCGAAACCCGGATCAATCATAATTTTTTCTGCACGTACACCGGCGTCTAATGCATCTTGCACACGTTGCTTTAATTCATCGATGACGTCAGCCACGACATCTTGATACTGATCTAGATTATTCATCGTGGTGGGTTCGCCACGCATATGCATAATGATCACTGGAATATCCAGTTTTGCAGCGGTTTCTAAGGCATTCGGCCGAGTTAATGCACGTACATCATTCCAGATATGCGCACCTGCTTGAACCGCTGCCTCAATCACCTCAGGTTGTGAGGTATCGATAGAAATCACTACATTGTGTTTAGATAAGGCTTCAACGACGGGTACGACCCGTCGAATTTCTTCTTCAACCTCAACAACAGATGCACCCGGACGTGTTGACTCACCACCTACATCAATCACTGTCGCACCATCCGCAATCATTTGTAAGGCATGTGCTATAGCTTGGTCTTTACCATTGTGTTTGCCACCATCACTAAAAGAGTCCGGTGTGACATTTAAAATTCCCATCACATGTGGCTCTGACAAATCTAATTGCAAATTACCACAGTTTAAAATTTTATTCGGCAAAGACACCAACTTCATATTACACATCCCAGATTTTGCTATGCTTATTTTAACGCTAAGTTTGCTCAGCATTTCGCTCACATGCATTTATTTTCATATAAAAAAACCACCCGAAGGTGGTTTTAAATTTTTATGCTTTTGGCAATGACGGTAATGGTGGTGGAACATCTGGACCATCCGTTGGTGTTACATCAATCACTGGATTTTCAGCGATGTACACTTTTGGTGGTTGTGGTTCACGACCTTCCATAATGTCACGGATTTGATCACGATCAATGGTTTCCCATTCAAGTAATGCTTTCACCATGGCATGCGCAATATCCTTGTTATTTTCAAGAATGTCGCGAGCAACTTTATATTGTTCATCTAAAATACGGCGAACTTCACGGTCAACTTCAAGCTGCGTTGCTTCGGAAATCACACGACTTCCTAAACCACCCATGAATGACTGCTGTGAGTCATCTTCGTAAACCATGACGCCCATTTTATCGGACATACCGTATTTAGTGACCATTGCACGTGCCATTTTTGTTGCACGTTCAAAGTCATTTGAAGCACCAGTCGACATTTGGTTAATGAAGACTTCTTCTGCAATACGACCACCAAACAAAATTGAAAGTTCATTCAACATTTTGTCTTTGTAATGGCTGGTTTGGTCATGTTCAGGCAACTGCCAAGTCACACCCAGTGCCCAACCACGTGGCATGATTGTCACTTTATGCACAGGGTCTGTACCCGGCAAGATTTCAGCAACAATCGCATGACCTGCTTCATGATAAGCCGTCGCACGACGTTCTTCTTCACGAATCACCATCGATTTACGTTCAGGACCCATGTAAAGCTTATCTTTTGCATCTTCAAAGTCATGCATATCGACCGTATTCTTGTTACGACGTGCAGCAAACAGTGCCGCTTCGTTTACAAGGTTAGCCAACTGTGCACCCGAGAAGCCCGGTGTACCACGTGCTAAGACTTTGACATCTACACCAGTCACAGAAGGTAATTTTTTCAAATGTACATTCAGGATTTGCTCACGACCTTTAATATCAGGTAGAGACACCATCACTTGACGGTCAAAACGACCTGGACGAAGTAAAGCTTTATCCAATACGTCAGCACGGTTTGTTGCAGCAATGACGATAATACCTTCGTTGCCTTCAAAACCATCCATTTCAACCAACATTTGGTTTAATGTTTGCTCACGCTCATCATTACCACCACCTGTACCTGAACCACGGTGACGACCAACGGCATCGATCTCATCGATGAAAATGATACATGGTGCATGACGCTTTGCTTGTTCAAACATGTCACGGACACGAGACGCACCCACACCCACGAACATTTCAACAAAGTCAGAACCCGAAATACTAAAGAACGGTACTTTCGCTTCACCCGCAATCGCTTTAGCAAGTAAAGTTTTACCTGTACCCGGAGGACCAACCATAAGCACACCTTTCGGAATACTTGCACCAAGTCGTTTGAACTTAGATGGATCTTTTAGGAAGTCAACGATTTCAACAACTTCTTGTTTAGCTTCATCACAGCCCGCAACATCAGTAAATGTCACTTTGATTTGATCTTCAGAAAGCATTTTTGCTTTTGACTTACCAAAACTCATTGGGCCATTCTTACCACCAGCTCCACCACCCATGTTGCGCATAAAGAACATGAATAACAGAATGATTAAAAGAACAGGGAAACTTGCAATCAGAAGTTGCATCAAAATACTTTGACGCTGTGGCGCTGTACCTTCAACAACAACATTGTTCTTGATTAGGTTCGGCATAAGTTCAGGATCTTGAACCGCAGGACGGATACTTTCAAACTCAGAACCGTTTGATTTTTCGCCACGAATTCTTTCGCCATCAATGGTGACTTGTTTAATCTGACCCGCATTTACGGCTGCCACGAACTCAGAATAGTTCATCGCGGTCGGTTGATTGCGGTCACTGACGTTGCTGAAGATTAAAACCAGCACGCCTAGGATAACCAGCCACAACACGGCATTCTTAAAAAGATCGCTCAAAGCTTTATTCCCATTTCTATCTAATTCGTTCAATCCCATTTACATGGGTGACTCTAATACTTACGCTGCAGAGTAGCTTCGCAATAATTTAAAAACGTACAAAATGCACAATTTTTAACGAGTTGGCAAGTAAACTTTACTTGAAAGCTTTCTTACGTCCCTGCCCGATTAAAAACACTTCTTTAGATCGAGCACGTGAAGCCGCCGGTTTTGCTGTTTTCAGCACATCAAATGTGTCTACAACTTGCTTACGGTATTCATCAAATCCAACACCTTGGAACACTTTAACAACAAATTGTCCATTTGGTCCAAGAACCTTTTGAGCAAAGTCGATTGCTAATTCACAAAGATAGATCTGACGCGGTTGATCTACAGCCTTATTACCTGATGTATTGGGGGCCATATCTGAAATTACAACGTCTACAGTACGTCCATCTAAAATTTTTAACAATTCATCGAACACTTCTTGTTCACGAAAGTCACCTTGCAAGAAGGTCACATCGGGTAAAGCATCCATGGGTAAAATATCAGAAGCAATGACCAAACCTTTGTCGCCAACAAGTTTACCGGCAATTTGCGACCAACTACCTGGTGCAGCACCTAAGTCGACAACGGTCATGCCTGGCTTGATCAATTTGTATTTTTCTTGAATTTCAAGCAATTTATAAGCGGCACGCGCACGATATCCTTCCTTTTGTGCTTTTTTCACAAAGGGGTCATCAAGATGCTCACGCATCCAGTCACGACTACTTTTGGATAATTTCTGGTTAGTAATGCGGGTAGCCATAACTCTCTAAATAAAAAAAAACTTCTCAGTCTTGATTGTACGTGAAATTCAGCACTTTTGCAGTAGACATGTGTATCTAAAAAGCATCTTAAATCATGTTTTTTTCAATAATCTTCATCGAGAAAATGCCGATTAAATACAGCGCTTCAACTTTGATTTTGCTATACTAGGTCGTTTTTAAAATTAGGTTATATTTATGGCGGCTTTATCTATTCAAGAACGTAAACGCTTACGTCAAATTGGTCACACCCTAAACCCAGTTGTAATGGTTGCGGACAAAGGCTTATCAGAAAGCGTTATTGAAGAATTAAACCGTGCGTTAAACGACCATGAGTTAATTAAAGTGAAAGTTGTGGCAGAAGACCGTGAAGCTCGTGCTGCAATGATTACTGAAATTGCGACTGTTTCAGGTTCTGAAGTTGTTCAAACGATTGGTAAGATTGCTTTGATTTACCGCAAAGCGGCAAAACAAAATGCAAAACTGTCTAACCTTGTTCGCTACGCACACCTGTCTAACTAAGCATTTATGGCAAGTTTCGAACTCAGCGCTTTTGATCGTCGCTTTCAGGCTGTATCAGTCGTTGGTGCTATCGAACAACAAAGCCCATATACTTTAAATGTGGGTTATTGGATTCGAGACCCAAACCAACTGATTCAATGGCCAGAATTGGTATCAGCTCACCCACGAATCGATTTTTTGTGGGAACAGACCTGCTTAGAAGTTTTTATTGGTGTACGCAATGAAGACTTTTATCGTGAAATCAACCTCTCCCCTTCACAAGCTTGGCAGGCTTACCAGTTTGAAGAATATCGCTATCCAGAAGATATGCCGCCACAAGCTGCTTACGATATTGAACTGAATCAGTTGAAACGGACGCACTATGGCTTAAATGTCAGTCTTGATCTGACAGAATTTATGCTGAAGTACAAACTTAAATGGGAAGATCTCTATATTGGTCTAACTGCAGTACTGAAAACCCCTCAAGGTGAACAGTACTATGCCATGCAGCATAGTAGTCCAAATGCTGACTTTCACAACAAACGTGATTGGCTACATCAGTTCTAAACTTTTTAATGTTTTGATCTTCGATAAAAAGCAAAAGTGCGATCTTTTGCTTTTTTATTGCCTGTCTATTTTTAAATAACTGCTTTGGACTTAAATGTACTATTCACAATAAGGGAGTCATTAATGACTCCCTTTTGCATATTTAGCGCTAACTTGAAGTTTAATTCGCTCTCACCTAATCCAGCTCCCTGGAATGACTGGACTTAGCTCAAGTGTTTTAAAATTCATGTCATTCACAATTAACTTTTAAGATCTGTGGTTTGATCCGTAACATCAGCTTTCACTGGTGAAACTTTTTTCCACGCTTCCAAAGTATGTTCCTTAGAACGCTTAAATGTTTCTGTTAAATGATCTTTGTGCTTTCCTGAAATTTGAGTCACATCTTCTTTCAGCTCTTTTCCAAGTTTTGAAAGATCATCGATGACCGTATTAAATTCAGTTTTCACAAACTCTTTGAGTTCAGTGAAATCTTTTTGCGATGAACCAAACTGAACTTTTAACTGATCAAGTTTATTCAATACATCTTGCTTCAACTGACGCAATTGATCTTGCACACTGGCATTCAACTGCTTTGCCTCTGCTCCGATCTTTTCTTTGCTTTCAGTAACCGCTTCTGTGGCTTGAACACTTGCTTCTTTTGCAACTTGTTCAAGCTTTTCAGCACCTTCGATAACGACTTCTTTCAGGGAGGTTTTAGCCGCTGTTTGTTTTTGTTGTGTTGCCATGACTTTGTACCTATAGTTTTTGCTGACCGACCCACATTAGCGCTTTTTGATAAATTTTAATTTATGATTTGTCTGACAATAATTAATTGGTTACATTTTTCTAAGATTTTGCAAAACCAAACTTTATTCTAAAATGCAAGCGCTTTATCTGCTTTATTCCTGATATTTACGATGGACTTTCAGTGGCTTTCTGCGTATAATGCCGTGTTAAGTTCAAGCGAGCAGATGTAAGGAGGGTAGGTTTTTAAGCAGCCTTCCTTTTTTTTCGTCTTCTCGCTTTTTTACAGCCTAAATTTCAGGAGCTTTGGTTTGAGCACCCCAGCAATTTTAGCCCTTGCCGACGGAACTATCTTTAAAGGTACTTCTATTGGCGCATCGGGTAGTACGACTGGTGAAGTCGTTTTTAATACAGCAATGACTGGCTATCAAGAAATTTTGACTGACCCTAGTTATGCACAACAACTTGTGACACTAACTTACCCACATATCGGTAACACAGGTTGTAATGATGAAGACGCTGAGTCAGGTCGAATTCATAAAGTATGGGCTAACGGATTGATCATTCGTGACCTACCTTTATTGCATAGCAACTTCCGTGCTGAGCAATCACTTGGTGATTACCTTGAACAACACAATGTTGTTGCTATTGCAGACATCGATACACGTAAATTAACGCGTATTCTGCGAGCAAAAGGTGCACAAAATGGTTGTATCCTTGCTGGCGAAAACATTACAGAAGAAGAAGCTTTAGCTAAAGCACGCGCTTTTGGTGGTTTAAATGGTTTAGACCTTGCAAAAGAATGCTGTGACCCTGAAGGCTTTGAATGGACTGAAGGTTCTTGGACATTAGGTAAAGGTTTCTCTCAGCCTGAAGCTAAATTCCATGTTGTTGCATACGATTACGGTGTCAAAACCAACATCTTACGTATGCTCGCAGACCGCGGTTGTAAATTGACTGTCGTGCCTGCGCAAACTCCTGCTGCTGACGTACTTGCATTGAATCCAGATGGCGTGTTCTTATCGAACGGCCCCGGCGATCCAGCTGCATGTGACTACGCAATTGAAGCTGTAAAAACAATTGTAGAAGATGCTCGCAATGTACCAGTATTTGGTATTTGCTTGGGTCACCAAATTCTTGCACTTGCTTCAGGTGCAAAAACTGTGAAAATGCCTCACGGCCACCACGGTGCCAACCATCCTGTTCAAAACATGGAAACTGGTATTGTGATGATTACTTCGCAAAACCATGGCTTCGCAGTGGATGCAGAAACTCTTCCTGCAAACTTGAAAGCTACGCACAAATCACTGTTCGACCAAACTCTTCAAGGGATTCATCGTACAGACAAACCTGCGTTCAGTTTCCAAGGCCACCCAGAAGCAAGCCCTGGTCCACATGACTGCGCACCACTGTTCGATCATTTCATCGAACTTATCGAAGCATCTAAGAAGTAATTAAGGAAGCATCATGGCTAAACGTACAGACATTAAAAGCATCTTAATTATTGGTGCTGGTCCGATTGTGATCGGTCAGGCATGTGAGTTTGACTACTCAGGTGCGCAAGCATGTAAAGCCCTTCGTGAAGAAGGCTACCGTGTTATTTTGGTGAACTCTAACCCAGCGACCATTATGACAGACCCTGCGATGGCAGACGCAACTTACATCGAGCCGATTACTTGGCAAACTGTAGCTGCAATCATTGAGAAAGAACGCCCAGACGCAGTTCTTCCTACAATGGGTGGTCAAACAGCATTGAACTGCGCCCTTGCACTCGATGCCAACGGTATTTTAGAAAAATACAATGTTGAATTGATTGGCGCGACGAAAGAAGCAATCGAAAAAGCGGAAGACCGTAAACTTTTCGATATCGCAATGCGCAAAATCGGTTTGGAATGCCCTCGCGCTGACGTTGCAGAAAGCATGGAACACGCACTTGAAATTCAAGCGCGTTTCGGCTTCCCTGTCATTATCCGTCCATCATTCACTATGGGTGGTTCAGGCGGCGGTATCGCATACAACCGTGAAGAATTCATTGAAATCTGTGAACGCGGTTTCGATCTTTCTCCAACTAAACAATTATTGATCGATGAATCATTAATTGGTTGGAAAGAGTACGAAATGGAAGTTGTTCGTGACAAAAACGACAACTGTATCATTGTATGTACCATTGAAAACTTTGACCCAATGGGCGTGCACACAGGTGACTCAATCACTGTTGCTCCTGCACAAACATTGACTGACAAAGAATTCCAACTTTTACGTAATGCATCTTTAGCTGTACTTCGTGAAATTGGTGTAGAAACTGGCGGTTCGAACGTTCAGTTCGGTATCAACCCGAAAGACGGCCGTATGGTTGTGATCGAGATGAACCCACGTGTTTCTCGTTCATCTGCCCTTGCTTCTAAAGCAACTGGTTTCCCAATTGCGAAAATCGCGGCGAAATTGGCTGTCGGTTATACCCTTGATGAATTGAAAAATGACATCACTGGCGGCACAACTCCTGCATCTTTCGAACCTGCGATCGACTATGTTGTAACCAAGATTCCTCGTTTCAACTTCGAGAAATTCCCGCAAGCTGACGCAACTTTGACGACTCAGATGAAATCTGTAGGTGAAGTCATGGCCATTGGCCGTAACTTCCAAGAGTCTGTGTCTAAAGCACTTCGTGGTCTTGAAGTGGGCGCATGTGGTTTTGACGAAAAAATCGCTGTGGGCACTGAAGGCGCACGTGAGAAAATTCTTGTTGAATTGAAAGTGCCAGGTCCAGAGCGTATTTGGTATGTAGGCGATGCATTCCGTCACGGTTTCACCCTTGATGAAGTATTTGAAGCAACCAAAATTGACCGTTGGTTCTTGATTCAAATCGAAGATATCATCAAAACTGAAAACCAAATCAAAACTTTAGGTTTTGGTGATTTGAATGCGGACAACATCCGTTCGTTCAAACGCAAAGGTTTATCTGACCTTCGCATTGCGGACTTGATGGGCATTTCACAAAAACAATTCCGTAAACACCGTTGGAACTTGGGCGTAACTCCAGTTTACAAACGTGTAGATACATGTGCTGCAGAATTCGAATCTGACACAGCTTACATGTACTCAACTTACGATGAAGAATGTGAAGCGAACCCATCGAACCGTGACAAAATCATGGTCATTGGTGGCGGTCCTAACCGTATTGGTCAAGGTATCGAATTCGATTACTGCTGTGTACACGCGGCTCTTGCAATGCGTGATGACGGTTATGAAACCATCATGGTGAACTGTAACCCTGAAACGGTTTCTACAGATTACGACACATCAGATCGTTTGTACTTCGAACCAATTACTTTGGAAGATGTACTTGAAATCGTTCGTATCGAGAAGCCAAAAGGCATTATCGTTCAGTACGGTGGTCAAACTCCGCTTAAATTGGCTCGTGCTTTAGAAGAAGCTGGTGCACCAATCATCGGTACATCACCAGACGCAATTGACCGTGCGGAAGACCGTGAACGTTTCCAACAAATGATTCAACGTCTGCAACTTCGTCAACCAAACAACAGCATTGTAAAATCTGCTGAAGAAGGTATGGCTGAAGCTGCAAAAGTTGGCTACCCACTTGTGGTACGTCCTTCTTATGTCCTTGGTGGCCGTGCGATGGAAATCGTGTACAACGATGACGAATTGAAACGCTACTTACGTGATGCGGTTCAAGCATCGAACGAAGCACCTGTACTTCTTGACCACTTCCTAGACGATGCGATTGAAGTTGACGTGGACTGCGTATCTGACGGTAAAGACGTTGTGATCGGCGGTATCATGCAGCACATCGAACAAGCGGGTATTCACTCAGGTGACTCAGCATGTTCTATTCCTCCGTACTCTTTATCTAAAGAAGTTCAGGACGAAATGCGCCGCCAAACCATCGCTATGGCGAAAGAGCTTGGCGTAATTGGTTTGATGAACGTACAGTTTGCGGTTAAAGGTACTGACGTATACATCTTAGAAGTGAACCCACGTGCATCACGTACAGTTCCATTCGTATCTAAGTGTATCGGCGAATCTTTAGCAAAAGTTGCTGCACGTTGTATGGCAGGTCAATCTCTAGAATCTCAAGGATTCACTACAGAGATTATTCCTGAACACTTCTCTGTAAAAGAAGCGGTGTTCCCATTCAACAAATTCCCTGGTGTTGACCCAATTCTTGGCCCTGAGATGAAATCTACAGGCGAAGTGATGGGTGTAGGTAAAACATTTGGTGAAGCGTTCTATAAAGCTGTGTTAGGCTCTAATGACCGTTTACCAGGCCTACCAACGGAAGGCGAAGTAAAACATGCATTCTTATCTGTTCGTCATTCTGACAAGCCTCGTGCTGTTGGTATTGCGAAACAGTTGACAGATCTTGGCTTCAAAGTGATCGCTACTGGCGGTACTTATGATGTGATTAAAGATGCTGGTATTGAATGTGAACGTGTGAACAAAGTGACTGAAGGCCGTCCTAATATCGTAGACCGCTTGAAAAATGGCGAAGTTCACCTCATTATCAATACAACTGAAGGCAAACAGGCTCAAGAAGATTCATTCTCGATCCGCCGCTCTGCATTACAAGGTAAAGTGTATTACACAACTACCCTTAACGGTGCTGATGCAGTATGCCAAGCTTTAGCAATCAAATTGCCAATGGATGTATACCGCTTACAAGACCTTACTAAAGGTTAATTAAGTTACCGAGAAGTCCCGCCACCTCTCGGTGGCGGGCTTTTTTTCATTTCTAGGTCAGTAAAAATTTTACTGATTTTTTCTTTTTACAAACATGAGGGACAACAATGCAACGTTATCCTATGACTCCCGAAGGCAAAATTGCCCTAGAGAAAGAATTACAGCAACTTAAAAGTGTTGATCGTCCACGTATTACTGCAGCAATTGCTGAAGCGCGTGAACATGGGGATTTGAAAGAAAACGCTGAATACCACGCTGCTCGCGAGCAACAAGGTTTCTGTGAAGGCCGTATCCAAGATATCGAAGGTAAATTGGGTGCTTGCCAAGTGATTGATGTTAAATCACTTGAGCAAAATGGCCGTGTGGTTTTCGGTGTGACTGTGACCATTGAGAACTTAGATACTGAAGAACAAAAGACTTATAAAATCGTTGGTGATGACGAAGCAGATTTTAAAATCAACAAAATCTCTGTGAACTCTCCAATTGCTCGTGGTCTTTTGGGTAAAAATGAAGGCGACGATGTAAAAATCAACACACCACAAGGTGAAGTTGAGTACGAAGTTTCTAAAGTTGAATATCTTTAATTCATTAAGATAGCAATTTTAAGCCCCTCTTTTGAGGGGTTTTTTATAATCAGATAAATAATTATTATACCCCTGCTCTATCCTTCTTTTAATAATCCTGATGCAAAAAGTTGAAAGGCATGTAATGCTTCTGACAACACCTGCTCAGGATTCTTGCTAGAAGCCACCCAAAGCGCCGCATTCATGGCTGCTCCATTTAAAAATATGGCTGCCGCTTCAGAATTCACTGCTTTAATTCGGTCTGCTGCCAATAACTGTTCTACGCATTCACGTGTAGACTTCAAGCATTTGTTTTGACTCGGCCAATGCGCAGGATCACCCAATACCGCAGGTCCGTCGCGTAATACAATTCGCTGAAACTCAGGATTCAAGGCATTTTCAATATAGGTTTTCCCCTCAAGCATCAACCCCTCCCAAAGATCTTCGGGTTGCTCCAGATACTTCTGGGCAGATAAAGCCATTTCTGAATCAATTTGATTAACCACAGCAGCAAATAAGCCCTTTTTATCGCCAAAATGATGGTACAGCGCACCACGGGTCAGCCCTGCTTCTGCCGTGAGTTTATCCATTGAGGTGTCTGCATAGCCATACTCAGCAAACGTACGGCGTGCCACTTCAATCAGTTTCTTGCGGGTTGCCGCCATTTTTTTTTCACGAACAGACATTGCTTTGATTACCTCATCATCACAAAAATTTTAATTGACATACCAGGCGTATGTCAATTATGTTGACATACGATACGTATGTCAAAAATAAAGCTGCTTTCCCCCCACTTTTAAAACCAGATATTGAATGAGAATAAACATGACTAGAATTGCAATATTTCCCCAAAATCGCCATGCCTTGTATGAACAGCATGGTTACTCTGCTGCTATTAAATCGGAAAATTTACTCTTTGTATCAGGCCAGGTCGGTAGCCGTGAAGATGGCAGTCCTGAACCTGATTTTGAGAAACAGGTAAAACTAGCATTCCAGAATCTTAGCCATACTCTCGCTGCGGCAGGCTGTACTTTCGATGAAATTGTCGATGTCACCACCTTCCATACAAACCCTGAACAGCAATTTGAAGTCATCATGAAAGTTAAAAATGAGGTGTTTACACAAAAGCCTTATCCAAACTGGACAGCAATAGGTGTTAATTGGCTTGCAGGTTTTGATTTTGAAATTAAAGTCATTGCTCGGATCCCAAACCTCCCTACAAACACTTCGGTCTAGCGATTGATTTTTAATAGGGATGAACGACGCATGACATCAGTTCAATTGGTTATAATGGTTTACCCTTTTTAAGTTGTACTGTTTATGTCTGAAAAATTGATTAATTCACCTGTAAATCATTGGTGTGAATTTGAGTTCATCTCTAAAACAGTGAAGAATCCTAATATTCACATCAAAGGTAATTATTCATATTATTCTGCATATTGGGATCAGGGTTTTGAGCGCTGTGTGGTGCGTTATTTGCACGACAAACCTGCGACCCCAGAGAGGCCGATAGACCAGCTACATATCGGTAATTTTGTCTGCTTTGGCGCAGAATGCGTGATTATGATGGGCGGTAACCAACTCCACCGAACAGACTGGATTTCAGCATTTCCGTTTGATACACGGAGTTTTGTCCCTGCGGGTGATACAATCATTGGTGATGGCTGCTGGATCGGCTCACGCGCCATGATTATGCAAGGCGTTACACTCGGTGAAGGTGCTGTGGTGGCTACAGGCGCTGTGGTAACTAAAGATGTACCACCTTATGCTGTTGTCGGCGGCGTGCCTGCTCAAATTATTAAATATCGTTTCCCTCTGGAAGATATCGAAAAACTACTTTCACTTAAGCTCTATGATTTAGATGAAAAGCAGTTTTTAAAGATGCGGGAGCAGTTGCAGACAGATGATATTGAAAAATTATTCCTGTACTTCAAATAACCCTGTTTTAATGTATTGCTTCCAAATATCCTTGAAATTCTTTCTATTTATTTTTGTACCAACACAATATTGATTTAAAATCCGACTCATAGCACTCTCTTTTTGTCCTTGTTGACCTTGAGTTTTATAATTATTTTCTAAATATTGAATTGCATCATATATTTCACAGATTATAGAATTTTTGATATTTGTGTGTTCTACAATCTTTTGATTAATAAAATAGCTTTTTGTCATATACATATCATCAGTACCTTCAAAATAATTATATAAATTATGAATTTGCTTTGTAAGATATGGATAAGTCACTTCAAATAACCCATCAAAAATAAATCCACATAAAATTAAATTTAACTTCGGATTATCAGTCCTTAAAAGTGCGTATTGGTTAATTTTTTTTATCAACTCCCTAGAATTATATTTTTTAGTCATTTGAAAATTAATAATCCAAAAATACAACTCGGAATCACCTTCCTTCGTTGAAATTTCCCCAACTCTAAACAGCTGATCTTTTATTATTTTTTCATGTGATACAGAATTATCTAAATTTGGAAATTTAAACGTAAAATCCACAAATTTTTCAAGATAATCTCCATTCATCTCTGAATCATAGCCATAGTATGATTTGACTGATTGTAATAATTGAGGCTTATTCATTACCAAAACAAAAACAATTTTTGGAATATCAAAAAAGTGCTTAATTCTTTCAATTAGACGAATTGCAAAATCAGGACGACATCGATCCAATTCATCAATAATAAAAACTAAAGGTTTATCTAATTTTCCAGCTAATACAGCAAGTTCTTTCTTAAAGTCATGAATTGTTTGTTTCTCAACCTGATGATTCTCAATTTTCTTTTCGATTTTCTCCTTAACTTTTGCAGCTATTTCCTCACTTGCTGTGTCATACAACGCTTTTCCTTCTTCATATACCTCTTTAAATGCTTCTCCAGCTCCACCCAAGCCAATCCAATGCATGCCCGCTTTAGCCGCAATCATTGGTATGACAGCCGCCAACGATATTAATACTGAAGCAGTCTTAGCATTAAAATCTTTAATTTCATCATCATCAATTTCTTCTGACTCTTTAAAAGTTTGACTTATTTCAGCTGCAATCGTTAAAAATGGATCTTCCAAATAATCATTAGCAAATGCATCCAAATAGATCACGTTATGCTGAGTATCATCTAAATGCTTCGCCCAATGACGGACAAACCACGTTTTACCCTCACCCCATCGTGCATCCAAAGCAAGAACAGCACCGCAGTTTAAGCGATCAACATACCTTGTAAGCTGCTCTCCTAAACGACGGCGATGCCAAAGATCACCTTCCCATGCAGTTTCAATATTCTCAAAATTATCTTTAGCCCAGTTCAATTGATTATCTATCATTTCTATTTATATTCATCAAGTTAACTATGTATTGAGTATAGCAGTAGCGCTATAAATTAACATTTAACCCATGAGCATCTCGTAACTTGTCATAGCCTTTTCCCCAAATAAAGACTATAAAGAACACATAAAATAAAAAGACCCACTTTTCAGGATGAATGATGACGAGAACCACTCAATTCTCAGGCATATTTATACTTGCCCTGCTGGCAGCTGTCGTCGCAACTTTTTGCGATGCGATTCATGTCTATACAAAAACACTTAGTTATCCCAACCCATTATTTTTCCATCAGGCTTGGTGGGTATTCCCCGGCTTTTTTATTGCCTTTGCTTTCATGGCATTTAGCTATATTCAACTTACACAACTACTTAAACACTATGTGATGACTCAGCTCAGTTGTCATCATGACGGCACTGCGCCCCTCGTCGAGAGCCTAATACTATTTGCCATCGTCTACATACTCAGCGGATTTGGTAATTTTCATCCCGAAGCACTTTGTTGGATTTTTTACCTGAGCTTTTTTATTCGCTGGCTATTTAGCTATGAGCGTACATGGCTACTGATATTGGCCATCATGCTTGCCATTGGTGGCATGTTCTTTGAAGGACTATTGGCTGAGTTTACTTTAGTTAAATATCACCATGAAGATATTTACAATGTGCCGTATTGGCTCGGTGGCGTATATATGCATGGCGCATTTGCCTTACGTGCAGGTATGCGTCGTTTTGTCTATCGATGATATTTAAGATCTGATGTTACGCCTTTAAAATAATGACGTATTTTTTTAAAAAATGATTTTTAAGCCTATTCGACGGAGTCTTACATCTAGGGTTTAAATAAAGGGATTAGCCTTCAGCTGGAGGTACTCTTACGAAACGTTGTTTCTCATTCGGCAAAATGAGAAGCGTGCTTCGCAAGGAAACCATATTGCGGTGCAATGCACCTCACCGACAAAACTCGTTCACTAGCGTCAAATTATTCAAAGTATCGCAAAAAATATTTTTGAATAGATATAGTCTTGTCTCAAACACTTGCGGATGACCTTACCGCGTATCGTTCTTTTATTTGAATCAAATAGCGCTTCTGATATTACTGCACAACATCATTTATGATGATAAAACTTTCGATTTTAAAACATCAAAACAAAAAAAAGACCACTCAATCGGAGTGGTCTTTTTTTGAATATGGTGGCTATGACGAGACTTGAACTTGTGACCCCCGCATTATGAGTGCGGTGCTCTAACCAACTGAGCTACATAGCCTTAAACTGTGCGCGCATTATGGAGGGATATTTAAATATCGTCAAGCCCATAATGCGCGTATTTGATCAAAATTTGTTGAAGTGAACCGATAAGCCGGGTTCTGTCGAGGACGATCATTCCTCTAGGCGTACAATCACTCATACGCTCAAGCGACCTACCCGGATCCAGCATGGGCCATGCCTAAAGGATCCCTATTTGGTCTTGCTTCCGGTGGGGTTTACCATGCCATGAACTGTTACCAGTCATGCGGTGCGCTCTTACCGCACCCTTTCACCCTTACCTCCGATTTCGATTGCTCGATACCATAATGAAGGCGGTCTACTCTCTGCTGCACTTTCCGTCGGCTCACACCGCCCAGGCGTTACCTGGCACCTTGCCCTATGAAGCCCGGACTTTCCTCCCCTGCTTTAGTCACGGAGACCTATACACAGCAGCGATCGTCTGGTTCACTTCGGGGCGCATTCTAACAAATCTGACAACTAATTGCTTGATGTTTTTTGAGCAGTTAGTTTTTCGTACTTTTGTTGAAGCTGTTCCTGAGTTTCAGGATGAGCCGGATCCAATGGAATACAATCCACCGGACAGAACAACTGACACTGCGGTTTATCGTGATGCCCAACGCATTCCGTACACAAATCAGAGTTAATCTCATAAATGAGTTCCCCCATGAAAATCGCCTCATTGGGGCATACAGGTTCACAGACATCGCAGTTGATGCATTCATCAGTGATATATAAAGACACTCTACCAACCTTGCTGTTGTTTACGCTTAAAGGCTTCCACGACAGCTTGTGGTACAAACTGAGTGACATCACCATTTAAACGTGCAATTTCACGCACGAGCGTAGATGAAATAAACGAATATTGCTCTGATGGGGTTAAGAATACCGCTTCAAATTTACTATCCAAACGGCGATTCATATTTGCCAATTGAAATTCATATTCAAAATCTGAAACTGCACGTAAACCTCGTAATACGGCTGTTGCTTTTTGCTCGTTAAAGAAATTGACCAACAGCCCATCAAAACCTACAAACTCAACATTTGACAAATGACTTAAAGACTCTTGCGCTAGTGCAACACGCTCTTCCAGACTAAACACAGGGTTTTTGTGATGTCCAATTGCAATTGCCACGACAACTTCGTCAAACATGCGTGATGCACGTGTCACTAAGTCGATATGACCATTAGTAATTGGATCGAATGTGCCCGGATAAATTACACGAGTTTTAGACATCCAGTTGTACTCTGTTATTTTGTAGATGGGTATTTTAACAAAATCTTGATTTATAGGTGAAGTCAGCTTGTAAATTTAAAAACTTCATCTTATTCAAAGTTCGGGTACAATAGTGCTAAGTTTGGAAGTTTTTGATTATGACGAAAGCAGTAGTTAAAAAAAATAGTAGCAGTACGATTGCCCTCAATAAACGTGCGCGTCACGATTATTTCATTGAAGAAAAATTTGAAGCGGGTCTTTCATTACAAGGCTGGGAAGTCAAATCAATGCGTGCAGGTCGTATGACCATCGTAGAAAGCTATATTACGTTTAAAAATGGCGAAGCATTTTTATTCGGCGCTCAAGTGCAACCTTTACTGAGTGCTTCAACGCATGTGGTGCCTGAAGCGACTCGTACTCGTAAATTATTGCTGAACCGCCGTGAAATTGAAAAACTACAAGGTGCGATTAACCAAAAAGGTTATTCATGTGTGCCTTTGGCATGTTACTGGAAAGGTCCTCATGCCAAACTTGAAATCGCCCTAGTAAAAGGTAAGCAGCTTCACGACAAGCGTGCAACGGAAAAAGACCGTGATTGGCAGCGTGATAAAGCCCGTATTTTTCATAAATAAGTTCAATAAAAAACCTCCATTTTGGAGGTTTTTTTATTGATACATTGCACATTTAGCAGAATTTCAACCCACCAAAACAGTTGGTCCGAACTTCCTGGTTCCCCAAGACTTGATTTTTTAAAGTTAAATTGGCCGCACCAGCATTGCTGAGGTTAATTGAACCGACATTTTTATAAATCGGTAAACCAAATGCAGCACCAACAGCAGAACCTAAGGGAATATAAATCGGTTCATTGGTTAAAATTTGCGATACTTTTTCTGCAACTTGTGGCAAGACGCCTGAAATATCTACTTCAGATGTTGGATTTAATTTACCAATATTGATCGGGTCTTTAAATGACATCCACCAACCTGTACGTGCAATATCATCTGCATTGGCATCTGGCCAACTGATATCTTGAGATTGAAGCGATAAATAACCGGCTGTGCCATTTAATGGAATGTTATGAATCATATTTAAGGCTTGCTCAAAGGTAATGTTCATTTTCAAACCATCAATTGACGAACCTGAATCCATAAAGAACTGCGCCCCTTCTACCCATAACAAATTACGGTCAAGTTTGACCTGTAAACTACCACTATCACGGTTGAGTTGAATCGATGGCACTGTCGCACTGATATTTTTGGCAACGGCTTGAGTTTGTCGTTTTCCGTTGATGGTAATTTCAGGGACGGTAAACGGCACATTCATTGAAGGAATTTTTAAACCCTTACTATTTTCAGGTTGGCTGACAAAGCTACGATCATTGTTCCAAATCGTATTAATCACCAAGTTACCGGATAAAGTCTCGCCACTGCTATCCCCAAAGATCGCTGCTTGGGTCTTTGCTGTCCCTGTAGTCGGTGCAATTTTCATATAACCGCTCAGTGACTTAATCCCGTCTGTCGGCGCACCCGTGTTTTGAATACCAGTGGTCAGTAAACCTGTAATTGATTCAGCACTGACACGGAAGCCTTTAACTTCTCGTAAAGCGGCTTGTTTTGGGTTTTTAATTGCAAATTCAATAAACGGATTTTTCAGTTCGGCACTTGTCGACGCTCGATCACCATTAAAGACGGGATTACCATTGGCATCGGTTGAAGTAGCATTACCACTCAGCGCTAGATGACGAATATGAATATCACAGCCATTTGACCCGTTTACCCCACCACAGCCGAGTTGCAAACTTTTGACATTGACGTTCAGATCCATAACCGCATCTAAACTGAGTTTGTAGAAACCAATATTTTCATCGACCATTTGTTGGTTGACTAAAACAGGATCGGTATAGGACATATTCATCAATGCCGCACCATTGATGGCAGATAATTCTTCATCGGCTAATCCCACCAAGCCTTCTGCTGCAAAAACAACGTCAGAAACACATAAGGTCAATGCCATTACTATTGTTTAATCCTTTTTAATATTTACCACTCATCCAGAGTGAAATTTATGAGAAGATTAAATCAATAGCTTTGGCGTAAATGAATAGCAATTTGTGACACGCATCACAACTCAATTATACAAAATGCCAATTTTCACGAATTTTAGGCCAATAAAAACCCCAGTAACATTTCCATCACTAGGGTTTTCAAAGATTTATAAATGATAGTTCAAACGATTTATTTACAAATTAATTAACTTTATTTAACAACAGCCCCAGATATTCACCAAACCAAATGGCAGTTTCTAAATCACCCGCAGGTGGCGTGACTTCAACAGGCGCATTATCCGATTGTGTCATTAAACCTAAAAAGCTCGACATCCGATTTAAATCTGTTGTGCTTCGTCCAGTTGGCATCAATGGAAGACCGCTCCACAACATGCCGTGCTGCATGGCGAATAAATTGATTTGCTGCAATACTGCCAATTTATCTCCACTTAAGCCGCCACCATTGGTAAAACCAGCGGCTAACTTGCCTTGCCATGTCCGTGCTAACCAGCGTTTAGATGATTGCTCCATGAATAATTTCATTGCCGCACTCATACTGCCCATATAGGTTGGGCATCCAAAAACGATGGCATCTGCACTGTCCAATTCATCCCAATCCACATGCTCTACATTCATGAGATGGACTTTTACACCGGCTTTTTCTGCACCTTGTACAATGAAATTCGCCACTTTGGCAGTGTGCCCATAGGGACTGTGGTAAACAACAGCAAGAGATTTAGCAGTCAAAGACATAACATTTAAAAGTCGATAGATTCAGTCAAGTTTAGCATTTTCAAAGCATAAAGACGAATGTTGCCATACGTCCTGTTTTCGCTTCTCGGCGATAAGAAAAATATTCTTCAGCTTGCAAAAAGGTACATTGGTCGCCACCGGTTACAGCTTTAACCCCATGTAATGCAAGAATATAACGCGCTATCGCATAAAGATCAGCATAATATTTGCCTTCCTTTACACCAGCTTTAAATGCACTTTCAAGTTCTGGGTATTTGGAACAAAAGGCAGCTTTGACTTCTGCGCCAATTTCAAAACTCTCTTGGCAAATGGCTGCCCCCAACCAAGCCCATGTTGGCTGAGTGTGCATGGCTGCAATGGTGTTTTCCACAATACCATTTGCCAAGCCCTTCCAACCTGCATGCAGATTGGCAACTTCAGTCCCGTCAGCATTACCCAAAACCACGGGTAAGCAATCTGCGGTCATCATCATCAGGGCATGGTGTTTAGACTGCGTGACCATACCATCGCCTTCGGGTGCAACAAAGTTGATCTGTTCATCAATGCGATGGCATAGCGTACTGTGCGTTTGGTTCATCCAGCTGATTTTATTCACGCCATATTTAGCAAAGTCTTTGAGCAATTGCATCCGGTGCTTTTGCACACGCGCTGCATCATCTCCCACATGCAATGCCAGATTAAATCCTGCCAGTTCAGGTTGTTCAGCGGGTTGCGTCTGATCATGATGAACTCGAGTTTGTCCCACAAAAACACCCTGTGGAAGTCCCTGAACAAATTGCATGTTGCCGTCCTTTTCTATCTATGGCGTGTAAATCAGTTTAAAACTTAATAAGCTTTGTTTTCGCTACGTAAAACTTCAACCAATTGGTTAAAGTCTTCAGGCCATGGTGCTTCAAACATCATGTCTTCACCTGTACGTGGATGAACGAGACCCAATTTAACCGCATGTAAAGCCTGACGTTTAAAGCCACGTAAAGTATCATCTAATAACACCGACGCGCCTGCAGGCATACGTACACGTGGTACATACACTTGATCGCCCACAAGACCATGACCGATATAAGTAAAATGCACACGAATTTGATGGGTACGACCCGTTTCTAAACGTGCTTGAACGCGGGTAAAGTTTTGGAAACGTTCTTTCACATTATAGTGAGTCACCGCATCTTTACCGCCCGGCAAGACAGCCATTTTAATGCGATCGACAGGATGACGTTTAATTGGTTCATCGACTGTACCGCCGGCAATAATGTTGCCATATACAATCAAATCGTAAATACGGTAAACCGATTTCTTCGCCAATTGCTTACTTAAAGAAAATTGAGATTCGAGGTTTTTCGCCACAACCAACAGACCTGAAGTGTCTTTATCGATACGATGCACCAAACCTGCACGGGTCAACTCTGAAGATTTTGGGTAGTGATGCAAAATTGCATTCACTAACGTTCCACTACTATTACCTGCACCCGGATGTACTACCATACCGACAGGTTTATTAATCACCATAATATCGTCATCTTCATAGACAATATTGAGTGGAATATCTTCAGGTAAGCTACGTGTTTGTGCTTCTAACTCGACCTCTAAAGTCAATAACTCTGTGCCTTCGCATTTGTACTTTGGTTTCACAGTGTTACCATTGACCAACAAATGGCCCTCTTTGAGCCACTGTTTTAGCTTTTCGCGAGAAAAATCAGTCCAAACCAGTGCTGAAACCTGATCAATACGTTGTCCTAAATAGCTTTCATCCAATTGAAATTGCAACGATAAACGTGTTGCAGTTGAGTCTGAAGTATGGTTATCTGCATCCTCAGAATCTTCAAGTAAATTGAAATCAGTTTCAGGGAAATTAGAATTGGAAGATTGTGCTTGACTCATTTGCTCATTCAGACAAAAGTGGTTTAATAGTTCAATTGTAGCTCATTGCCCGTATTAACAGAGGAATTTTTATGTCGCTACCAAAATATAAAATGACAATGCTTGCTCTAACAATAGGCATTGCATCGGCAATGGTAGGCTGTAGCAGTAATCCAAAGAAAGAAGTGGTCGACACAGGTCCACAATCAAGCGAACAGATTTATATCGAAAAAGCACAAAAAGCGCTTGAACGCAACCAATATACAGATGCAGCAAAACACCTTGAAGCTCTAGAGACCTACTACCCTACAGGTAACTATGCGCAGCAAGCACAACTTGAACTATTGTATGTAAAGTTTCAGCAAAAAGACTATGAAGGTGCGATTGCACTTGCAGACCGTTTTATTCGTATGAACCCACAACATCCGCAAGTTGATTATGCGTACTACGTGCGTGGTGTTTCAAACATGGAGCAAAACTACAACGGTTTGCTTCGCTATACTTCTTTAAAGCAATCGCATCGTGATGTGAGCTATCTCAAAGTGGCTTATCAAAACTTTGTCGACTTTATCCGTCGCTACCCATCGAGCGAATATGCAGTCGATGCCGCACAACGTATGAAGTTCATCAGTCAAGAATTGGCTGAAAGCGAAATGAATGCGGCACGTTTTAATGTGAAGCGTAAAGCATGGTTAGCTGCTGTTGAACGTTCACTTTGGGTGATCGAACATTATCCGCAAGCGCCACAAGTTCCAGAAGCTCTAGCGACTGTAGCCTATGGTTATGACAAACTTGGTGATAAAACCACGTCTCAGCAATACATTGAAGTACTTAAACTGAACTATCCAAAACTTGTGAAGTCAGACGGTACAGTCAATATGCGTGCTGCACGTAGTGAAGGCAGCTTCCTTAACCGTGCAACTTTGGGTATTTTCGGTAAAGAAGCACAGACGATGTCTGAGCAAACCTCTACAGATGTAGTTGAAAATGATGAAGAAAAACGTAGTTTAACTAATCGTTTAAGCTTTGGCTTACTCGATCGTCCAAAAGATGAAAAAACACAATCGACCGAAGCAGCTGAATAATATAGTCGCAACGAAGGTCGATTTTTCACAAAGGGCAAGTTAGAATACTTGCCCTTTTATCTTTTCAGGATCTACAGATTCGGTTAGATTAAAAGGTATACAATAGTTCGATGGACGATGCTGTACGGCATCTCCACCTGAACTTACAGCATTGCTGATTTCAACATATTTCACGAACTGCCCAAATTCAATAGATAGACAGATAAAACAGCATGGCCATTCCTCAACATACAATTGATCAAATTTTAGATCGCACCGATATTGTCGATGTGATTGGTCAATTTGTGAAATTGAAAAAGACTGGACGCACCTACTCAGGATGCTGCCCATTCCATCAGGAAAAATCGCCATCTTTCCATGTCTATCGTGATAAACAATATTTTCACTGCTTTGGTTGTCAGGCCAATGGTAATGCCATCCGTTTTTTAATGGATATTGGTAGCCGTAACTTCATCGAAGTAATGAAGGATTTATCTAGCCAAACGGGTATTGAACTACCGAAAGACAATAACGATTCCAATAAACTCAAATATAAACGCGAATCTAAACCCAAACCTGTACAAAAACCTCCAATCGAAGCAAAAGCTCTGCCACCCAAAACAGGCGAAACCGACACAAATCCTGCTGCAGTAAATTTCGAACACGACCCATTTGCTGAGTTTCAAAATAACGAAGATGCCTTTTATGGGAACGATCCGTTTGCTCACTTTGACCAAGTTACCAATGGATTTGAAGATGTGCCGCAAGACGGAAACTTATATGACTTGCTGGAAAATGTCGCACAGTTTTATGAGCAACAACTTCCGCTCAGTCCAATTGGGCAAGCTTATTTTAAACAACGGGGTCTCAGTGCAGACACCATCGCCTATTGGCGCTTAGGCTATGCCCCTGAAGATTGGCAACATCTGGAAAAAGCCTTTCCACAAGATATCGAAGGACTCAAACTTCTCGGTTTGATTCGAACTAGTGATAGTGGTCGTGACTTTGACCTACTGCGTGAGCGGGTGATTTTCCCGATTCGAGATGCGAAAGGTCGTGTGGTCGGTTTTGGTGGTCGTGCCCTAAATGATGAAATCAAACCCAAGTACATCAACTCCCCAGACTCTGAAGTTTTCCATAAAAACCAGTTACTTTATGGTTTATACGAAGGCCGTAAACAAAAAGCCCAAGATTGGTTAATGGTCGAAGGTTATATGGATGTGATTGCCCTACAGCAATATGGCATTCATGGCGCTGTAGCGACTTTAGGGACTGCCAGTAATACTGAACATTTAAACATTTTATTTAAGCAAAATAGCCGCATTACCATTGCATTTGATGGTGATGCCGCAGGTCAAAAAGCAGCTCGTCGTACGCTCGAAATTGCCCTTCCATTACTGAATGATGGACGTGAACTTAAATTTTTTGTTTTGCCGAATGACCACGACCCAGATTCATTGATCCGCCGTGAAGGTATTGAAAATTTTCGACGGTTACTGCACACCTCACCGCTTCTTTCTGAATTTGTTTTTGCACATTTAACGCAAAATCATAATGTTGCTTCACCTGAGGGTAAAAGTCAGGTGATGGGCGAACTCAGACAGCTCACTGAACTGTTGCCGAAAGGTGGTTCATATCGTTATTTGCTACAACAATATTTCCGTGAAAAATTAGGGTTTAGCCGAAAGTGGCAGCCTCAAGTTAATAATGATGCATCATTGAGCTTTAGTACAAAAATTGATGCTGAAGAATATGTGATTGCGATTTTAATCAATCATCCTTATCTTTACATTCATTTTGAGCCTTTACGCGCCTTAGTTTCACAAGATCTCTTGCTTTATCACGTTTTAAATATTTTCAATGTGATTTTTGATGAATTGCCTGATGACCCAGAGTTATCGACCTATTATGTACTCGGTGCATGTGCAGCTCATCATCATGAATTACAACATATTTTAGAACATGCCAATATCAGTGACTATACGTCATCACCTGAACAAGCAGATAAACTTGCAGCAGATTTATCGACAAAATTGCAATATCAATTCTTACAACTCAAGATCAAGTCGAATAAGTTTTCTAGCCTTGCTGAAATGCGTAATTTAAAACAACGTATTTATGATATTGATAAAAAAAGATCGCTCACCCTCCTTGAAGATTAAGTTTTAACTTCAAATTCAAGCTGTGAATGACCTTTATTTAATGAATAAGTTTATTTATTTCTTTGGTTTACGGCGATTTTCAGCCACATTAACTAAATCTTGTTCTAACATTTCAAAATAAGCAGGGTCTTCCGCCATTGCTGCATTTCGCAGCACGATAGAAGTTGGATGCAGCAACTTTTGGGTTAAACGATGTGACATTTCTTGCATAATCTTCGCAGCATCTTCGCCCTTTTGTAGACGATTCAGCGCCAAAGCCAGTTCTTCTTGACGCAATGACTCACCATGTTCACGGTATGCATGAATCGTCGAGCCAGCCAAATTCACTTTTTGCTGCGTGATTAAATCTGTCGCAAGCTGATTGACCATGACTTCGGCTTCAACTGCCGCCTGACGACGCTGAGCCAAATTTTCTTCAATGACAGTTTGCAGGTCATCGACACCATATAAATAAACGCCATCTAGACTTTCAACTTTGGCTTCAATATCACGGGGTACCGCCAAATCGACCAACAACATTTGTTTATAACGACGTTTTTTCAGTGCTGCTTTGACATCCGCAAAATAAATCACTTGATGCAAGCTTCCGGTACAACTTGAAATTACATCTGCACGATGTAAATTGTCTGCCAAATCTGCAAAATCAATAATTTCAACTTCTACACGATGAGCAATCTCTTGCGATAAAGCTTCGGCACGGGCACGTGTACGGTTACAGATAATAATTCTGCCCACACCCATTTCGGCCAAATGCTTTGCAACCAAGCTATTCATTTCACCAGCAGCAACAATCATCACCGTCAATTTTTCAGGCTGACTAAAGACCTGTAAAGCGAGCTGAGCAACAGCATAGCCCATCGACACCGCATGACTTCCAACGGCTGTTTCAGAACGCACACGTTTTGCCGCATAAAAGGCATATTCAAAAATACGGTTTAAATTTGGGGAAACGGTTTCGGCATCTTTGGCTAAGGACAAAGCCGTTTTGACTTGACCTAAAATTTGAGGCTCACCAAGCATGAGCGAATCCAAGCCGCTAGCCACACGCATGAGGTGTGTCACCGCTTGTGCATTTTCATAACGATACACATGATTTGACAATTGCTTTACATCGATACCATTTGATTGGGCGAGCCAATTCAATACCACGTCTGCATTTTCAGACATCGCATAGACTTCGGTACGATTACATGTAGACACCACCACCATGTCATTGAGTTCAGGCGTATGGCTTTGCTGTTCAAGCAGTGCAGTTAACTTTTCAGGGTTAAATGCAATCTGTTCACGCAGCTCTACAGAAGCGGTTTGATGGTTGACACCCAATGCAAAGAAAGACATATCAGATCATCATTTCGCTAAATTTATGCTATTGTGCAACATCGATGTCATAAAAAGCATTACTTGGATCAAGAAAAATTGCGTCTAACAAATAGCCGACTGAACGGCCAGACAATAAAGCAGTATTCTACCACATTCTTACTTGTTGGTAGCATGGCTTCTACTGCCCCAATTCGGGCCGTGGGAGAAGTTTACCATGCAAATTCAGGATATGATGCAATTAAACAAAGTATGATTGCGGAATTTGCCTTAGCCTATAACGACATTCCAACCGCGCTTCATAACTACACCGTGCTTGCAATCAAAAGTAAATCCACCATGGTCAAACAACGTGCTTTAAACGTTGCAATTGAGCAAAATGATCTACAAGCAGCTTTAGACATTGCCACACATTGGGTCGTCCAAGAACCTGAAGATGTCCCGGCATTATTTTATTTATCACATATTGCCCTGAAAGCCCATGAATATGAGCTTGCCGCAGAAACACTTGATAAAATTTTAATCATTGACCCGAATGCAGATTTAGAACAAATTTTGGCGGGTATTTCCCCTGAATCAGAGGAAGATCGCGCTTATCTGATTCAAGCACTGACCGCTAGCAAGGAAAAAACCAACCCTTCTATTTTGGTCTTAGTCGCAGGTTTACAAGCTCAAAATGGTGCCTTTGCTGATGCCTTAGACACCATTAATTTAGCACTGAAAAAACGCCCGAAAGTGACTGGCTATATCTTAATGAAAGCCAATTTACTTATGTCGTTAGGTGATGAAGAAGAAACCTTAAAATGGTTCGAAAAATCCAGCCGTAAACACCGCAACAATATGGAAGTTCGCTTAGCAGAAGCAAAATATTTAATTAAAATCAATCAGTCAGAATTAGGTCTAGAAAAACTCGAAGATATACTAAAGAAATGGCCATCTGCTGAAGAACCGCTATTTATGGCAGGTTTGACCAGTATTGACTTAGAGCTTTATGAAAAAGCCGAAAAGTATTTGGTGGAGTTACGTTATTCGAGCAAATACCAAAATGAAGCGTATTACTATCTCGCAGTAAATGCTGAACGCAAACAGCATTATGAAACGGCAAAAGCCTATTATCGCCTTGTTGATGGCAGTCTTTATACAGTTTCACGGCGCAATATGATCAGCATTTTTAGCCAGCAAAATAAGCTGCATGATGCACTGCGCTTTTTAACCCAAGAGCGGGTTAATTATCCTCAACATGCCAGTTTTTTATATCTTGCTCAGGCAGATATTTTAAAACGCATGAACAATAAAAAAGCAGCAGTCCGTTTGCTTGATGAAGCGGTAAGAAACTTACCTGAAGATCCTGAGCTCATTTATGCCGAAGTTCTACTGCTCGACGCCCATCAAGATAAAGATAGACTCGACCAATTACTAAAACAATTACTTGAAATTGAACCCAATAGCCCGACCTATTTAAATGCATATGCCTATACCTTGGCGGTACAAAATAGACGCTTAGATGAAGCCCGAAAATACGTCGAACATGCCTTAGAATATGCTCCTGAGCAAGCCTCAATTTTAGATACGTTCGGTTATATTTGTTATTTGCAAAATGATTTTAGTACATCTGCATCTGTTTTGGCCAAAGCGTATGAACTGAGTAATAGTTTAAAAATTGGCATTCGCTATGCACGATCAGTCTTCATGCAAGGTGATATGAATAAATTTGACGCGTTGTTACAACAACTCCAACAAAAACATCCGAATGATCCGCAATTAGAGCAACTACATTCGTTATTGTTACCCCAACCCATGAAAAAGAGTTAGAAAGACTTTATGCAAATATCTTCAAAATTTGGGGTATCTGCCCTGACCTGCTGCGCTTTATTTTTTACCGGTTGTCAGCAATATGTTAAAACACCCGATCAACCCAGCCCTGAAGAAGTCGCTGCAAATCAATTCAACTTACAAGGTAAGATTGGTGTGCGCACGCCACAACAGTCAGGAAGTGCTTTTTTTACTTGGGTTCAAGACCGCAATGAATATGATATCGAACTGAGTGGCATATTAGGTGTTGGAAAAACTCAAATCAGCGGTAAACCCGGTCAAGTTCAACTCAATAGTGCAAAAACCGGTTTGATTGAAGCAGCAACACCAGAAGAATTACTCGAACGTGCTACCGGTTGGCAAGCTCCCATTACCCACCTCATCGACTGGGTACAGGCGCGCCCTGCAACCACACAAGCAAAAATTCAACGCGATACTGCGCAGCGCCCACAACAGATTATTGAAGATGGTTGGACGGTTGACCTAAGCTATAACGAGACTGCGACGGTACCGAACAAGTTAATTTTAAAACAAGCACTTGAATCCGGTCAGGAAAACCGTATTACAATGGTGATTCAAAATCGTTAATTTGCCTAAAAGCTGAGCTATGACTTCTGTGATTCGTGTACCTTCTCCTGCAAAACTCAATTTGTTTTTGCACATTACTGGCCGACGTCCTAATGGATATCACGAATTGCAGACGATTTTTCAGCTCATCGATTTATCTGATTGGATGGAATTTCACCCACTTGCAAATTCTGCTGATGAAAATTTTATTCAAATTGAGGGCTTAAACAGCGTCAATCTAGAGCAAAATTTAATTTATCGTGCTGCTCAAATACTCAAACCGTTTGCTAAAGCACTGACTGCACAAAAAATCCACATCGAAAAAAATATTCCGATGGGTGCAGGGCTCGGTGGTGGTTCATCCAATGCAGCCACCACCCTAATCGTGCTCAATCAATTATGGAAATGTGGTCTAAATACTGAACAACTAGCAGAACTCGGCTTACAACTTGGGGCAGATGTTCCCGTGTTTGTACATGGTCTAAATGCATGGGCTGAAGGCATCGGTGAACACTTAACATTCATAGATTTAGCTCAAAAACAGTACATTGTGTTAAAACCTGACTGTTTTATCAGCACTCAACTGCTTTTTTCACAAAAAACGTTGACAAGAGACTCAAAGCCCACTAAATTTTGCGGCTATCAGGAAACGCCATCTGATTTTGGAAATAACTTTGAGCCTGTGGCACGAAGCTTATATCCCGAAGTCGATGAAGCAATGCGGTACTTAGATCAGTTCGGTATAGCAAAGCTTACAGGTACAGGTGCTTGTGTATTTACTGAAGTGACTGAAAATATGAATATTGATGACATATTGAAAAATGCACCATGTAAATCTTACTTGGTTCGCAGTTTGCAAGAATCACCATTACGTCATTTTGAAGTTTGATATAGGGGCGTCGCCAAGTGGTAAGGCACCGGGTTTTGATCTCGGCATCCGTTGGTTCGAATCCAGCCGCCCCTGCCATCATTTTTCACCTGTAGATGTAATTGCTGTAAAGTATTAGGGGCGTCGCCAAGTGGTAAGGCACCGGGTTTTGATCTCGGCATCCGTTGGTTCGAATCCAGCCGCCCCTGCCATTTACTTTATTCGCTATTTCATCAATTTAGGGGCGTCGCCAAGTGGTAAGGCACCGGGTTTTGATCTCGGCATCCGTTGGTTCGAATCCAGCCGCCCCTGCCATTTACTTCAAAAAAGACAGAGCATAATTTGCAGTATCTTTGTTGTTTCAACTTGACAAAATACCGTAAAAATATTAAAGTTCTGCCGCATTAGGGGCGTCGCCAAGTGGTAAGGCACCGGGTTTTGATCTCGGCATCCGTTGGTTCGAATCCAGCCGCCCCTGCCATCTAATTCTCCAATTTGCCAACCGCCAAGGGTGCTTCATGCCCAATCTTGTCGTTTTTAGTGGATCTGCACATCCACAATTCGCCCAAAAAGTCGTTAGCCACCTTCACATCCCTCTAGGTGCTGCATCTGTAGGTCAATTTTCTGACGGTGAAATCGCTGTCGAAATTACTGAAAATGTTCGTGGTAAAGACGTATTCATCGTACAACCAACTTGTGCTCCAACTAACGATAACCTTATGGAAATCTTAGTTATGGCTGATGCTTTGCGTCGAGCAAGTGCTGGTCGTATCACTGCTGTCATTCCTTATTTTGGTTATGCTCGTCAAGACCGTCGTCCACGTTCAAGCCGCGTGCCAATTACAGCAAAAGTTGTTGCAGATATGCTCACAACTGTTGGTATTGACCGCGTTGTCATGATCGACCTTCATGCTGACCAAATCCAAGGTTTCTTCGATATTCCTGTAGACAACATCTACGGTACTCCTGCACTTTTAGCAGATCTTCGTCAACAGTCACACGACAACTTAATGGTTGTTTCTCCTGACGTTGGTGGTGTAGTACGTGCGCGTGCTGTTGCTAAGCAAATGGGTGATATCGATCTTGCGATCATCGACAAACGCCGTCAAAAAGCGAATGAATCTCAAGTAATGCACTTGATCGGTGACGTTAAAGGCCGTGACTGTGTCATCGTTGATGATATGGTGGATACAGCAGGTACATTGTGTAAAGCTGCTGACGCACTAAAAACTTTTGGTGCTCGCAAAGTTGTTGCTTACGCAACTCACCCAGTACTTTCTGGTAAAGCTTTAGAAAACTTGAAAAACTCTGTGATTGACGAATTGGTTGTAACAGACACCATTCCGCTTTCAGAAGAAGCTCAAGCTCTTGGTAAGATTCGCCAAGTTTCAGTTGCAAGTATGGTTGCTGAAACAATTCGTCGTATTAACAACGAAGAATCTATTAGCGCAATGTTCGATTCTTATCTATAATATAGCGCTAAATTTAAAAGCCCTGCCTTTTGGTGGGGCTTTCTATCACTAGACTGGTCGAAGGTCTAGTCAATTAAACTTAAATAGGAATGTCTATCATGGCAAACTTCGTATTAAATGCAGTAGCACGTGAAGAAGCAGTACAAGGGAAAGGTTCGAGCCGCCGCCTTCGTCTTCAAAATAAAGTACCAGCAATCATCTACGGTGGTGCAGCTGAACCTGTAGCAGTTACTTTAGAACTTCGCGAACTTGTTAAAGCTTTAGAAAGCAACGCGTTCTTTGAAGAAGTTGTTGAAATCAACATCGACGGTAAAGCTGAAAGCGTTAAAATCCAAGCTTTACAACGTCACCCAGCTAAAAACACTCCTATGCACGCTGACTTCAAACGCGCATAAGTGTTAAATGGTGTAAATGAGTGAGCAAACTTTCACTGATTGTTGGTTTGGGTAACCCAGGTTCTGAGTATGCCCAAACCCGCCATAATGCAGGCTTCTGGTTTGTAGAACGCCTTGCAGAACAATATGGCATCCAACTTAAAGCTGATCCTAAATATAAAGGCATCAGTGGTCGTGGTAATATCGAAGGTCAAGACGTTCGTCTGCTGTTACCCACAACCTTTATGAACCTCTCAGGTCAAAGTGTTGTTCCCTTCGCCAAATTCTATCAAATTGCTCCTGAAGCAATGCTTATCGCACACGATGAACTCGATATGAACCCGGGTGTCATTCGCCTGAAAACGGGCGGTGGTCATGGTGGTCATAATGGTTTACGCGATATCGTCCCGCATATTGGTCCAAATTTCCATCGTTTACGTATTGGTATTGGTCATCCTGGTTCTAAAGAACGTGTCTCAGGCCATGTTTTAGGTAAAGCACCAAGTAGTGAACAAGGTTTAATGGATGATGCAATTGCACATGCCTTATCACGTACTAAATTGTTGGTAAGTGGTGAGATTCAGCAAGCCATGAACCAGATCAATGCTTACAAATAGAACTGACAATTCCACAAATTGTTGAACAATACTTATTGCCATCTGAATGATTTCAGAGCAAAATGCGCTTGCATTTGACTGCTCACCCAGCATTCAAGAGATTGTTCCACCATAAGATACGATCTTAGGTCTACCAAGGAGACGCTAGCCATGCTATCTCGTTTATTAAAAGCTAAAATCCACCGTTGCGTCGTTACACAAGCAGAATTACATTATGAAGGTTCTTGTGCAATTGACGGTATTCTTCTAGATTTAGCCGGTATCCGTGAATATGAAGAAATTCATATGTGGAACGTGACTAATGGTAAGCGTTTTACCACTTATGCCATTCGTGGTGAAGAAGGTTCTGGCATTATCTCTGTAAATGGCGGTGCTGCTCACCAAGCAGATATTGGTGATTTGATGATTATTGCAACTTTTGGCGATTTCACAGAAGCTGAAGCAAATGTACATAAGCCACGTTTAGTCTATGCGAACCCAAATAACACAGTGAACCACACAGCGAACTGTATTCCAGTTCAAGTTGCTTAATTCAAGCATTCAAAGATTCTAAATGCCCGCAAATTTGCGGGCTTTTTTATGCGATCAATCACATAATCCGCTTTTATTCACTTCGTGGCCCCTTCCACCAAACTTTCTTCTGCTCACACAGAAGTGACTGCAGGTTTTCACCCACTAGACCCACCAATAAGGGCTGACCATTTTCCTGTACTTTCAGCTCTGCAAATTGCGCATCGCGATAGCACGGTTCCAAGCCTTCGGCAAACAAAAAGCTGCTTGCAGCGGGATATAAACCCTCAAATCTATTGTCAGGATTTTTGAGCACCAGTTTTGTAGATGAGCTTGGATACTGCACTAATAACTTTGGATTGAAACTGGTTCGAATCACTCTACGCTGTGCATCAAGCTGCACATAACTCACAATACTTTTTTGATCTACAAAATAGTCACGGTGTACATTTTCTTCTTTGTTCGCTTTGGCAGCCTGCCCATTAGCAGATTGCTCTTCAGAAGGCTGACCACCAAAATAGAGCTGATAATTCAAGGCCATATAATCTCCTTGAATCAAAGAGCGAGGATCGACCGGTTGCAGCTTTACATAAATACTCTGACTGTTTGCCAGATGCCATTCATGCCGTGCAATCATCAGTACAAATAAAAGAATACTGAGTACAGCCAAACCAATAGGAAGCATTTTTTTATTGAGTATGTTCATCATGCTCCTTCCCCTTGTTTATGCTGTATCGCAGTTAACATTTTGGTGATGCCAAGCAGCAAAAGACCAGAGATCAAAATCGTTAAACTTTTCAGTAAAAAGCTCAACCCTAAATTGTAATACAGCATCCATAAGCTAAAAATGATCAACACGATGCAAAGGGCTTTAACCAAAGATTGCTGATAGACCTGCGCCCATGCCAATAAAACCAATAACAAGAAAATTTCAAAATAGCCCATCGCAATCAGCACAAGGCCCAATAGCAGTAACAGCCATTTTTCGCGCCCCGTCTGTTTTTGCTGATTTGCGATGTAAAGGCCAAGCCAAACCACAGGCAGTAGATAAACGATAAACAGGTCAAGAACACCATGTTGGGTCTGTTCAAAATGTAGAACGTTATTTGACAAGGTCTGCAACACCACACCCGCCAATACGATGCATAACATCCACAACACAACACTTTTTCGATACATCGAGTGCAACCAAGCTGTTGCACTCCCGAGCAAGAAAATCAGTAGAATATAATTCAATCCAATCACAGCTAAGATGACATGTTCATCGCTCATAAAAAGATCGGCATCAAATAGTGTGGCCACTGCAAGGCCATATCCTGCAATGAGTTGAATAAAAACAATAAACCAATGCATTCGACTAAACAAACAGAGCAAGATAACGCCAATTTGTAATACTAAAATAAACCCAATGCTATCGGTCAAGCTCTCTGTATGTATGAAGACCGCAGATTGGCCACATACCCATAAGCAGTAAGCAAATTGGCGACTAAAGATACTTTTAGCTCGTCGAATCAACCACCAAGCCACAGCCACAAAAACTAAGCCCATGACGATTGAAAACGCCTTCCAATAGGTCAGCAATAAGCTCGATAAAATAATGCCTGCGAACCATGCCCCAATCGCTAAAGGAATAACCGCAAATTTAGTCTGTGGCAGAAATTTCATCAGTGCCCAACTGATCACCGCAAACCAAGCAAATATCAGCAAGGCAAAAACCAACAATCCTGCACTCGAGTCAGATAAAATATGTTCTGCCCATTGGAAAATCAAAATACTGAAACTCGCGGCGAGACCTGCAGCTTGTAAACTGGTTTCTAATGCACGATGTTGTCGATAAAAATAGATAATCAGATAAATTGGAAGCAACAATGCAAAAATTAAATATTGCCATTGATACTGCTCTGCCCCATTTCCGCAGTATAAAAACATGCAATACATCGACATTAGTGTAATAAATGCAACAAATACAAAGCGCAGTGCAGCATAATATTTCAAACACAAGGTCACACATATTGCGGTCAATACATTCATGCAGAGTAAATACCACCATGAATGATCAACGATTAAATAGCTTTGTTTAAAATATAAAAATAATGCCAATTGACTGATCAAACACAGTAACGCAAAGACTCCAATATTCGGTCGAGATAACCAAGGTAAAAGCAGCAAAGCCCAGACCAAAAATAACAGATAACTGTCTGCTCCTGTTTGATAGACCTGCCCAATCACAGCTAAACTTAATCCGAGCAACAAAGCACTTAAAGCATCTAAGCTTTGCTGAATCCAAGCATGCCTTACAAAATATACACTCGTCACAGCACTCAGTACCAACAGCAACATTGGAATTGCCAATTGAATAAATTTGGGTAACATCAGCCAGTTTGCCGCGATCAAATACACGAAACTGGCTGCTATCAGTGCAACACCGATCACTTGCAGATACCGAATGACCTGTACATCTTGGAACAGATCTGTTGAAAACTCTTGATCTAACTGTGAACGATGCAGCTTTATATTCTGCTGCTGAGAATGCTGAGGAAGCGTCATTTTTTATCATTATGCAATCATGGTTGATTTATCGGCACGATAGCATGCTTTGGCACACTTTATAAAAATGCTTACAAATCCAATCTTATAACTTTACTTATCTAAAATTTTGCAAATGATTCTACGCAATAATTCCCCATCACCACACAAACAGGTCTATACTCAAGACACATCGCTTCAGGGCGGGGTGAAACTCCCCACCGGTGGTAAATTTGCTGGGTTGAACGCCCTGCAAAAAGCCCACGAGCCAATCGTTTAAACGCGATTCGCAGATCAGGTGCAATGCCTGAGCCGACGGTATAGTCCGGATGAAAGAAGACGACGTCACATCTCTATATCATTGATCATTTTCAATATATATCGTAACGCCACTATTTCACATGTCCTGAAATGTTCAACCGTATCTAAAATTTACGCGAGCGTTTCAATGTCTAGTTTAATTCAACCCGAAATTTTCTTTTCTGCCCTTCCACCTGCAGAACAGCGCATGCTGCAAGCCTTAGAAGACATTCGTCAAGGCAAGCCTGTTTTAGTCATGGACGATTTTGACCGTGAAAATGAAGCCGACCTGATTGTTGCAGCAGAAACACTGACTGTAGAAACCATGGCACGTATGATTCGTGACGGTTCAGGGATTGTCTGCCTGTGTTTAACCGATGCTCAGGCTAATCATTTAGAACTTCCACCCATGGTGTCTGATAACTCTAGCCATTTTAAAACTGCCTTTACCGTCACCATTGAAGCTGCGGAAGGTGTTACTACTGGAGTTTCAGCAAAAGACCGAACAACTACAGTCAAAGCCGCAATTAAAGATGGTGCTGTTGCTAGTGACTTAAACCGTCCGGGTCATGTTTTTCCTTTACGTGCGCGTGAAGGCGGCGTATTGACCCGTCGTGGACATACTGAAGGGACTATTGATTTGGCACGTCTGGCCGGTTTAAAACCTGCAGGTGTTTTGTGTGAATTAACCAACCCAGACGGCACAATGGCCAATGGCGTACAAGTTTTAGCGTATGCACAAACCCATCATTTGACTGTACTCACCATTGACGAAATTGTGCAATATCGTTTACAGCACAATCTCTAGTGCGAATTAATTAAAGCTCTACACATTCATAAAAAGGCTGATTGAATCAGCCTTTTTTATTTTTTACTGCACATTTCAAGTTAAGAATTAAACCGTGAATATGCTATAGATCCCGTAGATGGCAACTACCACTAAAATCAGCCCACACAGTGCCAACAATTTTTTATACCAGCGTGATTTCGACAATCGATGAAAAGACAAATACACCAAAGACAAAGTTGCGAAATCTAAAACGATCCAACTCAGGGTCAACACAATTAAACTCAGATCAAGATGAGGAGTAATTCCTACAAACTGCGGAAAAAATGAAGCAAAGAAAATAATATCCTTAGGATTTGAAATCCCCACGATCAGTCCTTGCTTAAAGCCCCCTTGTGCTGCTTTTAACTGCAGAGATTGTGCAGTGGGCTGTATAGTTACTTCTTTTAAAATATCAAACCCAATATAAGCAATATATATACAACCCAGTATTTTGATGCCATCGAGCCAGTGCGCATTCACATTTAAAATGCCTTTTAAAATACACACCGACAGTACGATCAAAATCAGTGAAGCAAAATTCGTCCCGACAATGGTTTGAAATGCCTTTTTATAGCCGCCTTGTAAGCCTGCACTTGCGACCAACAGCATGACAGGTCCAGGCGTTGCAATCATCACGATGACTGCCACACAATATAAAAAGTACTCCGAATAATTCACGCTGAGATTCCTTCACTTATTTTTTAGATCACGATAAATTTCATACATAAAAAAAGAGGACTTAGTCCTCTTCATCCATGTTTTGCAATAAATGCAAGCGAATGGCATCTGCTCTTAAGAATGCCAAATCATAGCTGGCTGTGGCGAGTGCCAAAACGCGACGCTCAAATTCATCCCACAACGGTCGCACCTGTTTGTAATGTATCCCGAGTCCACTTTCATCTGTGAAATGACGGTTTTTTTCGCAGAGCTTGAGTGCGTGATACAGTTTACGGCCTTTGCTTGCATCTGGACGTAAGCGAACTCGCTTAGACAAGACAAAGCCTTCGACATGGATGAGATCTGCTTGCGGCAACATCGGTATTAAAATTTGATCTAATTGTGCATCTAAACGACACCAAATGGCCGTGTGTTGCTCTGCTGTATAGGTATTCCATTTTATGACTTCATGGTTAAAGCGGCGGCAACCACGACAGACTGAATCACCAAATACCGTAGAACAACGCCCTGCACATGGGGTTAACGAGGCAATTCGACGATCAGTACTCAAAACCGGCTCCATTCAATCAATATTTATGGGATAAAAACAACTCGGCATGACTATACACGCTAAAACTACTGAAATGAAGCTATGATCAAATGTGTGGTTAAAAGCCATCGCTTTACTCGCTTATTCATCCAAATCACGGTAGAATGTGTGCCTTAATTTTTATCCTGTTTATTCATTTGGAGTACTCCATGAACGCTACTGTAGAACAGCTTGCACCTGTAGAACAGCAAGCGACCTCTGGTTGGGTTGTTGCCGCACTTTATCAATTCAAAGAAGTTCAAGATCCTGCCGATCTTCAACAACGTCTTTTAGACTTGGTAAAAACCATCAACCTTTGCGGTACTCTAATTGTGGCAGGTGAAGGTATTAACGGTACTGTTGCCGGTGACCGTAAATCTGTAGATATCATCCATCAATTCCTTCTCAATGAAGGCTTCAATGCGATGGAATACAAAGAATCGCATAGTACGGATAAACCATTCCGTAAAATGAAGATCAAACTGAAAAAAGAAATCGTGACTTTAGGTGTGGAAGTGAAACCACGTGATTTAGTCGGTCACTATCTTGATCCTAAAGAATGGAATGAACTAATTACACGTGATGACGTAATCCTAATTGATACACGTAACGACTATGAGTACAAAGCAGGTACATTTAAGGGTGCGATTGACCCGAAAACTGAGACTTTCCGTGAATTCCCTGAATACGTGAAAAAAGAGCTTGAGCAACATAAAGATAAGAAAATTGCCATGTTCTGTACAGGCGGTATTCGCTGTGAAAAATCAACCTCACTTTTACTTCAAGAAGGCTTTAATGAGGTTTATCACCTTAAAGGCGGTATCTTAAAATATTTAGAAGAAACCCCTGCTTCCGACAGCATGTGGGAAGGTGAATGTTTCGTATTTGACGGTCGTACTGCTGTCACTCACGGTATGGAAGAAGGCGAAAATATCAAATGTCACGCATGCGGTTGGCCACTGGCTCCTGCTGAAGTTGAACTTCCGAGCTACGAACACGGCGTATCATGCAAATACTGTATCGACAAAACTACTGAACAGCAAAAAGCAGGCTTCCGTATGCGTCAATCACAAATTGTGGCAGCAAAACGTAAGCGTCTCTAAGGAAAATTTGTTGTAACGATATATAAATAAAAGCCCTATTTTTAGGGCTTTTTTTACGCATTCTCAACAGTGACTTAATTTTTTTGACAAAATAACTATATCTGGTTATTTACGAGAATCAGTTCGCGCATTTATGCTTATTCTGATCAATTGATCCGAGAAAATCATTATAGATAATTGAAAAGGAAAGCATTATGCCAAAATTAATCAACTCTCCAATTGCAACCTCAAGGCGCCTTGCTTTACCCGCTCCCCGTGTAAAAGAAAGTGTAGGAGAATTAAAACACCTCCTTAACCAACAGTCGCATATTTTGATAGTCAGTATTGCTACATGCATTGGTGCAATTTTTGCCTTATTTATTGCTTATACATTGCACTTACAACCCACTATGCTCAACATTCTTGGACTGTGTGTGATTCCATTTGCTTTATCTCTAAGCTTACGCCAAGTCTATATTCACACACTGTTAAATATGGAACATGATGATTAATTTACGCACCTTGCAACGTCATTTATTGCAACCTAGTCCTACGCTGTTCAGTATATAAAACAATTTTTTAAAGCTGCTAAAGCTCCGACATCAAAATAAAATCCAAACTGAACAGCGTACACTCGATACTATAAAAACTATGATCCAAGCCTTTCAATTATTCAGCCTTATATCATTCAGCATTGCTTAATGCCCTCACGCATTGATACATTTTCCTTCTAATTCAGCCTACGTGCTACTTAATACAAGATGAACTCAATATTTGTTGTTTTACTTAGGTGGTTTCAGGAATATTTAAAACGGAACTTTACCCACTGCGCTTTTCAACATAGGATAAATACACCTTTTCTCTGCCTTAGCTACCATGACTTTAACTGAATGGATCATTTCAATCATGGAACAATTGGGTTATCTCGGTATTGCCCTGCTCATGTTTCTTGACAATGTCTTCCCCCCAATCCCCTCAGAAATCATTATGCCCTCGGCTGGCTATTCTGCCTCCCAAGGTCAACTACTCCTCATTGGTGTCATTATTTCAGGTTGTGTCGGTTCTTTACTGGCGGCTGCATTGCTATATTGGATTGGCTATAAATTTAAGCATGAATCCATCTTTCACTTCGTCGATCGCTATGGAAAGTATTTATTTATCAAATCGGCAGATGTAAAAAAATCTCTAGCATGGTTTGAGCAATACGGTCACCGCATTGTATTTTTCGGACGAATGATTCCAGCTGTGCGTTCTCTCATTAGTATTCCTGCTGGAATGAGCCGCATGCCATTTTGGAAGTTTATGTTTTATAGTGGTTTAGGTACGATTATTTGGACCACTTTTTTAGCTTGTATGGGTTTTTATTTAGGTGAAAATCAGCAGTTAATGCAGCAAATATTTAGTAAAGTTGGCCATGTGATTATTCTGATCACAGTCATCATTATTGCTTGGATTTTGTACCGTCGACATCAACGTCGACCTCGTTAATTTTTTGTTTTGGGGCTTAAATGAAACACTATCTCCTACACTTTGCTGCTGTTTATAGCATCGCCTTGGTGCTTTTGATTACCGTATTAATTTTTGGATTAAATCTTGGTGGTATTACATTAATTCCTACATTGGTGGCATGTGCATTAATCAGCGTTGGGCATTTTGTAAAGAAAGAACAACGTGTGCCTAGCAACCATGAAAAGATCCAACTGGTTTGGGGCTCCAGTGCCGTTGCAATCATCATTGGTAGCTTTTTTGTGCTGTTCTTGGTGCTGATGAATCCCAATGCCGAAAGCATTATGAAGTCTGTGGATAATGCAGGCATTGGGCTAACTGCTGTAATTATGCTCTGCATGGTCGCCATTCATGGCACGATATTTCATATTGCCTACGGTTGGTATGCAGACTACTGCGCTAAAAAATTATAAATTTTTTTAACTTATTCCGTTAGAATTTGAATCAATACCCTTCACTGAAACTTAAAATTGAGTGAAGAAACTTCGGGCAAGCTATACTCGCTCTTTATAAAACGAAAACATGAACATTAAATAATGAAAAAATACATTATCACATTTAGCATTGCTTATGCCCTCGCCATGGTCGCTGTCGCAGCCATAGAGTCTTTCTTTGATTTACCCGGTGGTTCATCCATTACCTGTCTCATCGTGGGCGGTTTTGCTGCGGCATCCAGCTTTGTTAAAGACCATCAGCGAGTGCCAAATAAGTTAGAAAAGCGAACTTTGATTTGGAGCTGTATTTTAGCTTCGGTTCTCATCAGTGTCGTTGCTACAGTCATTTGTCTCTTGATCTTCCCTGAAACCCAAGCCTTTATTCAAATGGCGCTAACGCAATTACCCGCTTGGGTCTGGCTGCTTGCTATCAGCTTTACGCTACTGATCCATTATCTTGTGTTGGCTTTATCTTTTGGATGGATGGCGAAAAGCTTTTTAAAAGCCAAACGCAGTTAAGCATTAAGATTGATTTTGAATTAAAAAAGTACGGCGCTAAAAAAAGCACCCCAAGGTGCTTTTTTTAAATTTCGTCGAAATTAATTTGGTGTGTGATACATCAAATATAATTCGTTCAAATTGGTTGGGATTTCTTCTGCAAGTTCATCCATCAACTGACCATTGCGACGGAAAGATTCCATTTGTGGATCTTCTTCATCAATGCCGCTGAACACCATGATTGGCAAAGTTAAATCAACCAATTGTTCTTCAAACTCGTCGGTGAACCATGCATCTTCGTTTAGGAACATGGCATCAACGAAGCCAACACTCCAGTCACCAAGACTTGATTCAACATCGGCTTCTTCAATTTCAAATGGAAATTCAATACCATCTTCATTGGCAAGATTCTGACGAATCGATTCGAGCCATGCTTTTACTTGCGCAATAATTTCAGCAGGTACTTTTTTCTGATTGTTATCAAAAAGTTCGTCTAGCCATTTATCAAAAGCTGGGCCTACTGCAATTGCACACAAAAAACCATGAGTCGCTGCAAAATCTAGACCATGCTCGTTGTCATCGCCGTCTAGATAGTCACTCAAAAGGTCTAAATCTAAAGCACTCATTTCAAATCCAGAGTTAGAAACTTAATGCGTAAGCATAGCATTTTCAAGCGCTATGCTAAATCGCTATTTAGTCTTCTTCGTCATCAAAATCATCGTCATCGTCGATGTCGTAATCAAAATCTTTAAGCTCACGTTCAAGACGGCGCTGAGCCAGAAGGTCATCAATAAGTCGGCGCTTTTCTAACGATTCTTTCGCGCTAGTTTTTGCACTGGCCTCATCGAAATTCACATCATCATCACCGTAGTTATCATCTAGTTCAAAATCTGTAGAAGACACCAAAACTACCTCATAATGAAAAAAATTGAAGGGGTCTAGCCGCTATTTATATGGGATATAAAATATTGTCAAGTTTTATTTGTTTTTTTAACAACTAAACTTTAAAAATAGGTCTTTTTTTCTTACCAAAACCTGTGGCATGATATAATCCACCCTGCGTCCTTCATTTTTATGACAGTCAAAGATGACTCGTAAAATAATCGATGCATGGGATGAACTTGAAAACAACAATTTCAGCCCCACCTAAATTACTGAATTTAAATTTTTAATATCTCATTGGACAGCTTGATGCTGTACCGTCCTAATGGGATAAGCCAGCTATTAACAAGATTTAATGAGACGATCGTGCTAAAATGCACGGTTTTTTACTGCCACAGATTCAACGAAGAGTAAGCAAAGATGAGCGATATGACTTCCCCTACTTCTCAAGTAGCGGCTCTGATTAGCCGAGGCAAAGAGCAAGGTTACCTAACTTTCGCCGAGGTTAACGATCATCTCCCGGACTCAATCACTGAAAGTGAACAGATTGAAGACATCATTCAGATGTTGAATGACGTGGGTATTCCGGTACATGATCGTGCACCAGAAACTGACGATACAATGTTTGAAGGTGGCAGCGAAGCGACTGACGAAGTTGCTGAAGAAGAAGCCGCTGCTGTACTTGCATCTGTTGAAAATGAACCCGGTCGTACCACTGACCCTGTGCGTATGTATATGCGCGAAATGGGTACAGTTGAGCTTTTGACACGTGAAGGCGAAATTAGCATTGCAAAACGCATCGAAGAAGGTATTCGTGACGTTTTACATTCTATTGCTTATTGGCCAAATGCAGTCGAAGTTGTATTGCAAGAATATAAAGATTATGAAGCGGGTGAACGCCGTTTAGCTGATATTCTTTCTGGTTATTTAGATCCAGAATCTGACGAAGCCATCCCTGAAGTGATCGACGAAGATGATTCTGAGATCGATGAAGATGAAGCGTCAACCAACAAGCCAACTAAAGATGTCAAACTTGATGATGACGATGAAGAAGAAGAGTCTGAAGGTGATGATGATTCTGAAGGCGAATCTGGTCCAGATCCTGAAATTGCTAAAGCACGTTTCACTGAGCTTGAACAAGCATGGTTAGTCACTAAAGCTGCAATTGAAAAACATGGGCGTAACAGTAAAGAAGCTGCTGCTGCACTTGAAGCACTTGCAACTGTGTTCATGATGTTCAAATTCACACCACGTTTATTCGACATCATCTCTGATTTGATTCGTAATACCCATGACCAAATCCGTACTTCTGAACGTGAAGTTATGCGCTATGCAGTACGTCGTGGTCGTATGGACCGTACTCAATTCCGTACGTCTTTCCCAGGTCAAGAATCTAACTTTGCTTGGTTAGATGAACAAATTGCTAAAGCACCTGCAGAAATGAAAGGCTATCTTGAAAAAGTCCGCCCTGACGTTCTGGCATTCCAACAAAAAATCGCTGACATCGAGAAAGAACTTGGTTTAGATGTTAAAGGCATCAAAGACATTTCTAAACGTATGTCGATTGGTGAAGCGAAAGCTCGCCGTGCGAAAAAGGAAATGGTTGAAGCTAACTTACGTTTGGTAATTTCGATTGCGAAAAAATACACCAACCGTGGTTTGCAATTCCTCGACTTGATCCAAGAAGGTAACATTGGCTTGATGAAAGCGGTGGATAAATTCGAGTATCGTCGTGGTTATAAATTCTCTACTTATGCAACTTGGTGGATTCGTCAGGCGATTACGCGTTCGATTGCCGACCAAGCACGTACTATTCGTATTCCAGTACACATGATCGAAACCATTAACAAGATCAACCGTGTATCTCGCCAACTTCTTCAAGAAATGGGTCGTGAACCTACACCAGAAGAATTAGGTGAACGTCTAGAAATGGACGAAGTGAAAGTTCGTAAAGTGCTTAAAATCGCGAAAGAACCAATTTCAATGGAAACACCAATTGGTGATGATGAAGATTCGCATCTTGGTGACTTCATTGAAGACGGTAATATCACCTCTCCTATTGACGCTGCAACGTCAGAAGGCTTAAAAGAAGCAACACGTGAAGTTCTTGAAAACTTGACTGAACGTGAAGCGAAAGTCTTGAAAATGCGTTTCGGTATCGATATGCCAACCGACCATACCTTGGAAGAAGTGGGTAAACAGTTTGACGTAACACGTGAACGTATTCGTCAGATTGAAGCGAAAGCATTGCGTAAATTACGTCATCCTTCACGCTCAGAACATCTGCGTTCATTCCTTGAGAATGATTAACCTATAACTAGGACAATGCAGGCTTGAATATGGGGTTTTCCGCCCCATATTATGAGCATGTAGCAAATAATTCCAAATACCTGCTCATTGCAGGTATTTTTAAATAATGAGGTGTCCCATGACTGATATGACTAATCGCGCTCCTTCACGTGAATTGCAAGAGCATCTTTGGGTCTTCCCTATGGACTACCCTATTAAATTGATTGGTAATGCAGGTGAAGAACTTCGCCTTGCAGTGAATGAAATTTTTGTTAAACATTTTCCTGATTTTGATGGCAGTAAAATGACTGTGACTCCATCTCGTACAGGTAAATATCATTCAATTACTGCTCAATTACGTTTCGAAGAGTTAGAACAAGTACATGCGGTCTATGCGGATTTAGCAGCTTGTAAACACATTCGTACCGCGCTGTAATTCTGTTGATTTAAATAAAAAAGCACGCTTTCGAGCGTGTTTTTTATGTCTAAGTATAATAGTAATACCCTCAAGTAATTCAGTATTTAACCCCCCTTTTGTACGTCTAATTCATTATAATCCATACATGACTTTGATAGAAAAGGACACGAAATACGTGACTGAAACTGTTCAAAAACCCGAATTAATCATTCGTCAATATAACCACCTTACCCCTTATGCAGACCGCTTTTTAGAGATGAAAACTCTCACTGAACAGCGAGATGAAAACTCACCTGATGAGCTGTGGATATTGCAACATCCCGATGTATTAACTCAGGGGCAAGCTGGCAAACCTGAACATATTTTGGTGCAAAGTAACATCCCTGTGGTACAAACAGACCGTGGTGGACAAGTCACTTGGCATGGACCGGGTCAGTTGGTCGCTTATTTCATGTTTGACTTAAATCGCTTAGGTTGGAACGTGCGTACGCTGGTTTCCTATGCAGAAAACTTGATGATCGAACTGCTGAAAAAGTACGGCATCGACGCTTATGCCAAGCCTGATGCACCCGGTGTTTATGTTGCAGAACGCAAAATTGGTTCTCTCGGTTTTAAAATTCGTAAAGGCCGCAGTTATCACGGTTTGGCACTGAATATCGATTGTGATCTATTTGGTTTTCATACCATTAATCCATGTGGCTATGCTGGATTAGAAATGGTTCGTATACAAGATTTGGTGCAAGATTACCCTAAATTTGAAAACTTATGCGTCGATATCATTGATACTTTGAAAAACAGTGGTTACTTTAAAGACGTAACAGTCAAACAACTATAAAAGACTTTGCTTTCTCAAATAAAATAATTTAGAGTAAAAGCTCTAAATTAATAATTATAGATAAGGGATGTACACGTGATTGCAACTAAATCCGTTAAACCCGCGCTCCAGCAGGCCTATGTCAAACTCATGATGGATGTGATTGGCAGAGGTCTGGTCATGGCGAGCCAGGTCGATGAAGAAATTAAACAAGAAGTTGCTAAATTTCCAGTTAATTTTATTTTATCTATGAATGTTTTTCCTAATGGTGCTGCATTTGTCGCGCAAGTCACGGAAGACCATCAACTCAAACTCCTCACACCCGGCACTCAAAAGCCTGACTTAACCATTACGTTTAAGCATTTGAATCATGCCTTTTTGGTCTTCTCATTTCAAGAAAGTACCGCACAAGCCTTTGCCAATGACCGCATGATCGCCGATGGTGATTTGTCTTATGCCATCCGACTGGTGCGTTGTCTCAACAAAATGGAAGCGTTAATTTTACCTAAATTGGTGGCTGAATTGGCTGTCAAAGAATATCCAACACATTTAAGCCTAAAAGAAAAACTGAGCGGTGCTGCAAATATTTATTTAAAAGTAGCCCAGTCTTATTTAAAACGGAGCGCATAACACATGGCTAAACCATATTACGAATTTTTCTGTCCTGTAAAAGTGATTGCTGGCCATGCTGCTTTAGAACACATTCCATTCGAACTGTCTACTTTAGGTGCTAAACGCCCCATGATCATTACTGACAAAGGCGTTCGCAGTAATCAATTACTTGCACCGATTGAAGCGGCATTTGAAAGTACCGAGACGGTGATTGGCTATATTTTTGATGATGTTCCGCCAGACTCAAGTCTAGAAACCGTACGTAAAGCGGCTCAACTTTACCGCGACAACCAATGTGATGCCATTATTGCCGTCGGTGGCGGTTCAGTGATTGATACCTCTAAAGCAACCAACATCTTGGTATCTGAAGGTGGTGATGACTTACTGAAATACTCAGGTGCGCACAACTTACCTAAACCTTTAAAACCATTTTTTGTGATTCCAACAACCTCAGGGACAGGTTCAGAAGTGACTATGGTCGCTGTGGTTTCTGACCCTGAAAAGAATGTTAAAATGGCTTTTGCATCGAATTATTTGATGCCACATGCAGCAATTCTTGACCCACGTATGACGCAAACTTTGCCGCCTCATCTTACAGCAATGACAGCGATGGATGCGATGACGCATGCCATTGAAGCCTATACGTGCATGGCGGCGAACCCGATTTCAGATGCCTATGCAACTGCCGCAATCAAGAAAATTAGCAATAGCTTATTTGGTGTATTAGATAATACCAGCGATGCACATGGGCGCTTAGAACTTGCACAAGCCTCTACGATGGCAGGAATTGCATTTTCGAACTCAATGGTCGGTTTAGTGCATTCATTAGGTCATGCGCTGGGTGCAGTCGCTCACCTGCCCCACGGCTTATGCATGAACTTATTCTTGCCGTATGTGTTGGAATACAACAAAGAAGTGAATGGCGATAAGATTGCTGAATTGCTATTACCACTGGCTGGTCCTGATATTTATGCACAAACACCGGCCAACCTCCGCGCTGAAAAAGCTATTTCAACGCTTTTAGCCATGCGTGACCGCTTGTTTAGTTTGACCAAATTACCACGTACTTTGAGTGAAACAGGTAAAGTGACTGAAGCTCAATTAGATGAAGTGGCAGAGAAAGCACTGAATGATGGATCGATTATTTATAATCCTAAAGAAGCCAGCTTAGAAGACCTCAAAACTATTCTAAAAAAAGCTTGGTAATTGCTGAAAAATAAGCGAATATAGCGAAAAATTAAGCCTGATGTTTTTTTAAACATCGGGCTTTTCACTTGCAGAACGCAATATCAGTTATTTTTTAATCAAACTGGCATAATTTCTGCTAAAAATAATTTCAAAGTTACTGACAAAATGTACCAATTTGGAGTAGATTGGCGCACTTTTGTTTTAAAACGTAGGGGGGATCGTTCGTCTCAAACGATCCTTAGAATATGACTGATCCTTGATCAACGATAAGAGGATAACGCCGTTGACAAATTACTCTGGGACTCAATCTGCAGCAAAACTGAAAAAAAATCTTGTGCTGTGGCATATCATCATTATTGGTCTGGCATATATTCAGCCTCTAACCTTATTTGATACTTTTGGCTTGGTATCAGACGGAAGTCAAGGACATGTCCCAACTTCTTATATTTTTGCACTTGTGGCCATTCTTTTAACATCAATCAGTTATGGACATATGATCCGCCGCTATCCATCATCGGGTTCGGCGTATACCTATGCTCAAAAATCCATTCACCCAAACGTTGGCTTCATGGTTGGCTGGTCATCTTGGCTAGATTATTTACTTTCACCTCTCGTCAACATTATCTTGGCAGATATTTATCTAAGAGCCTTATTCCCAGATGTAAATAACTGGATTTGGGTAATTGGATTGACTGTAATTATGACGGTCATCAATTTATTTGGTTCACGTTTTGTCGCTCGCTTTAACAGTACTATAGTGTTCGTACAGTTAGGGGTAATCTTCTACTTTGTTTATGAAGTTTACTTACTCCTTACCCAAGGTGTTTATGCAGATGGCACTTTAAATCCAGATAAAGCTGGACTTTGGTCACTTGCTCCTTTTTGGAATGAAATGACCACGATTGGTGCTTTAATTGGCGGTGCGACAATTTTGTGTTTTTCTTTCACAGGTTTTGACGCATTAAGTTCATTGGCAGAAGAAACCAAAGATGCTGAAAAAACCTTGCCTAAAGCAATTTTCTCAACCGCATTAATTGCCGGCATTATATTTATTGTCAGCACATATTTTATCCAGCTATTTTTCCCTAGCAATGCAAATTTGTATTTTAATCCATTGGATGAATCACAACCGGTAATGCTGGAAGCGCTTGGCAACACAACAATTTTAACCGCAATTACTGGTATTGCATTCAAAAATCTAGTGCTCTATTTTGCAGTTATCGCCGTTCTTGCTTCAGGTATTTCGGCACATGCGGGTGTATCACGCTTAATGTATGTCATGGGCCGTGATGGTGTGATTAACAAAAAGATTTTTGGTCATATTAGCCCTAAACTCCACACACCAACTTATAATATTTTAATTGTTGGTGTAGTTGCACTTACTGCGGGTTTCCTTGATCTTGAGCATATTGTTAACCTAATCAGCTTTGGTGCATTAACTGCATTCAGTTTTGTCAATTTTTCTGTAATTTCACGTTATGCATTACGTGATGGAAGAACTAAATCATTAAAGGAAATCATTAACTATGTGATTATTCCTACACTTGGTTTTGCCAGTGTATTCCTAATGTGGTTAGAAATTGATGAGATGGCACTTAAACTAGGACTAGCTTGGGCTGTTATTGGTGTTGGTTATTTAGCATACAAAACCAAAGGTTTTAAACACCCTGCGCCGCAACATAACGAATTTGATGATAAATTCTAATCAAGTTTATCTCTAAACAAAAAAGGCGCTTAAAGCGCCTTTTTTGTTTTAAATATACCAATTAAGGTTGTATGGATTTTCTAGATTGCTGAAATTGAATTGAAATTTCTTCACACTTGTCTGGTGTATTGCCTTTTAATTCAACCGATGCTCCATCACCGTGTGACCATATACCATCTTCAACAGTCTCTAAATTTACAGCTGCTTCAAATATATGCTGTTGTTGTGGATAGAGTTTGATATCTATAGGTGTATCACATACTTGTTTTGGAAAATATGGTCTAACCTGCTCGAATAATTGCATGGTTAATGGCATATCACATTGCAAATGAATGGTGACTGGTACGCTATTGGTATTTTTTAAGATCAATTGAACATTTTGCGAATTAAGATCCGCTTGGGCAGCAGGTATTTCTACATACGTTTTTGTGTCAATCGACTGACGATCAAATGGATTGAGGAAGGCTAATTTACGTTCCACGCCATAACAAGAATCCTGCACGGAAGCTGAAAACTCTAAATATCGTGTCCCCAAGATAATTGTTCCGCGGCCATCCCCTGCATGACCGATATCAATGATTGGATCACCTGTACCTTCAATTGTAACCCCACCACTTCGAAAAAACTCTATGTCACAACCCGCTAAAACGCTGATCAAGCCACAAAGGGTTAAAGTCTTAAAATTTAATTTTCGCATCATGTTGATAAACTCCAAAGCGAAATGCACGATTTGCTTCAGGATTCCCGTCATCCATTGCGCAACGCTCCGCGGCAAGTTTTAAAAGTTGTAGTGAGTATTTCTGCCAAAGCTCTAAGCTCATTTCATGTAATTTATTAATCGATTCTTCTGTTAATTCGTCAGCACAAATGGCTTGTTCTAAGTAAGGTATTTCATCAGGATTCAATAAATTATGCAAACCCGCTTCTAAATGCGCTTGAACATTTCGTGTTAAAATTTTACGTGCTTCTAACTGCGAAGGATCAGGAATAAAACGACGCTGTTGTAAATATATCTGCCCATCTTTTTCTGTCGCAATTTCAAGCCTTATAAGCTCGTTGAGTACTGAACGCGGATGACGTTCTGTTGAAATTCTTTTCACCAGCATTTCAAAGCTATTTTCTGACTCACTGCTAAATGGTAAAGAATCCCCCCAACCTTCTGCAAGCCACAAACCCATCACACGTGATGGCACACTAATCGGCTCCGAAACAGTCGCTTCGGTCAAATCCTTACCTTCAGAAATCACTTCTTTATAAGCAGTCACGTCTTTACGGTGTAGGCCAGAAAGTAAACTGATCGCGGAAATCGTCGGTTTTTGATCGATACGCTCTAACTCTTGTACAGCTTGTTGGAAAAAAACCGGTTTCAATGCAGCAGTAAACTCGGTATATCCCACACCTGAGCGAATCAGCCATTGGCTCAGCTCATTCATCAGCACCAATACTTGCTGTAAATTTTGATCTGCCTCATTAGTGAGAAGTTTGCTCATTGAATTGCCATGAAAATTAGACTGCATAAGTGAAATTTTCGCATTGTTTAATCTACTTCACAATTTTTATCTGATGAGATCTTGAGGATATTCAGTAAAAAAATGATTATTTACATTAAAATGCGTAAAAGAAACACTGATCGACATATCTAAACTTTCAACACTATGCCACCAACCAATTGGGATAAATAAGGTTTCCCCTGGCTGCAAAATGCACTCAAACGGCGTCACGTTTTCTAACAGTGGATAGGCTGCTAGATCAGCCTTTACGACGTCTGAAACCTGACTGAATACCCAATGATCGTTATACATATACGGCATTTGCCATGCAGGAATCAAAGTCACTTTCTTACGTCCATAGATTTGTGCCAACATATTATTGGTTAAGTCATAATGCAGTGGCGTAAATGTGCCTGCAGGACCAAACCATAAAAAATGTCGATCTTTGATCTCTTTTTGACAATAACCTTTGGCGAAGTCACCTAGATCTTCACTTATCTTTTGCATGAACTGCTTATTTTGAGCGGCGTTATTCGCAGTTAAATAAATGTCATTGCTACGCTTAGTGGCTTTGATTTGTGCGACAAAATCTTGCATCAAAATAATGCGTTTCAGCTGTACCGATTTTTTTTCAAAATCTTGATACTGCTCACGATGCATCTGGACTTCAACCAACTCATTTTCAAAATGCTGTGCAAAATATTCAGGACTCCATTTATGCAATGCAGGCCAATGTTGCATCCCACCTTTTAAAATGACCGGTCGCATCTGGCTATAATACCGCTCTATAAATGTTTCAAAATCAGGTGTTTCTATGCTATCGATTGTGGATGTACTGTGGTTGTTCAATTGATTTAATTGACCCATCACTTGCAATAGCCAACGCTGTTTATTCTGCTGTTGCTGTAGTTGCTTCAGTTTTTTAAAAATTACGTTATTGTTTACATGCTTTAAAAACTGAATGATCAAATGATTTGAAATATTTTTTTGCTTAATTTTTTCTAAAATTTCAACTGTCTCTAAGCCCTCAAGACTGTAGTCCAAAAGTTCATTTTGCAGCTGTTCTGAAAGTTGTTCATCTTCAGAAAATAAGTATTGATCCACCCTTGGGCTTAATCCATGTGATTGTAAAATTAGACTTATTTTCTGTACATCGCAACCATTTTCAATATTTTCATTCAACCAATTTTGCCATTCCGCCGGTAAGGACTGATACCAATTTTTACTTTGCTTTAGATGTTCACTCTGGCTTTCTACATTCATCTTCACCACTCCACCCTCTTTACAAGTGAAGTATAAATGATCTATTTTAAAAATGCTAAATTTTCGCATTTTATAATTATTTAAACACCGCGAATGTTATGAATCCGACAAAACTCATGCGGAATGACATAACAAAGTAAAGGAGAAAGTTCATGAAAATTCGTCATTTAGTCATCGTTAGCAGTCTGTCTTTAGCTTCAATACCGGTATATGCAGGTTTTGCCGATACCATGCGTGATTTAAGAAATACGCTGAATCAATTTAATGAAACATCCAAAGAAGTATCGAATACCGCAAAAGAATGGACAGGTAGTCGGGCCACGACTAACTCAAGTTATGCTGCAAATGGTTTCAGCATGGGACAGCAACTCCGACCTAAAATTAATAATCTACCGCTTTATCAAACTGCCGATAAATCGAGCCAAGTCATTAATAAACTGTCAAAAAATGCAGATATTATTTTTGCGGGAAACATGACTAAAACAGGTTTGATCGAAGTCACTACAGAACATGGCAATGGCTGGATTGAGTCACACCTTGTTCAATAAATCTAGATTTTAAAAGTTTATACAACTGCATCAGCCGTACATAACAACTTCACTCTATTGAGCACTAGTCATGAATAATAATCACAAAATCAGCATTATCGCTGCTGTATTTACGACATTGGTGGGCTGTGGTGGATCAAGCTCCAATGATGGTGGCGCGACACCTACACCTACACCTACACCTACACCTACGCCAACGCCAACGCCAACGCCAACGCCAACGCCAACGCCAACGCCAACGCCAACAACTGTAGCGGATAAATTCACAGGTGAATGGATTCAAGGGAACTCTGCCCTCGGTAACAGTAATTGCGATTTACCACAAATTTCAATTCATAAAACCAGTGAAAATTCAGTCAGTACACTGAACGAAGAACTAAAATATGCGGTACACAATAGTTCAAGCAAAACCTGCAGCGGTGAATTTATTTCCAAACGCTATCAATTACTTCATGACATGGTTATGAGTGAAATACAGCCTGCTGCAGCTCTAAATAACTTTGAATATCATGCGATTAAGTTTCAACCAGTCAGAGGTGGCGCGACGAGCAACCGTGTCTTAACTTTTTTAAATAATCATTCTTTCTGCGTGATCAACGCGACGATTTCAAATCCAAGCTATATCATCATGCAACGCGGTCTAATTACTGACCCACTCAAGGACAGCCGCTGCTATACAAAAAACTCCAATGAATTCTTCACTAATTTAAAACCGAAAGCCAAAATCACAACTGCAGACTTTAAGTCTGAGAGTTTTATTAATACCACCGACACAGTGAACTTCTTGGCTCAGCTTAATACAATGGGACAAAGTGGTTATAAGTTAATTGGTTATGATTCTAAAACTTTGGACAATGGCAATGTTAATAGCTACATGAAACTTGCCAATGAAAATACGCGTTTCAATCATGTTGTGGCAGATCGTACAGCACCCTCTACCGCTGACATTTATTTTACATGGCGTAATCAGTTAAACGAAAAAGGCAAATCAGGCTATCAATACCTGCATAGCGTCAGACCAACCAATGCCCTGAATTTCAAAGATTATTTTATTAAGAAGGAAAATGATACCGCAACATACACCTATGACAGCGGCTATGTTTCCCCGCTCGTAGACCCAGTGCAACTGGAAACTATGCTCAATACACTGGGTGCCCAAGGCTGCCGTATTATTCAATTCAAAAGCTATTTCACAGGTTTTCGTCCTGAAATTCTGAACGGCAATCAAAACAGTCCTAAAGTTGCAACCTGTATAAATAGCAGCGCACACCATGGCACTTACAGCTATCGCTATAAAACTTACCCAACCGGCAGCAATAGTGTAGAGCGCAGCTTAAAATTACAGGAGTTGATTGATGAGCAAGCTAAAGACGGTTACCGCTTAGTCAGCCGTGCTTTAGATATGAGTTCAACCACCAAAAACGGCATGCTGTTTATGAAAGACAGCGAAAACACTAATGTCGGTGAGTTTAAAGTCTTTAGTGAAACTGTCTTTGCAACGTCGACATTTAACGACGTCTTACTGAAACGTCTTCAGCAGCAAGGTCAACTCGGTTGGTTATACACCAGCGGTCAACTGCTGTTTGCAAATAATCCAAAACATCTACAAACAGAACTGAGTGACTTTAATTTAATTGATTAATTCATGAGGTATCTCGAGCTTTTCCATGTCCTTGATGTTTCGGAATCAAGGACATTGATCATTCAGATAGATCAAAAGGGTTTCAACAAACCACTTATTTTAAGCGGCAGTTAAAACCCATCTTGGTATCTACGATATTTTTTTCATATCCCAAACTTTGAATAAATTGATTTCTATCTGCTACTAGCTGTTGATCAGCAACGCTAAGACGCGCTTTATTTTTTTGAGCCAAGCTGTATGTTTCATTGACTAAGCCTTGATATAGTCCACATACTTCCTGACGCTTTGCTTTTTTCAATTGGCGACCACCATACCAAGTACGCTCAAAATCGTCGGCTTTTAGTGTTTTTCCCCATTCCTCAATACGCTGATTTTGTCTTTGCTGCATTTCCAGCATGCCCTGTTGTACTTCAGCCTTAGTAAAAGGCTTAATCACCTCAACCTTCGGTACAACTGGAACATTTTCTGTAGTTGCAGTGACGGTGACTGGTGTCTGTTCCGTTGTGTTTGATACGGTTGGATTAGCCCAACTCACTGATGAAATGAATCCGGTCGCAATCACGACACCAAAAGCTTTTAAATTTATAGATTTCAAGTTTTAAGTACCCGTTTTATTTCTTCACAGTGTTCTTATACACATTTTTATATTGATGCTGAAGTTATTAAGCCCTTATTTTACAAAACTTCATTGCTGTAAATGGTTCACTGTGCTCACTCCCAATAAAAAACCTCTCGACAGAGCGGCTTTTTGAACAGATCACACTTAGACCAATTCTTTAAAGTTTTGCTGACGCCAAGCTTCATATAAAATCACAGCAGTAGCATTAGACAAGTTTAAACTGCGTGAATTTGGTGCCATCGGTAGGCGAATCCAATGTTCTTTCGGGAACATCATACGGACATCTTCTGGCAAACCACGTGTTTCTGGCCCCATCAACAATGCTACAGGACGGTTTAAATCAGAGGTATGCGGTGTTTCAAAACCTTTGGTGGTTAATGGATAAATGGCATCCATCTCAATACCTTGCGCTTTTAAGCCCGCAAGGCATTCTTCAAAGTTTTCCCACACTTTCATGTGTGCCCATTCATGATAATCCAAACCTGCGCGGCGAAGTTTTTTATCATCCAGCTCAAAACCTAATGGCTTGACCAAATGCAACTGCGCTCCAGTATTGGCACATAAACGAATGATATTCCCTGTATTTGCAGGAATTTCTGGCTCGTATAAAACAACATGTATCACGTATTTTCTCTATATTAAATTGTTTGATAAATACATATTTACCAAGATTTGACCAACTTCACTTTTGCAATCCCCCATGGGACTGCTTCAAGTCCTGACGATTCATCATTTAGAAAATCTTCAATTTCAGACTGTCTTGAAGAATCATCAAATAAATTATTGTAATTAAGTTCTAAATTGAATTTCTCACAAAGCCTATCTGCAAGATGGTGACAATGAAAACTGTGAAAATCTCCACAAGGTTCTATGCCAATATAGTCATAGCCTAAAAGTAATTCATTTGTATCTTCAGGTTCAACAATTACCTTCTTCAAACATGCATAAAGGCCGACCTCTCCTATATTAGGAAAAGCAGGTTTATAAATTTCAAGAATATCCTGTCTATATTCTTCATCAATATACATTGATAATAAGTGAACATTTTGACAATGCTCAAAGAATTTATGCTTATATTCTAAAGCAGTTTCAATATCGTAAAAGAGGCTGATCCAACCAACCTGATCTTGCAAACTATGTTGATCAGCCCACTTCCGCAAGTTACTCAATTGCAAATTAGACAAATTAAACTGGCTTTGTACATCTTCTATTTTAAAATGTGCATTTTTAACGCATGAATAAGACCAATCGCTAATCAAATGATCATTAATGCAAGAACTGCAAGTACGAATAAATTGATTAGCCCTGTTCAATAATGCATGCTGTTTAAGCCGCAACAAATAATAGCCAGCAAAATAATAGGCCATCCATCAATCCAGCCATTGAAGCTGTTCACGCAGACTCACCACATCACCAATAATCGTCAATGTAGGCGCCTGAATTTGGTATTCACTGACTTTAGATGCAATATCTGCCAATGTCCCGACCACGACTGTTTGTTCAGGTGTCGTCCCTTTAGAAACCAATGCGACAGGCATGTCTGAACGCTGCCCATGCGCGATGAGTTTCTCACAAATTTTTTCTAGACCGACCAAGCCCATATACAGCACAAGCGTTTGATTTTGATAAACCAACTCATTCCAAGGCAGCTCAGGCGAACCTTCTTTCAGATGGCCTGTCAGGAAGCGTACACTTTGCGCATAATCACGATGCGTTAAAGGAATCCCTGCATAAGCCGAACAACCAGATGCAGCAGTAATCCCTGGAACGACTTGGAAGGCAACGCCTGCCGCAAAAAGTTCCTGAATTTCTTCACCGCCGCGGCCAAAGATGAATGGATCTCCGCCTTTTAAACGGCAGACACGTTTGCCTTCACTTGCATATTTCACCAGTAAGGCATTGATGCCTTCTTGCGGAACAGCATGATTAGATCGTGCTTTACCTACGTAAATTTTTTCAGCGTCACGGCGGCAGAGGTCCATAATCGGCTGAGAAACCAAACGGTCATAGATCACCACATCCGCTTGCTGCATTAAACGCAGGGCTTTTAAGGTCAGCAGTTCAGGATCACCCGGCCCTGCACCCACCAAATACACCTCGCCTTTCGGCTGTTTCCATTCCAATATGGCCTGTTCAATCAAACGATTGGCTTCGGTCAAATTGTCATTAAATACCTGCTCTTTGAGCGGACTTGCATACAAGTCTTCCCAAAAAATACGGCGTTCATCTGGATTGACGATTTTGGATTTAACGGCTGCGCGCCACTTACCTGAGAACTCAGCCAGTTTGCCCATGCCATGCGGTATTGAGCTTTCTAACTGGGTGCGTATTTGACGCGAGAGTACTGGCGATGTGCCATTGGATGCAACGGAGATGACCAGCGGAGAACGGTTAATAATCGCAGGAACCATAAAACGGCAATGCGGCGGATCATCAACACTATTGACCAAGACATTTTCAGCTTCGCAGGCTTCAAATACCGCCTGATTGACAGCTTTGTCATTGGTTGCTGCAATCACTAAACGAAACTGACGCAGCGCAATGGCATTTTCTTGATAAACCGATTCGTGATAAATCGAGTTGAGATATTGACCTTGGGTTTTATTAACCAAGCTCAATAAATCATCTTCAATTTCAGGTGAGCAAACTGTCAGCTGAGCGCCCGCTTTTGCAAGCAGCACAGCCTTTCGATATGCAATTCGACCACCACCAACAATCAGACAAGGTTGCTGCTGCAACTTCAAAGAGATTGGAAAGATATCCACACACGACCTCAATAGTTTAAATCTGATTGTCTTAAGCAATTTTTGTGCACAAATATATGCACTTTATCGACTATTAATCGATAAATTCAGCACCGCCCATATATGGACGAAGTACTGCTGGAATTTCAATTGAACCGTCTGCACGTTGATAGTTTTCCATCACGGCAAGTAAAGTACGGCCAACGGCCAAACCTGAGCCATTCAGCGTGTGCACAAACTCAGTTTTCTTTTGGTCAGCACGGTAACGCGCTTTCATGCGGCGTGCTTGGAAGTCACCCATGCATGAGCAAGATGAAATTTCACGGTAGGTATTTTGACTTGGTACCCAAACTTCTAAATCATACGTTTTGATTGCACCAAAGCCCATGTCGCCGCCGCAAAGCACGACTTTACGGTATGGTAAACCAAGCGCTTGCAAGATTCCTTCAGCATGACCTGTTAACTGTTCCAATGCTTCCATTGACGTTTCAGGTTTTACAATTTGAACCATTTCAACTTTGTCGAATTGATGCTGACGAATTAAGCCACGCGTATCACGACCATACGAACCTGCTTCACTACGGAAACATGGTGTATGCGCTGCATATTTTAATGGCAAACGTTCTGGGTCAATGATTTCGTCACGCACGAAGTTGGTTACAGGCACTTCTGCAGTAGGAATCAGGTAGTATTCTTTTTCGCCTTGAAGTTTAAATAAATCTTCTTCAAATTTAGGCAATTGGCCTGTACCACGTAAAGAGTCTGCATTAACCAAATAAGGTACATAAGCTTCGGTATAGCCATTTTCCAAGGTATGTGTATTTAACATAAATTGGGTAATTGCACGTTGTAAACGCGCCAATGGGCCTTTGAGTACGCTAAAACGAGTACCTGTCAATTTAGTTGCGGTTTCAAATTCTAAACCACCCATCATTTCACCAAGATCAGTATGGTCTTTGACTTCAAAATCAAACTGACGTGGTGTACCCCATTTTAGAACTTCAACATTGTCATTTTCGTCTTTACCTTCTGGCACAGACTCATGAGGTAAATTTGGAATCGATAAAGATTTGGCTTCGAGTTCAGCCTGAAGGTCAGAAAGTGCGAGTTCTGCCGCTTTAATTTCATCACCAATGGCAGACATACGTGCCATGATTTCAGATGCATCACCGCCAGCTTTTTTAATTTGACCAACTTGTTTTGCACCAGCATTACGTTCAGCTTGTAACGACTCAGTTTTAGACTGAATTTCCTTACGGCGAGCTTCAAGGTCTGCCCACTCTGCTACGTTGAGTTGAACACCACGTTTTGCTAAGGCTAAGTTTACAGCCTCAATATTATTTCTGAGTAATTTCGGGTCGATCATAGCCAATCTTAAGTAAAGAAAAAAACTGGCTATAGTGTAAGCTCTTAACACTCAAAAATACAGTGACCGAGCTTACAGCTGCCCCTTATTAGACCAATAATCTTGCTGCAAATTGTCTTATTTGGTTTCGTAATTTGGCAAACTTGGTAAATATTCAGGTTTAAATAGCCCTTTAGCCATAAAATATGGAAGTTTTAGCTCAGGCATGCCCTCTGCGTAGCTCGCCAATTCATACAGCGGATAAGCAAATACGATCCCGTTCGCGCCATAATAAAAATTATCGCTTAATTGTAGTTTTGAACGTTCAATATCGTGACTATCTAACCACATATAGTTGGCATCAAATAATGCGCTAATCACTTTCGCATCTGCACCTTTGACCAAGACATCTTGTAAAGCCAAACGTTTTTTGGCTTTTAAATCAAAATTGACATATTCGACATGAGACATGCCGTGAGCAGCATGCGCTGCATAGGTATAGCTTTCGATCGCAAAAGTTGCAATATGCCCCCACTGACTAATGTATCGAACAGAAGTGGTACTTTGACTTAAGCCTGCATCCGTCTTGTCCGATAAATCAATTTTTTGATTCGGCTCAGTTGAAAATGCAATCGGATCTGCCTTTTTAATTCGGTCAGTAAAATATTGATTAATCCAATCAACATTGGTTTCAACCGTTTGAATCGTATATTGGGTACAACCTTCCGCATCGCAAGCTTGTGCTTTCGGCAATTGCATCGCAACAGATTTCGATTGAATAAGTGGAATCGCATCAGCGACGACCACTGGCTTCTGTTCCGTCGTTGCACCTTCAACAGGTTCATTTCGAGGATGACAGGCCGTTAATGACCCAATTAAAACCACAGCTGAAACAGCCCAAGCTATATTATTCATATGATTTTTTTTCATCCCAAAATTCCCTATAGCAACAGTCAAAACCACAAGTCACTTCATTTAAGCAACCTGCGAATATCAGCATACTACTAAATTTCACTTAAATTCAGCTTGCTTGCTTTACATTTCTCCATAAAAAAAGCAGACCGATGTCTGCTTTTTTTCGTTCATGAGAATTATTGATCAATAATGTCCGTACCTTTTGGAGGTACAAAGTTAAAGGTTGACGCTGGAATAGACGCATTCACCTTCACATTATTGAAACGTACATTTGTTGTTTGACCTAATGAGTCTTGGAGAATCATTAAGGTTGGTGCATTTTTCGCACCAAAACTAATGGTTAAGCTTTGAAATACGCCATCATCACTTTTTGGATATAAGGTGTAATAAGTTTTTGTCTTATTTGGCTGTGTAATACGATAAGACTTCATGATTTGAGCCGTATTACCCGACAATAATAATGCAGGCGTATTCGCAACTTGGTCATCTAAGCTTTGGCGTACTGCTTGTTGTAGGTCTGGGTCATAGATCCAAACTGTTTTACCTGTAGTCGCAATGGTTTGCTTAGATGGGCTGGTTGTTTCCCAATAGAATTTACCCGGACGCTGAACTTTCATTACCCCAGTAAAAGTCTGGTTCATATGCTGCGCACTTAAACCTTTCTTTTGAGTGGCTTTCGGGTTGGTCACTTTTGTAGTTTGCTGAAAGTTAGCAGTAAAACTTTTAATACCCGATAATTGTTTCACCAAATTGGCAGTTGCCTGCTGCTCCGACGCTGCAACTGGTGCCGCGAATACTGTCGTACTCATAACCGGTGCCAGTGTCGCTGCACCTAATGCCATAGCACAGATGGTTTTACGAAGCATTTTCATAGATTCACCTTTTATATTTGCATCAACGCAATTTGTTAGATGGCTCCATCTTAAACCACTTTCATTGACTAAATTTAGAGAAAATAAGAAGTTTTGTATGGTTATTAATGCAAATTGCTGTTTTTTATTCATCATGATGGAGAAATATAAAGTAAAAAGGCACTTGATTTGACTCAAATGCCTTTCAAATAATTAAACTATGATTTAGCAATTTTAACATTCCAATATTGAGTTATTTCCATTGCCAACCGATCGATGCACCAGCGCCAAAGTCACCTTCAGAGTTTCCTGTTGCAGCCAATTTATAAACATATTTATTGCTCTCAGTTACTCCACTAAAACCTACTGCATAGCCTTGTGAACCTTCCCAAGTCCCCATACCTACGCTAAACATGTTGTATCCAGCATCTGTGGGTTGTGGTAAGGAGGCGATTGCAATACTTGAAGCAACAGCACCATAAACATTATCTTTAAATTTATTGAAATTATGGTTCAATTCATTCACACGTTGGTTGGTATAGCTATTGGCTTGATTGAGTACATTTGCCCCATGCTGATCTGTATATGCTTTTGAACTATTTAGCACTTCTAGATCTGCTTGACGCATTTGTTTCACATTCACTGCATCGGTGTCTGCCGTACCAGCTGCCACATGGATAATTTGCCGCTCTGCACCAGCCGAGCCAACGGAAACCGTATTATTGCGGTCAGAGCTTGAACCATTGCCTAGTACAACAGCATTATTTGCCGATGTGTTGATATTGTTACCAACCACATAGGTATTATTACCTGTGACTGTGTTATTTGAACCTACAGCACCAGATCCATCACCACTGACTGTATTGTTTACACCGAGGGCAATAGACTGATTACCATCAGCTTTATTACCTGCACCGACTACAATCGCATCTTGTCCATTCGCAGTTGGTTTAGGTGCTGTATTGGCAACGTTTGATTGTATTTTAATGTACGGATCTGTTCCTTTTAAGCTCAACAACCATTCAACTTCAGTACCGACAAATCCATTTTTTATCGCAAGTTCATATGCACTGAAACCATTTTCACCGGTTAGCCCTTGTGCGCCAACTGCACCACGTAGACTTTCTAGCCATTGGTCTTCATTACCTTCATAACCATTGTTCACCGCAACTTGATAAGCACTTGCACCATCTAAACCATTGCTGCCATTCAGACCGTTCAACCCATCCTTACCATCGATGCCGTCTCGGCCATTTAATCCATCTTTACCAGTAGCACCTGTAGCGCCTACTGCTCCGGTATCACCTTTTTCACCAGCAGGACCTTGAGGACCTATTGGCCCTACTGGCCCAGGAATACCACTATTGCAACGATTACAAGTATGCTCAGGATATGACGAGCCACTCCCACCAGCCCATGCAATTGAACCTAGAGAAAGTAAAATACTCACAGCAAGTAATTTTGGTATAGCTTTAATAGCGATTGAAGTTGTTTCACCAAGTCCTAGCGTCTTTTCAAATGCAATTTGTCGGCTTTTATCAGGACAATTCCTTTTCTGATAGTCAGCATTGATAAAAACTGTATTCAAGATTTTATTCATGTCCTTATCCTTTTTTAGTATTTATGCTCCTCTATTACACTCTTTATATTTTGTGATTTAAGTCACTATTTATGGTGATTTATTGATTTATACATCGTTTGTAACAATCTAAAAAAATACTTCACATATTCTTCGGACGAAAAAAAACCCGCAAAAAATGCGGGTTTTTTTCTATTAAAGCTTACGCTTCAACAGATACGTAGCGACGACCGAATTGGCCTTTCACTTCGAATTTCACAACGCCGTCAGCGGTTGCAAATAAAGTATGGTCACGGCCCATACCTACATTTACACCAGCGTGGAATTCAGTACCACGTTGACGAACGATGATGTTACCAGCAGTCACAGATTGACCGCCGTAGATTTTAACACCCAACATTTTTGGGTTCGAGTCACGACCGTTTTTAGTCGAACCACCGGCTTTTTTAGTTGCCATGTCTACTTACTCCTCGTAATTAGCCTGAAATAGCTGTAATTTTCAACTCAGTGAACCATTGACGGTGACCTTGTTGTTTACGATAGTGTTTACGACGACGCATTTTGATGATGCGGATTTTGTCGTGACGACCATGGCTAACTACTTCAGCAGTTACTTTAGCGCCAGCTACTACTGGTGCACCAATTTGAATGCTGTCACCGTTAACAAGCATCAACACGTCATCAAAAGTAACAGTTGAGCCAGTTTCAGCTTTCAATAATTCTACTTTAAGGGTTTCACCCTCAACTACACGGTGTTGTTTACCACCGCTTTGGATTACTGCGTACATTTAAGTACTCCAAACATGCCCGTGTTGTCGTGCCGGTAAAGGGATATACCGATCTTAAAACGATCGTCACTGGGGTTTCGCAAAGGCAAAGATTTTAAGGGATAACCCAAAAAACAACAAGTCATTTCCGTAAAATATTAGATGAGTATGCGTTTATTATATAAACAGTGTCATTAAAACCATTAAAATGAGTGCTCTATTTCACTTATCATGCTTTTGGCAAGGTTTAACATAGATTTTTAGCAACAATTCGCTAATATACACTGGACTGACATCAACAACATGCTGTTCAAACAACATGCTAAAGATAAAAGTCTGTTAAAAAATAAGTACAATACTTCCGCTTGATGAAAAAAATCACTTAAGATTAAGTCAATTGAGTAAGTTCTTATCTGTTATTCATATAACAAATTGCTACACTACGTCTGTAATTCAAAAATTATTGAGGTTTCTCTTCATATGACCATCGACTTTAAGCAAGATATTCTCGCGCCTGTTGCTACTGACTTTGCTGCGATGGACAAATTTATTAATGAAGGGATCACGTCTAAAGTTGCCTTGGTCATGGCAGTCAGTAAACATGTGGTTGAAGCAGGCGGTAAACGCATGCGTCCCATTATGTGCTTACTTGCAGCAAAGGCATGTGGCGCAGAAGATTTAGAAAAACACCGTAAACTTGCAGCAATTATAGAAATGCTACATACCGCAACCTTGGTTCATGACGACGTAGTCGATGAATCGGGTTTACGCCGTGGCCGCCCAACAGCAAATGCGACATGGAATAATCAAACTGCCGTACTTGTGGGTGATTTTTTGATTTCTCGCGCTTTTGATTTATTGGTGGATCTAGACAGCAAAGTTTTACTCAAAGACTTTTCAACGGGTACCTGTGAAATTGCTGAAGGTGAAGTTTTACAACTTCAATCACAGCACCAACCTGAAACTACTGAACAAACCTATTTAGATATTATTCACGGCAAAACATCACGTTTATTTGAGCTCGCTACCGAAGGTGCAGCGATTTTGACGGGTACACCAGAGTACCGTGAACCTCTTAGAAAATTTGCCGGACACTTTGGAAATGCCTTTCAAATTATTGACGATATTTTAGATTACACCTCAGATGCTGAAACATTAGGTAAAAATATTGGTGATGATTTGATGGAAGGTAAACCAACTTTACCTTTAATCTCGGCCTTAAAGAATACCACTGGCGAAGAACATGACATTATTCGCCGCAGTATTGCCACAGGTGGTACGGCAGATTTAGAGCGTGTTATTCAGATTGTACAAAGCTCTGGGGCACTTGATTATTGTAGCCAACGAGCGACTGAAGAAACTGAGGCAGCACTAGCCGCTTTAGCAGCGCTACCAGATACTGAATATCGTCAAGCTTTAATCAACCTCGCAAACTTGGCATTACACCGAATTCAATAATTAACAATATTCCTCGTAATTCCCATTGCCTATGCATATAAAACTGAATGATATCTTTTTGACCATGCAGCAACAGCTCGATACCCCTCGGGCTGTGCTGGATGAAAACTTGCTGATCGAATTGGTCAACCGAATTCGACCAGAAGATACAAAAAATACTGACGAAATTAAGAAAAAATTTCAGGCTTTCATCCAAGCTTTACTCATCACGCCAGATGCAGCCTCTACCTTGCAAAGCTTTGTCCTAAAACTCATTAGCCGATATAAACAAACCAGTTTATATGCGGACACGGGTATTTTGTCTCTCGATGGTTTTTGGGGACAACTGTTCCAACGTCTTGGCGCACATTTTCTTCCTCTGATCAATGACGAAACTCAATTACAAGATTTAGTCCGTCGAGTTTTTTATCGTCATAGCGACAAATATTGGCTGGACAGTATTGATGATCAGCAATGGATGCAGCTCTTTCGATTGTTTAACCAAGGTCATAGCAATCAGGAAGAAAAAAAGAAAATTCGCCGTGAGTTAATTAAAGCCATTACCGTTTTGTCCTATCGGGTAAGTGGTATTGGCTTATATCCTGAATTTATTAATGCACAGCCTGAACTGACCGAATATGAATCACCTTTTTTGGTGCAAAACCGCGAAATAAACGATTTTATTCAGCAGTATAAAAAGCTCCATCAAAGTGCTGAAGAAATGAGTGCTGTGCTACCGCCAGATGCTTCTCAAGCGTTGGTAATGCTGGAACAATGTCGTGATGTGGTGCTGAAGATTCGGCGTGCGACCAAACGAATTGGTGTAAGTGTCAGCCTGACTTACTTATTGTCGCTTTTAGAACAGTGTTTAGATCGCTTAGAAATCTTACTCAACCTGATTGTTGAAGAAGATGATGTCCGCTATGTGTCTATGGGTAGTTTACTCAGTGATGTGACGTCAGCGATTTATAGCGAGCGCAGTGTGCGCGATTTGCTCGCCACCAATAGTGAATTGGTTGCCCTACAAGTCACCGAAAACGCAAGTAAAACCGGCGAACACTATGTAAGTACGGACAAACAAGGCTTTATGAGCATGTACCGATCTGCGGCAGGTGCCGGTGTGATCATTGCATGTATGGCAACTTTAAAAGTGCTGATGGCCCGTGTCAGCATGGCACCGCTCATGCAAGCCATTTCATATAGTCTGAACTACTCTTTCGGCTTTATGCTGATTCATGTCTTACATTTTACTGTTGCCACTAAACAGCCTGCGATGACAGCTGCCGCCCTTGCCTCGACGGTTCAGCATCGTAAAGGCTCGAAAATGGCGCAGATTGCCGAACTTGCCGCGCTAATTATTAACATCATTCGAACCCAGTTTATTGCAATCTTAGGCAACATCAGTATTGCGATTCCTGTTGCAGCATTGATCGCATTAAGTTGGGACATGGCTTTACATGAGCCATTAATGAACCATGCAAAAGCAGCTAAAACCTTACACGACCTCAATCCATTTACCTCACTGGCTGTGCCACATGCTGCGATTGCTGGGGTATGTTTGTTTTTATCAGGTTTGCTTGCTGGATACTTTGACAACATGGCGATCTATCGCAAAGTTGGACCACGGATTCAAGCACATCCAAAGTTAAAACGCATTATGGGTCAAGAGAGACTGGATAAGCTTGCCGCTTACATTGAGCGAAACTTAGGTGCTTTAGCAGGTAACTTCTTATTCGGGATCATGCTGGGCAGTATGGGAACGATTGGATTTATTTTTGGTTTACCTTTAGATATTCGCCATATCGCCTTCGCCTCGGCCAACTTCATTCAAGGCCTCATCAATATCAATGGTTCACCAGACATTGGCTTAATCATTGTGTCATTCTTAGGGGTTATTCTGATCGGTCTGACTAACTTATTCGTCAGTTTCACGTTAACAATTATTGTGGCACTACGGGCTCGTCGCGTAAGATTTGAACAATGGAAACCCCTGGCTAAATTGGTGATGACTCATTTTCTAACTCGACCAAGTGACTTTTTCTGGCCACCGAAAACCCCACTTGAAGTTGAAGATGGCACACAAGCCAGTAAGAACAATCATTAGCAGATTTGTGTTTTATTTTAGTAAGATGTAAATGAACACAAAAAATAAAATCAGTATGATTTACACAGACTTGAAATAAAGTGTACTGATGAGTACACTTTAGTCCATTAATTAACCGAGCTCGAACCGGTTAAAATGACAAGGAATAAAATATGCCACGAACGCTACTGTTTGTTGGTTTTTTTGCATTAATTATCAGTGTGTTGTCACTTTATTCTAGCCATTTAAATCTAATAGATTTAAATCTCGTGGAATGGATGAGTCAGCACCGTATTGCTGTTTTTAATCAAATTGCCATCGGACTTTCGGCGTTAGGCGGCATGCCTTTTGTATTATTTTTCACCACGCTATGGTGTTTACACTTTGCGTGGTATAAAAAATACACAGAGATTGTTTTTATCAGTATAGGGATCTTTGGAAGTATCGGCCTTGCATGGTTGCTTAAATTTACGTTCACCAGACCGCGTCCCCCAGAAATGTACCATCTTGTAGCGTCTTACGGGAGTTCATTTCCAAGCGCACACAGTTGTTATGCTGCATCGCTTGCGTGTTTGATGATCTTGATTTACCGACAACATGCTCAACATCGCTTGATCACCATTTTGGCATTGTTATGGATGCTGTGTATGGGTGTTTCGCGAGTTTATGTTGGGGTTCATTTTCCGACAGATGTCTTATCCGGTTGGAGCATAAGTTTTATTTGGATCACGCTACTTTATTTGAGTTACATCAAAATCAGTAAAGCGTAAACAAATGAATAATTTAGATAAATATCTAATTGAGGTGGAACAATGATGTCTGCAAAGCTTTGGGCTCCCGCCCTGACTGCTTGCGCATTGGCAACAAGTATTGTACTTGTTGGTTGTAGCAAAGATCCTAAAAATGCACAGCAAGCTGCTGCTGCACAGCAAATGCCACCAACTGAAGTCGGTGTCATTGTTGCCCAACCGCAAAGCGTTGAACAATCTGTTGAACTTTCCGGCCGTACATCTGCCTATGAAATTTCAGAAGTACGTCCACAAACCAGTGGTGTAGTACTGAAACGTCTATTTGCAGAAGGCAGTTATGTTCGCGAAGGACAAGCCTTGTACGAGATCGACTCGCGTACAAACCGTGCTTCAGCTGACAGTGCTCGTGCTGCTTTAACACGTCAACAAGCAAACCTAAACGTGTTACGTGTTAAAGAAGGTCGTTACCGTCAGCTTGTTGGCTCAAATGCGATTTCTAAACAAGAATACGACGATATTGTTGCTCAAGTTAAACTGGCTGAAGCAGATGTTGCGGCATCTCAGGCAGAACTTAAAAATGCAGAAATTAATTTAGGTTATTCAACTGTACGTGCGCCAATTTCAGGTCAAACCAACCGTTCAACAGTGACAGCGGGTGCTTTAGTTACTGCATCTCAGGCTGATCCATTGGTAACAATTCAACGTCTTGATCCAATGTACGTTGACATTAACCAATCAAGTGCTGAACTTCTTCGTCTACGCCAACAGTTAAGCAAAGGCAACTTGGACAGCAGTAATAACACCAAAGTGAAATTACGTCTTGAAGATGGTAGCGAATACCCTATTGAAGGTCGTCTTGCATTTTCTGATGCGAGTGTAAACCCAGATACAGGTACGGTTACACTTCGTGCTGTTTTTTCTAACCCGAATCATTTATTACTTCCGGGTATGTTTGCCAATGCTCGCATCGTTCAAGGTGTGATTCCAAATGCTTACCTGATTCCACAAGCTGCCATTACGCGTACCCCTACAGGTCAAGCAATGGCAATGATTGTGAATGCAAAAGGTGCTGTTGAATCTCGTCCTGTAACCACTGTTGGTACGCAAGGTTCGAATTGGATCGTTACTCAAGGCTTAAACACTGGCGATAAAGTGATTGTTGACGGTATTGCGAAAGTTAAGCCAGAGCAACAAGTTGTAGCAAAACCGTATCAACCTCAGGCTGCCGCACCTCAAGGTGCTCAACAACCTGCTGCAGCAAAGCCAAACGCTAAAGCCGCAGAACAAGCAGCGCCTAAAACTGAACAAAAAGCTACTTCAAACGCATAAGGAGTAGACTGAATGGCTCAATTCTTTATTCATCGCCCCATTTTTGCGTGGGTGATTGCATTGGTAATTATGCTGGCGGGTGTACTCACGCTATCTAATATGCCAATTGCACAGTATCCGACCATTGCGCCGCCAACGGTTTCAATCTCTGCGACATACCCTGGTGCGTCTGCAGAAACAGTTGAAAACACCGTAACCCAAATCATTGAACAACAAATGAATGGTTTGGATGGTTTACGTTATATTTCGTCAAACAGTGCGGGTAACGGTCAGGCATCTATTACATTGAACTTTGAACAAGGGATCGATCCAGATATCGCCCAAGTTCAAGTCCAAAACAAACTCCAGTCTGCGACAGCGTTATTACCTGAAGATGTACAGCGTCAAGGTGTAAAAGTCACCAAATCTGGCGCAAGCTTCCTACAAGTTGTAGCATTCCACTCACCGTCTGGCAAGTTGACTGCGGACGACATTAAGGACTATGTAAACTCGAATATTTCCGAACCTCTCAGCCGTGTGGCAGGTGTAGGTGAAGTCCAAGTATTTGGTGGTTCTTATGCGATGCGTATTTGGCTAGATCCAGCCAAAATGGCAAACCTGAAAGTTACACCGAGTGATGTGGCTGCGGCTATCCGTACACAGAATGCTCAGGTTGCTGTTGGTCAGTTAGGTGGTGCGCCTGCAACTGAAGGTCAAGTACTGAACGCGACAGTTACAGCACAAAGTTTGTTGCAAACACCAGAGCAGTTTAAAAACATTTTCCTGCGTAACAGTAGTGATGGTGCTCAGGTACGTTTAGGTGATGTTGCACGTGTTGAATTAGGTGCTGACAACTATCAGTTCGACTCTAAGTTCAACAACAAACCTGCTGGTGGTGTAGCGATCAAACTAGCAACTGGTGCAAACGCATTAGACACAGCCGAAGCTGTTGAAGCACGTTTAAAAGAACTACGTCCAAACTACCCTGAAGGTTTAAAAGACACGCTTGCATTTGATACGACTCCATTCATTAAGTTATCGATTGAAAGTGTTGTACATACCCTTGTAGAAGCCGTGATTCTCGTATTCTTTGTGATGTTCTTATTCTTACAGAACTGGCGCGCAACGATTATTCCGACATTGGCTGTACCTGTAGTGGTATTGGGTACTTTTGCTGTCATTAACATGTTTGGTTTCTCGATCAACACACTCACCATGTTCGCGATGGTACTGGCGATTGGTCTCCTCGTGGATGATGCGATTGTTGTCGTAGAGAACGTTGAACGTGTCATGGTTGAAGATCATCTTGACCCAGTGACTGCAACTGAAATCTCAATGAAACAGATCTCGGGTGCCCTCATCGGTATTACCTCTGTGTTAACCGCTGTATTCGTGCCGATGGCATTCTTCGGTGGTACGACAGGTGTAATTTATCGTCAGTTCTCAATCACGCTGGTAACAGCAATGATTCTGTCATTGATTGTGGCATTGACCTTTACCCCTGCCCTATGTGCGACCATGTTGAAACAACATGATCCAAACAAACCTGAAAGCAACAATATCTTTGCCCGTTTCTTCCGTTGGTTTAACAGCTCTTTTGATAAAGTTGCGCATAAATACCAAGGCGGCGTGAACTTCATGACACACCACAAGATTTTCTCTGGTGTGATTTATGCAGTTGTAATCGGCTTGTTGGTACTTTTATTCCAAAAGTTACCATCATCATTCTTACCTGAAGAAGACCAAGGTGTTGTAATGACACTGGTACAGTTACCACCGAATGCCTCACTTGAGCGTACGGACAAAACTGTCACTGCAATGACCGATTACTTCCTGAAAAACGAAGAAAAATATGTCGATTCTGTATTCAGTGTTGCCGGTTTCTCGTTCACAGGTGTAGGTCAAAACGCAGGTCTTGCATTCATCAAGTTAAAAGATTGGGAAGACCGTACATCACCTGAATCTCAAGTGGGTGCGATTATTCAACGTGGTATGGCATTGAACATGATCGTGAAGGATGCTTCATACATCATGCCAATCCAATTACCAGCAATGCCTGAATTGGGTGTAACTGCCGGCTTCAACTTGCAGTTAAAAGCTTCTGCAGGTCAAACCCATCAACAACTTATCGATGCCCGTAATATGGTGCTCGGTATGGCTGCTCAAGATAAACGCCTCATGGGTGTTCGTCCTAACGGTCAAGAAGATACGCCACAGTACAAAATCACGATTGACCAAGCTCAAGCCGGTGCTATGGGTGTCAGCATTGCTGAAATCAATACCACAATGGGTATGGCATGGGGTGGTTCTTACATCAATGACTTCGTTGACCGTGGTCGTGTGAAGAAAGTCTATGTACAAGGTGAAGCTGCGGCACGTATGATGCCTGAAGACCTGAGCCAGTGGTATGTCCGTAACAACCAAGGCACAATGGTTCCATTCTCGACCTTCGCTACTGGTGAATGGACTTATGGCTCACCACGTCTTGAACGTTATAACGGTATCGCATCTGTGAACATTCAAGGTTCACCGGGTGTGGGTGTAAGTTCGGGCGACGCGATGAAAGCGATGGAAGAAATTGTACAAAAACTTCCTTCGATGGGCGTTCAAGGCTTTGACTATGAATGGACGGGTTTATCTCTAGAAGAACGTGAGTCTGGCGCACAAGCACCATTCCTATACGCACTTTCATTGTTAATCGTCTTCCTATGTCTTGCTGCCTTGTATGAAAGCTGGTCTATTCCGTTCTCAGTATTACTGGTTGTACCATTAGGTGTATTGGGTGCGTTATTACTGACTTTCCTTGGAATGGTGTTCTTCAAAAATCCAAACTTGGCGAATAACATTTACTTCCAGGTGGCTATTATTGCCGTCATTGGTTTGTCCGCGAAGAATGCGATCTTGATCGTAGAATTTGCCAAAGAACTTCAAGAAAAAGGTGAAGATCTGTTTGACGCAACTTTGCATGCCGCTAAAATGCGTCTACGTCCAATTATCATGACCACTTTAGCCTTTGGTTTTGGTGTACTTCCGCTTGCGCTTTCTTCGGGTGCAGGTGCAGGTAGTCAGCACTCTGTAGGTTATGGTGTATTGGGTGGCGTAATCAGTTCTACCCTACTTGGTATCTTCTTTATTCCTGTATTCTACGTATGGATCCGAAGTATCTTTAAGTACAAACCAAAACAACAAAATAATCAGGAGCATTTATCGTGATGCAAAATGTATGGTCTATTGCAGGTCGTAGCATTGCGGTTTCTTCACTTGCGCTTGCTTTGGCTGCCTGCCAAAGCATGCGTGGTCCAGAGCCGGTTGTTCAGACCAATATCCCCGAAAGCTACACAGCAAGTGCTTCTGGTACTTCTGTTGCTGAACAAGGATATAAAGATTTCTTTGCTGACCAACGTCTGGTACAAGTTCTTGACTTAGCTTTAGCCAACAACCGTGACCTACGTACGGCTGCTTTAAATATTGAACGTGCACAGCAACAGTATCAAATCACTGCCAATGGTCAATTACCAACCATTGGTGCAAGTGGTAGTGTACTTCGTCAAGACACGTTGAATACACAAAAGCCTATCACCTCTTATAATGTCGGTTTAGGTGTCACTGCCTATGAACTTGATTTTTGGGGTCGTGTACGTAGCTTAAAAGACAATGCTTTAGACAGTTACCTTGCAACTGCAAGTGCCCGTGATGCAACACAAATTGCGTTGATCGGTCAAGTGGCTCAAGCATGGTTAAACTACGCGTATGCCAATTCGAACTTGAAGCTTGCGGATCAAACTTTAAAGGCTCAGCTTGAATCTTATAATCTAAACAAAAAGCGTTTTGATGTCGGTATCGACAGTGAAGTTCCTGTTCGTCAGGCTCAAATTTCTGTAGAAACTGCACGTAATGATGTTGCGAATTACAAGACGCAAATTGCTCAAGCGCAAAACTTATTGAACCTATTAGTGGGTCAACAAGTGCCTGCAAACTTGCTGCCAAACCAACGTGTCAATCGAATTACTTCGACCAATACCATTGGTTCAGGTATTCCAAGTGACTTGTTGAATAACCGTCCAGATGTCCGTGCAGCTGAATATAAACTGTCTGCTGCTGGTGCGAACATTGGTGCAGCTAAAGCACGTCTGTTTCCTACTATTAGTCTGACAGGTTCAGCGGGTTATGCTTCAACGGACTTAGGTGATCTATTTAAATCAGGCAACTTTGTATGGTCTGCTGGCCCTAGCTTAGATATTCCAATCTTCGACTGGGGTACACGTCAGGCCAATATTAAAGTTTCTGAAACTGACCAGAAAATTGCATTGTCTGATTATGAAAAGTCAGTTCAGTCAGCTTTCCGTGAAGTGAATGATGCGCTTGCAGTTCGCCAAAACATTGGTGACCGTATTGCAGCACAGCGCCGTTTAGTTGATGCAACCAATACAACTTACAAACTATCAAATGCCCGCTTCCGTGCTGGTATTGATAGCTACTTAACTGTACTGGATGCGCAGCGTGCATCTTATGCAGCTGAGCAAGGTTTGTTGTTGCTTGAACAAGCAAATCTCAACAACCAAGTTGAATTGTATAAAACGCTTGGTGGTGGTATCAAAGCCAACACTTCTGATGCTGTACAATACCAGCCTTCTACTGCTGAACGTAAAGCGGCATCAAAACAATAATTTGATTTAGCCTAGCCCGTAATATTTGAAAAGCTCACTTCGGTGGGCTTTTTCATTTTTAGATCGGAGCTACAAAATAAAAATGAACATATTGCTTTTTGTTGAAGAGTTTCCTATCTTCAATTCACCTTTTTATATTGATAACTAAAAATGCTTTTAAGTAATCTTGAATCTGTTCCGGGTCATACCATTACACAACAACTTGATGTCGTTTATGGCAGTACTGTCCGCAGTAAACATGTTGGTCGTGACTTTATGGCTGGCCTAAAAAATATCGTGGGTGGTGAACTCAAAGGTTATACAGAACTACTCGAAGAATCCCGTCAAGAAGCCATGAGCCGTATGATTGATAAAGCACGTGCCTTAGGGGCGAATGCGGTCGTCGGCATCCGTTTTTCAACCTCAAATATTGCTCAAGGCGCCTCTGAATTATTTGTGTATGGCACGGCAGTTCGTGTAGAAGCCAACTCAGCAAAACTCCCAGACCCATTTCCAACTCAGGACTAAGTCATGGATGCCTTTATTTTTAAAGTCCTGATCTTTGTAGTGCTCTTTTGTATTGGCTGGGGCTTCGGTCGCCATATCGAACAAAAACATCTCAAAGAACTCGAAGCTCAAGAAAAACGTTTAGCGCATATTCAAATAGACAACAACCGTTTTAAAACTACTGAACATTTCGGACAGCTGATTTCGAGTAATGTAGTGATTTCACATGATTATTTTAAATATGTGATTGCCAATATTCAGAACTTCTTTGGCGGACGTTTAACCAGTTATGAAAGCATTATCGATCGGGCACGTCGTGAAGCCGTGGTGCGTTTAAAGCAAGAAGCTGAAAAGATGGGCGCAACGCAAATTATGGGCCTGCGTTTAAGCACCACTGAGCTGGGTATGCAAGGCGGCATGGTCGAAGTCTTTGCGTATGGAACTGCTATTCAAAAGAGAGAGATCTGATCTCTCTACTTCTCCCCCTATTCATTTTTTACGACCTAATTTACTTTACACAATGTGTTTTCAAACTCTTCATAACTCACATTTTCATTGCGACAAACTTTAAAGCAAACTTCATTAAATTTCTTTTCATCAATATTTGGATCATGATAACTAAATGCAACATCTCCAGCATAAGCACGTGCCAGATCTTGCACCACAATGTCAGCTTTACATCCATATAAAGTTGGACATGCCTCTAATGTTCCTTCGTAATACTTTTTACACTGAGTCGGTTCGACATCCACCTTATTGGGCTTTTGCATCGACACATTTAAACCATTTTCATTCATTAGAAGAAAATATTGAAGTTTTCTAAATGGTTTTAAGTCAATCTCGAGTCCCGAATGATTGATACGAGCCAATTGATCTTTGTAAGAATTATGATCATCTGAGATTAACTCTGCATTACCAGCTTTGTCGATTTTGATAAAGCTATAGTTGACAGGCATATATGCGCCACTCCCCTTATGTGCAATCACTTCGACCAAATGATCTTTCGCAATAAATGCTCCCGTAAATACAGTCGATTCAACACTGGTCAGCAACTTATCTTTCACTAAAACACAATATCCAAAACATTGATCTTTGAATCTAGCCTGATCGCCTTTAAAATCATCAACAGCATGAAATTCAGCTCGCCATTTAAAATCACCAATTTTATTCGAGCTATAAGGTAATTTATCAACATCTGAATCTTGAGGATTTTGACTGTAATACTCAGACTTCAATAATCCTTTTTCATCAAACAGTGCTTCGATCGGTAACCACCCCTCATTTGGTCCTCGCATAACAACTTCTGCACTCGCCGCTTCAACTTTAGGTTCAATCTCAACAGATTCAATAACTGGTTCTGATACAGTTCCTATTTCTTTTTCAGGCTTTTCGAGCGTTGACTTCTGCTCAATTTTTTGAGTTTTCTGTTTAAAATAAAAATATGCCACTGTACCGATTGCACCAATGATTGCGCAAAAAATGATGGCTATTCCCCATTTGTTAAAATTATTCTTTTTCATTTCTTATAATCTCGTTACTCATTAAAAAAGTCACTGTTAAGAGTGACTTTTAAACTATTTAAACTTGATAAAATTTACTTCACTTTGGTTTTACGAATCATTTTATATAACGTTGTCGGTGATAATCGAGATACCCAAACACCGAGCTTTTCTTTAGAACCACCCACCACGATGTATTCTTCCCCACGTTGCAAAGATTGCACCACCGTTTCGGCAAACTCATTGGCTTCTAGACCATTTTCAATGGCTTCATCCTGATGCCCTTGTGGCTTGCCGGCACCATTGAGTGCATTAAATGAAACATTGGTTTTGACAAATCCGGGGAATATCACCGATACGCCCACCCCTTGATCTGCCACTTCTGCACGTAGACTGTTCGCCCACATATGAATGGCAGCTTTTGCAGCAGAATAGGTCGCGCGGTATTGTGTCCCTAATAAGCCTGCAACACTTGAAACAAAAGCAATTCGACCGGACTTTTGTGCTAAAAAAGTCGGTAAAACGGTTTTAGTCAAATAGACTTGCGAAAAATAATCTACTTCCATGATGGCACGTTCAGTTTGCATAGTCGTATCCGTGATCAATGCACGCTGACTCAATCCCGCATTATTGATTAGCCAATCAATTCGGCCTTTATTCGCAAGGACTTGTTCATAAGCGTGGCGAACTTGTTCTTCATTGGTAATGTCTGCACACACTGAAAGATGCTGATCTGGATGTAATAATGAAACCCGGACTTTTTCCAACTCTTCAAAACGACGTGCGGTCAAAATGACCTGCGCCCCTTGCAAAGCACATTCTTTTGCTAAAGCTTCACCCAAACCTGAAGATGCCCCAGTAATCCATACCACTTTTCCGTTCAAATCATCACGTTTTGCCATTTTGAAATCCTTTTAAATAACTAATTTATTCATTTATATGTATTTTATGCTTTATGTAGTACAGGCTCATTGTTCAAAAACACCATAAAATGGTCAAAATACTGACTCATCGACCGTGCATCATAAATTTTGCCGAGTTTATCGAAGCGTTTATATCCGAGTTGCGTGGTGAGATTGATGACACCGGTTAAAGTTTTATCCACCACCATATTAAATTTCAGCATTTTTTTCGGTTCACGCACCAAATGCGTCACCCCTGCATCGACCACTTGCGTGAATGCTTTCAACGCGAGCGGCACGTATTGATTTTGCCCATCTTTCATCTGACTGACATAGCCCAGCAAGTCAGTGGCTAAAGAGGCATCGATCGGGTAATGCATAAAATGCTGACCCTCTTCGCTATAAAAACGTCCATATAAATAATTCACCATCGGTACAAGGCGGTCATTGCCGAAAAAAGACACCGACCACGGCATATATTTACGGGTCGTTTCACGTATTTGCTGAATAATTTTTTCGGATTCATTGTCTCCAGACTTATTCATGCGCGCCATTTGACCAAAAACTTGATCTAAAATTTCACACGCAATATCCGCTAGATTATCCCCTAAGGCTTTGGACTGACTTTCTGTTTCACCCGCGTTGAGTTTTTGATGAATCGTCTCAAAACGTTGATATGTCGTAGGTTGAATCTTTAAAGAAATTGAATAAGTCATTTGATATTGCTCCTTTTATCTTAGTTTTGGGATCAATGGATACTTCTTATCTTAGGTCCTATCATACGGACTCTTTTATTTACTGCCAAATCCTAAAAGTTAACATTCGCCCAACATCCCTAATTCACCATTTTTTTTGCTACAATAGATCTAATTTTTTATCCACTTTTGATCTGTTTAGACTATGACTGATTCAGCGCAAAATATTGCTACGACCTACGATCCGACCGAGATCGAAAAAAAATGGTACAAGACTTGGGAAGAGAGAGGCTACTTCAAGCCATCTCAAAAAGGTGATTCATTCTGTATTATGATTCCGCCACCAAACGTCACTGGTAGCTTGCACATGGGTCATGGTTTCAACAATGCCATTATGGATGCGTTGACTCGTTATAACCGTATGTCTGGCAAAAATACCCTTTGGCAGCCGGGTACTGACCATGCCGGTATCGCAACGCAAATGGTTGTTGAACGTCAATTGGGCGCTGAAGGCATCAGCCGTCACGACCTAGGCCGTGAAAAGTTCATCGAAAAAGTATGGGAATGGAAAGAACAATCTGGCGGTAACATTACCCGTCAAATTCGTCGCCTTGGTTCATCTGTAGACTGGTCTCGTGAACGCTTCACTATGGATGAAGGTTTATCAAACGCTGTGAAAGAAGTGTTTGTTAAGCTGCATGAAGAAGGCTTAATTTACCGTGGTAAACGCCTAGTCAACTGGGACCCTAAACTACAAACTGCCCTTTCTGACTTAGAAGTTGAGTCTGATAAAGAAGAAGCAGGTTCACTTTGGCACTTCAAATATTTCTTTGAAGACAAATCAATCCGCACCCATGACGGCAAAGATCACATTGTTGTGGCGACAACACGTCCTGAAACATTGCTTGGCGATACAGCTGTTGCGGTTGCGCTTGATGATGAACGCTATGCAGCGCTTGTAGGCAAAAACATCATCCTACCTATTACAGGCCGTGCTGTTCCAATCGTAAAAGACGAATATGTAGACAAAGAATTTGGTACAGGCTGTGTGAAAATCACCCCTGCGCACGACTTCAATGACTATGAAGTGGGCAAACGCTGTGAACTTCCAATCATCAACATCTTCAACAAAAATGCTGAAGTTCTTGCTGAATTTGAATACATCGCGAAAGCGGGCGAGCAAATTTCTAAAACCATTCCTGCCCCTGCGGACTACATTGGTTTAGAACGTTTTGCTGCACGTAAAAAATTGGTTGCTCAAGCTGAAGCTGAAGGCTGGTTAGATCAAATTCAACCGTACACCTTGAAGCCACCTCGCGGTGACCGTTCAGGCGTGATCGTTGAGCCACTTCTAACTGACCAATGGTATGTGAAGATCGCTCCTCTTGCTGAGCCTGCAATTAAAGCGGTTAAAGATGGCGACATCAAATTTGTACCTGAGCAATACAGCAACATGTACATGGCTTGGATGAATAACATTCAAGACTGGTGTATTTCACGTCAATTGTGGTGGGGTCACCGTATCCCTGCTTGGTACGATGCTGAAGGCAACGTATTTGTCGGTCGCGACGAAGCTGAAGTTCGTGCGAAAAACGGTATTGCTCCTGAAGTTGAATTAAAACAAGACGAAGATGTGCTTGATACATGGTTCTCTTCTGGTCTTTGGACATTCTCAACTTTAGGTTGGACTGGCGACGCAGCGAAAGATAAAGAAAACTATTTCTTAAATACTTTCCACCCGACTGATGTACTTGTAACTGGCTTTGACATCATCTTCTTCTGGGTTGCCCGCATGATCATGATGACCATGCACTTCATGAAAAATGAAGACGGCACACCGCAAGTTCCGTTCAAAACAGTGTACGTTCACGGTTTGGTTCGTGATGGCGAAGGTCAGAAAATGTCTAAATCTAAGGGCAACGTGCTTGACCCATTAGATTTGATTGACGGTGTTGATCTTGAAACTTTAGTACAAAAACGTACAACAGGTTTGATGAACCCGAAACAAGCAGCGAAGATTGAAAAATCAACCCGTAAAGAATTCCCTGAAGGTATTCAATCTTACGGTACTGACGCTGTACGTTTCACATTCTGTGCGCTTGCGAACACTGGCCGTGACATTAAGTTCGACATGAAACGTGTTGAAGGCTACCGTAACTTTGCCAACAAAATCTGGAACGCTACCCGTTTCGTGATGATGAACTGTGAAGAGCAAGTGATTGGTCAGGAAGTTCGTCAAGACCTTTGGGAATTGCCTGAACAGTGGATCGTGAGCCGTCTACAAAAAGCGGAACAAGCGGTGCAAACAGCATTTGCAACATACCGTTTAGATTTGGCTGCACAAGCGATTTACGAGTTCATTTGGAATGAATACTGTGACTGGTATGTAGAACTCACTAAGCCAGTTCTCAATGACGAAAACGTATCTGTTGAGCGTAAAGCTGAAGTACGTCGTGTGCTTCTTGCTGTTATGGAAGCGTCTTTACGTTTAGCTCATCCATTGATGCCTTACCTAACAGAAGAAATCTGGCAAACGCTTGCGCCGAAACTCAACATTTCTGGCGAAACCATCATGTTGGCTCAGTACCCTGTTGCAGATGAAGCGAAAATCAACAAACAAGCTGAAGCTGATATGCAATGGCTTCAAGGTTTGATTGGTGCGGTGCGTAACATCCGTGGTGAGATGGGTCTAGGTAATGCTCGCTTGTTGCCTGTTCTACTTCAAAACACCACTGATGCTGAAAAAGCACAGATCACTCGTATTGAAGCGTTATTCACTGCGTTGGCTAAAGTTGAAAGCATTACTTTCCTTGCTGATGGTGAACAACCGCCATTGTCTTCATCTTCTGTAGTGGGTCACGTGTCTGTATTCGTTCCAATGAAGGGTTTAATTGACCCTAAAGCGGAATTAGGTCGTTTACAGAAAGACTTAGACAAGGTTCAAAAACAGCATGACCAAATTGCAACTAAACTTTCTAACGAAGGTTTCGTTGCAAAAGCACCTGCGACTGTAGTTGAAGGTGAGAAAGTTAAACTTGCTGAGTTTGCTGACCAGTTAGCGAAAATTAAAGCGAATATGGAGCAGATTGCAGCGCTGTAATGTTGTAGTTTGATTCAAAAAAGCCACCTTAAGGTGGCTTTTTTTTACACATTGAATTATAAATATATACTATAAAATTAAATAGATACTTAATAATGAAAATTTCAAATATACATATCGAAAACTTTCGGGGTCTTAAAAATATTGATTTAACACCTTCACAGATGAATTGTGTCATTGGTGAAAATAATGCAGGGAAATCAACTGCCCTATTGGCTATCAATTTATTTCTAAATGGTACAAGAATTTCAGAATCTGATTATTATGATAAGTCTAAAGAAATTTTTATAGATATAACTTTTAGTGATTTAAATGAAAACGACTTAAACAAAATATCAGATGAAGAAAATAGATCAAGAATTCAAAATATTATTAAAAATAATACAATCAGCTTTCGTAGGAAATATAAACTAGATTTCACAAGTGATTTACTTTGCTACAAAAAAATACCTATCGATACAATTTATAATGCTAACTGGATAACTAATGAACTTAAAGGCAAAAAATCAGCAGAAATAAAAGCCTTGATGAGAGATACGTACCAATTACCACCAGATATAGCTAGTTCAATTTCCACGCAAACAGGTGCAAGAGAAAAAATTGAAGAGCTAATTGAAAATCTACCCGAGGATAAATTCCAGTATGGTTGGGAAAATTTACCAACTGGATTCAGTAACACAGTTACACCAATGTTTCCTGAACCTATTTATATTCCAGCTGTAAAAGATTTTAGTGATGAAACAAAAACTAAAGAAAGTACAAGCTTTGGTAAATTAATAAAAATTTTATTCAAACAAATTGAACAATCTCCTGAATTTTTAGACATCAAAAACTCTTTTGAAAAGCTCAATAAAATGCTAAATCGTCAGCTTATCAAAGATGAGGATGGCACTGAAAGTACTCTTGACGAACGATTACCTAGCCTTAAATTATTAGAAGCTGAAATAGAAAAGGTTTTTCAAGAAAGCTTTTCACAAATTAAATTAGAGCTAGAGATTCCCAATCCAGAAGTAAAACAAATTTTTAATAGCACTCAAATTTTAATAGATGATGGTATAAAAACTACTATTGATTATAAAGGCGATGGTGTTAAACGTACTTTAGTGTTTTCTATACTTAGAACTTATGTTGAAAAGCTTAATTCTGATAACCAAAACACAGACTACATTTTTCTTTTTGAAGAACCGGAATTGTACCTCCATCCTAATGGTCAGAGAATCCTCTATAACGTTCTTGAAAAATTATCCTTAAAAGATCAAGTATTCGTCACAACACATTCCCCAAACTTTTTTTCTGCTACGGCTAAAGAAACATGTTTTATTAAAATTTATAAAGACTTTTCTTGTACACCTCCTAGTTCTAAAGCAAAAGAAATTAATTTTGTTCAAAATAGTTCTTATAAGGATGCCTTCCAAATTATATGTTATGAAAACAGCACGCCAGCTTTCTTTTCTAAAAAGGTTCTTTTTGAACCGTACCGGGTTTGTCGGAGACATTTTTATTTAAGTTAGGCCACGTGACCTAACGGGTTAATCTTATCATAGTACATTGCTTCAAACTCAAAAGGCGATACATAACCCAATGCGCTGTGTACA
>NZ_VPEK01000070.1:0-5764 GCF_013417145.1 Acinetobacter sp. YH16044
CTGATGCTAGTTGGTCTAACACCTTGCAATGTTTGTCTTTTATACGTAATTTAAGGGTTTTCATGTACTTATATTAACAATCAAAACTCAAGGAAAATAGTCCTTAGTTAAATCAAACGACACTTCATGTCGTGTCGCTTATATCTCTGACCTGAAGGACAGAGTTTTACGCTCCATTTGATAAAAAACACCTGAACAGTGTTCAGGTGTTGGGAAAGGGACTTAAGAGATCGTCGAATGATTAGCCATTCTTAATGCGAATGATGCGATCGGTACGATCATTGACTAGCACGTAGTCACCATTGATTTTGTACCATTGTTGATAACGACCGGTGTTCGGTAAGCGGCGCGCTTCACGGTCACTCACTTTGTAGCGGCTTGAATCGAAATAACGAGGAAAGCTTTGACCAACACGCCAATCGCGGCTTGGATTTACACGACGAAAGTCATTACGGTCGTAGCGATTATTGTCATAACGGTTGTTGTTATTCCAATTACTCGGACGGTGATCTTTGTCCCAACGGTTGTCTTGATGTTGGTATGACGGATGGTAACGGCGGTCATCTTGACGATGGTCTGGCGCAGCAATGGCTGCTGTTGTTGCCATCAAAGCCGATACGGAAAGAACTAAACTCGATACGATTTTGTTCATGGGACACCTCTATACATTTCTAATCTGTTTTTCGATGATTCAAAATTAGCGAGAAAGTTCAGAGAAAGCGTGGGGGCAATATAGTTGAATTGTGAAATGTATGGAGGAAATTTGAAGGTGTGTAAATGATCTGAACGCTAGGCAGCATCAGCTTTTGCGGTTAAACATTAAAAAAAACTCATAAAAAAAGCCCAGAGTTGATCTGGACTTTAAAAATATGGCGAAATTAAATTCAAAACGGCTTACATACCTAAAATTTTCAGAATACTGTTACTATCTGAGTTGACCAATATGTAGTCATTATTGATTTTATACCATTGCTGATTACGCGATGGTTTAGGTAAGTTATGGTCTTTATAATCGACTTTATAACCATTACCACGATAATGCTGTGGCATCACATAGCCCGTTTGCCATTTATGTTGTTGCAAACGTTTGACTCCACGTTGTTCACGCATACGGCGTCGATCTTCAAGATCGTCATCGTCCTGATAACCACGGTAATCACGATCTTTTTTCATTTGACCATATGCATTGCCGCGTGGGCCATCAAAGCCACGTTCATCGTTCTTGAAGTGAGGCGCTGCAGACGTGATGCTGCTTGCTATTAAAGCACTGAAAGAAATAGCCAAAATTGGCAAAATCTTTTTCATGTTCAACCCTCATGAGTAATTTATCTTCAATATCACTACTGTACGCATTAAATGCAGAGAAACTGTGAAGAAAGATGAATATTTCTTTAAATAAAACGAAGAGATTGCGGATATTATGCGATAAATTTGGCGCCGAGAACAATCTTTCCATCTTGAAAGCGATGGTCCGATAATGCGTGCTTTTTATCCTTGCAATGCAGTCTTGATCAAATTTGAGGTCTATTGTAAGCACGATCAAAAACGCCCATCAAGTCTTGATGGGCAAATAGGGTAGAGATACTGGAATGAAAACGGTGGGTAAATTCGGGTTTTAGTACCACTGCTCATTGAGGCATTGGAGTGAATAAATCGCTTGAGCCACAGATTCAGCTTGCTCGGCATCGTCCATTGCAGAGATCAAATTTTCAGTCAGTTGTAAGGTTTCAATTGAACGAATGGTTTCAATTTTACGTGTTTGATCAGCCATTTGGGTCTCCTTGCCGTCGGTCTATGTCATGGCAAGCAGTCTATGCTTTTATATTTAATTTGAAAAACCGAATATTATTATAAAAATAATTTAAAAATACGATCAATGGAAAGTTGGGTAATGAAGCTGTCTATTGATCAAAGCTTGTTGAATTTCAAATGCTAATCTAAGGGTTTAAAAAAAGGGCATCAAATGGCCCTTTTTAAACATGAATTTTTCACTTGGAACACACTTAGTATGCGTATTTCAGGTCAGTATAATCCGTTAATGATTTTTGAATATGAGCTTGAATAAATTCATTAATATCTTCAGGTGTCATTGCTGCACCTTGTTTGGTAATCACATGCTCAAACGGCGCTTGATCTTGCGCAATGATGCGATAAACAAAGTTAGTGATCACTTGAAAGCCTGCTTCTTGCTTTTGAATGCAAGTGACATAGAAATAGGCATGCTCAAAGTTTAAGTCAGTATGCGAAAAAATAAATTGTTCAAATAATTTTGCATTTTGACCGACATCTAAGCCCTTTAAATCGTCCACGATACTCGGGTCGAATTTCATGCCATATTTTGCTGAAATGGGTTGACCATCGACCAGTAGGTTAACCATGCCATCCTCAGTTGGAGTCACTGTAATATTGCTAAAGTCAGACATGTATCAATCCAATGTTTTTAAAGAATGCCCCAAGTATCGGCAAATTTGCTAAAAACTCAAGTCGACTTTCGCGTGGACACCGCGAAATCAGTCGGTTAATGATGTCTTGTAGGCATTCAATACATAAAAAAGGAAGCTCGCGCTTCCTTTTTAAATTGGGTTTTCACCCTATTCATCTTGGGCATCTATGCTGGCACCGGTTAAATGCAAGCTGTCGTCACCCATTAAATATAAATATGCAGGCATAATGCTTTCAGGCGTAGGCAAAGTTTTTGGATCTTCGTCTGGATACGCCTTTGCACGCATGGCAGTACGTGTTGCCCCTGGGTTAATGCAGTTGAAGCGAATATTCGGATGTACATTTTCTTTTGCGAATAAAGTGCTGACCGCTTCAATGGCAATTTTTGAAACCGAGTACGCGCCCCAACGTTCACGGGCTTCACGCCCCACACCCGAACTGGCAAAGACCACTGAGGCATGCTCAGATTTTTGCAGTAATGGCATCAGCTCTTGAGTCAGTACAAAAGGCGCACGAAGGTTCACCGCCATGACATCATCCCATACATCCACAGGATAATGTTCTAGTTCAGTCCGCTCACCCAAAATCCCGGCATTATGCAAAATGCCGTCAAGGCGACCAAATTGCTTTTCTAAGGTATCGACCAACAGCTCATAATCACGAGGAGAGGCACTAGACAGTTGTAGCGGTAAAATCGCCGGTTGGGGGGCACCCAAGCCTTCAATTTCATCGTAAATCACTTCTAGTTTATTCAGTGTGCGTCCATGTAAGACCACGGTTGCGCCATGTAAGGCATAACTGAGGGCAGCCGCACGGCCAATACCATCGCCCGCACCTGTAATCAGGATAATGCGATCTTTGAGCAGATCGGGGCGAGGTTGATATTCTGAATATTTCATCCGTACCTCCTCGTTTTATTGTGTTGTGTTCTATCGTTATAAAGTCGCTGTGTTGAGCGTTTTCGGTTTGATGACCAAATCATGAATGACTTCATGCAGTTCAGCAACAGTCTTCACTATACAATCTGCATGCCAAGCTGTTAAGTCATCTTTGTGTTGTAAAGGTAAATAGCCATAAGCCGCTAGAATCGTATACATCTGCGCATTACGACCAGCATCGATATCACGTGGATGATCACCGACATAGATACAATCTTGAGCATCTAGATGAATGTGCTTGGCGGCTAAATACATCGGCTCTGGGTCTGGCTTGGTTTTACTGACATCATCTGGGCAAACCAATACCGAGCAGCGCTCAGTTAAATTCAGCGCTTTGAGCAACGCTTCACTGAGTGAGCGCGGTTTATTGGTGACGATACCCCACGGAATTTGATGCTGTTCCAGTTCATCGAGTAGCGGATACATGCCTTCAAAAAGGTCTGTATCGACGGCTATATCAGCACCATACAGATCTAGAAAGCGTTGACGATGTGTCAGAAAGACAGGATCTTCAACGTCTAACTCTGGATAGACCAGTTTGACCATCGCACGCGCGCCTTCAGATACTTGTACACGAATGTCTTCTGCACTGACCACCGCAATGCCTTTGTCACGGCACATGTCTTGAATAATACGAATAAAATCAGCCGCGGTATCAATCAGTGTACCGTCAAGATCAAAGAGTACAGCTTTCATTAGGCTTCTTTCACCGTATGAACCATATAGTTCACATCCACATTGGGTGCGAGCCAATAGCGTTTGGTGATCGGGTTATAATGTAAACCAGTCATATCTTTGAGTTTTAACTCGGCTTGACGAATATCATGAGCTAATTCTGAAGGTTTAATAAACTTTGAATAATCATGAGTGCCTTTCGCCAACATGCGTAAAACATATTCCGCACCAATAATCGCAAACAAATAGGCTTTAGGATTACGGTTAATGGTCGAGAAGAATACATGACCACCCGGTTTTACCAGTTTTTGACACGCTAAAATAATTGATGCTGGATCAGGTACATGTTCGAGCATTTCCATACAGGTAACGACGTCATATTGACCGGCTTGTTCTTCTGCCAATTGCTCTACAGGCACTTGGCGATATTCAATATTTTGCACATTTTCTTGTTCGGCATGTAGGCGTGCAACATTCAATGGCGCTTCACCCATGTCGATACCCAATACTTGCGCACCGCGACGTGCCATGCTTTCAGCTAAAATACCGCCGCCACAGCCCACATCTAATACTTTCTTGCCAGTGATGCCATTTGAATGCTCATCAATCCAGTTCAAACGCAGAGGATTAATCATGTGCAAAGGGCGGAACTCAGAATGCTGATCCCACCATATGGCTGCGAAAGCTTCAAATTTGGCAATTTCTTGTGGATCAACATTCAATTGCGACATCGGTTGCACCTCAATCAAGTCTTTATATTTTAGAAAAAAGTTTATGGGAGTTAGTGTAGCGCGTCCTGAAAAAAAAGCGATAAAAGCCTTAAAAAAGTTCACAGAATGAAAACGAAATCGACAGATTTGATTTATAGTGTTGCCATAAACTAATTCATAATGATTTTGAGGACGATAAGTTCAATGAAAAAATTCCTTTTAGGCACGATTACAACAGCTATTTTGGCTTTTTCTGGCAGTGCGATGGCAGCGCAATTTGTCGCGGGGACTGATTACACAGTTATTCCAAAACCGATTAAAGTCGAACGTCCGGGTAAAATCGAAGTCCGTGAGTTCTTTTGGTATGGCTGCCCACATTGTTTTACATTAGAACCGCATATGCAAACGTGGTTAAAGCAATTGCCTAAAGATGTACGTTTTGTCCGTACACCTGCAGCAATGAATCCACTTTGGGAACAAGGCGCGCGTGCTTACTATGCATCGGAAGCACTGGGTGTTCGTCAAAAAGCACATTTACAATTGTTCCATGACATTCATGTGGGTCAGAAAAATATCTTAGAACAAGGCGCATTTGCGAAGTTCTACACCCGTTATGGTGTTCCTGAAGCGAAATTTAACAGCACATTTAAATCATTTGCTGTGTCTTCAAAAATTGCTCAAGCGAAAAGCTTAGCGGCTCAATATCAATTGAGTGGCGTGCCTGCGATTACCGTCAATGGTAAATACATCGTACAAGGTGAAGATGCACGTACTGTTGAAATCGTGAAATTCCTTGTTGATAAAGAGCGTAAAGCAAAATAACAGATGTCATAAAAAAGCCGCACTCGATGCGGCTTTTTTTATGACGGTACTGTCCCGTCCTGAAATAAGTTTACACCTTAAGAGACTTATTTTATGGAACATGCACAAGAACAACGAGTTAAACGCACACAACGTGATTATAGCTTCGCCTTTAAAATGATGGTTGTACATGAAGTA
>NZ_VPEK01000071.1:0-5662 GCF_013417145.1 Acinetobacter sp. YH16044
ATGGGCATATACGGCTGTTAGAGCGCATAGAGGGGGTATTTACAACACTTGGCTAGAGGAAGTCACCAAACAGTGTTTAAGCGTAAATGAGGCGTTTTTAGAAGCATTACCCTATTCAGAAATCAAAGCTACAGCTAAGAGTATCGCCACATATTGTTGGAAAAAGGATGCCTACTGCTATCAAGAGTTTATTGATCGTCAAAGCCGAAAAGGAAAGCTAGGTGGTCTAAAGGGGGGGAAAATTAGATCGGATAATTATGCTTCTAAAAGAGTTAAGGCTTTAGCAATGATGAAAGAGGGTATGACTCAAAAGCAGATAGCAACTGAATTAATGGTTACTGATAGAACAATTAGGAACTGGATAAAAAATGATGTTTGATAGCTTATTTAGAAAAAAATCATATAAATTGATAAAAGAATGAGTGTATACGCTACTATATTACTTCGTTAAATCGTAAGACAAATAACTATGAAAAACATTCTATTAGCAAGTATTACTCTTTTTATCGTTGGTTGTAGTGCTGAATCTGAAACTCAACTAATGGGTGGAAAATTTAGCTCCATGTCACAATGTCTTGAGACGATTAAAAATAGATCAGGCCAGACTCTTAGACCGATGACAGATACACCGGAGAAAGTTACTGGATATCTTGGAGATACGAACCTCAATTTCTACTGTGGAGTGAAGCAAACAGGTACTGAAGGTACTTATATTGAAGGTTGGTTTGATGAGCCAGTTAGTAATTAATTGTATGTAATTCTTAAAATCTAAAATCGTACGTTAATGAAAACAAATTTGCAGAAGTACTATTTTCTGTCATTAACGTACGAAAGCGCATTAAAAAGCGGAAAGTGAGCCTAAATCAGATATCAGCTCTTTTATCTGTATTTTGATTTCTTCTGGTGAACTATTTTCTAAGTTGGTGCTTAACTTTTCTATGTCTTTTAATAGCTTTTCTTTTATTTTTAGATGTGAATATTTTGTTTGATCTAATTTACCTTTATTGTTTAAAGATTTTATTGGGTCTAGTGTGTTGCAGTAGCCGTCTTCATTTTCGTTTCCTGTAATGTATATTGCTCCTTTATTTCTTAAATTATTTATTTCCCTTTTTGTATAATTATCGCTTTTTATGCCAATAAGTTTTTTCTTTTTAATAGCTTGTGGGAATTCTTTATCTAAGATTTTAATGTATTCGTTGCTTGTCCATGTATCTCCTCCATGGTTTTTTATTTTAATAAAAATTACTTCTTCAAAATTTATCAGAACTATTGCTATGCTGCCAGAGCGGTCTATAAATTTTGGATTTCTAGGATACATGTCAGATTTCAAATGAAAATGTATTAGTTTTTCATGTAAGTAAAGGTTATCTGTATAACTAGCTTCACATATTCTTGTACTTTGATATTTATTTAAATTTTCTCCATTTTCTATTTCTTTTTTTAGTTTGAAAAATCCTTTTTGTAAGTCAGTTGTTAGTTTTTTGAAATCTTCTTTAAAAGCTGAAGTTTGTAAACAATTACGAGTTTTTTCGGGAATTCTTCTTTCCAAAAAATTTAAGTATTGAAGTATTAAACAACTATTCGTACAGAAATCTATTTCTTCAGCAAGAAAATTTTGACAAATTATATTATTTAGATGATCTAGTAAATTAATTTTATTCATATGGTTACTCTAAATTTTTTTAAGGGCAAGGACACACAAAGGGTACTCTATACAAAAACTAAAGTTTTCGCTAGATTACCTTTTGTGCCTTGCAAGGGAAGAATCCCTTGACCCTCTTTTCGCCTTTTTCTATTGCGGTAAATTGCCTTTACTTGGCAATTTGTCCTCATAAAAAAAGCCGATCCAATCCATGAAGCAGATTGAGTCATGACTAAGAAAGACATAATCAAAAGAAAAAAAGAGATCAAAGTCCGTTTAACAGAAGCGGAACATCAAGCCTTACTGGAGCGTATGGAAGGTGGAGAGCTTGCAACTTGGATTCGAAATACTTGTCTAGATGAGAAGCCAAATAAAAGAAGAAATTATAAAGCGGCAGATCCTCAGCTATTAGCAGCATTAGGACGCATTGGGGGCAATCTCAATCAGATTGCGAGACAAGTAAATACTGTGGAATCTGATATAGAAAAACTTAGAGCCTTTGCAGAGTTGGCAGTTATTCGAGAACAACTACAAGGAATTTTAGCCAACTATGATCGTTAAATTTTTGGGAAATAAGGGCGGTGGTAGTGCAGGTGCAACCATTGACTACCTACTTGGCAAAGATAGGGATAGACCAGGTGCAGTTTTACTGAGTGGAGATCCTGAATTAACCCAACGATTAGCAGACAACTTGGACTTCCAAAACCGTTATACGGTTGGAGTACTTTCATTTGAGGAACCAAACCTCGAAGAACACCAAAAAGAAGCCATCATGCAGAGCTTTGAAGAAACATTGCTTGCTGGGTTAGAGCGTGACCAGTACGACATCACTTGGATAGAACACACTGATAAAGGACGTTTAGAGCTTAATTTCGTCATTCCAAATGTGGAATTAAGTACAGGAAAAAGATTACAGCCTTATTTTGATCAAGCTGACCGCCCACTTGTAGAAAACTGGAAACAAGTCATCAATTTTGAGCATGGTTTAACAGACCCTCATGCACCAGAGAAAGCTCAAGCAATTAAAACTTTGAATAGCCAAAACCTACCTCAAAGCGTCAAAGAAATTAAAGAGCAAATCGGGACCGCAATTGCTGAGCAAATTAGCAATGGCAATATCCAAAATAGGCAAGATGTAGTTGAAACCCTAAAGGGTGCAGGCTTTGAGATTGCTAGAGAAACAGATAGATCAATCAGTATTAAGAATCCTGACGGCAAGCGGAATATTCGTTTAGAAGGCGTAATTTATGAAAATCGACAATTTGATAAACAATTTGCAGAAGAACACCGCCGAGCAGGACAGGATTATCAAAGAACAAGCCGAGAGCGTTACGAAACAGCACTTGGAAAGCTACAACGCCTTACTGAGAGCAAGCAGCAAGGAAACAGAGAAAATTTTAAGGTCAAACCTTCAGACCATCCAAGATCAGCAGCCGAAAATCAGAAACGCTTTGCGTTTGAATATTCTCACGGGAGCAATATTGGGCGTGTTGATTACAGTGTTTCTGATTTTTCTTGGCGTAAATTGGTGGTTAGCGAAGCAAATTCAGAACAAGCAGCAGGAATTAGCCGAAATCAATCTGAAAGTAGAGCAGACACCGCTAGAGAAACAAATCTTGCGGAAGGTGACTTTACACGAGAGCGAAGACAAGAAAACCCTATATATCATGGCGAAGAACAGCAAAAAAGCGCACGCTTACGAGACCACATCCAGTCAAATGGTACTGAAATTGGAAAAATAGAATCTAACTTTAAAACTCCTTTTGAAAATCCATTTAACCAGTCAAATGATGGAAAGGAGCTTTTGAAGGATAGCGGAAGTTTATTTGAAAACTTAGCCACCTCAAAAGAAGCAAAGCAGGACGTAAAACAGAGTAATCCTAATCAAGCGGAACAAGATAATGCCAAACGACTTTATGAATCGCTACAAAGACTTATTGAACTCGTTAGAGAAGCAATTGAAAGAGCTAAACGCTATAAATCAAAGTCAGAGCGAGCAGATCGAAACATTGAGCATTCAGAATCAAGTATTGAGAAGTCAGAACGAGGAATTAGCCAGTCAAAATCAGCAATTAAACAATCTCAACAGCAAATTAAGAGAAGTGAACAGCAAATTAGCCAGCAAATGAAAGAAAAACACGTTGAAAGAAGGGCTAGTAGAGGATTTGGGCGTTAAATTTAATAAATTACGCTAGATTACTTTCAAAAAAAGTCTAAAATAGACAAAACGCCTACTTTTATGAGGTTTGAACATGCAAGTTATTACAGCGAAAGATGCAAAATCACGCTTTGGTGAGTTATTAGATACGATGCAGCGAGAACCTGTATTAGTCACAAAGAATAAGCGCCCTGTTGGTGTTTTCTTGTCATTAAAAGACGTGAAAGGCACCCACTTAGAAAGCCTTTTTGATGTCCAAGATGATGATTATGAAGATTGGGAAAAAGAGAAAATCACAGAAGCGTTAAATGCTTTGAAAGCGCATCCATCTGATACGAAAGAAATGAAGTCAGTACATGCGACTGCAATGCAAAAGGCACGAGACTTGGTAGCGAGCCGTAAAAGATGACCTATGAAGTTTCTTACTTGCCACAAGCAGAACAGGATTTAATTGAAATTTTGGCGTATGGCATAGAGACATGGGGCGAAAAACTAGCAGAAGGGATGTATTTAAAAATTACTGAACAGCTAGAAACCCTGTATTTCTCACCAAATCGAACTAAAAAGAAGGGCAATTTAGGAACAAGAGAAATGCTTATTTCTGACAGTCCATACCGTGCAATTATTCAAATTGATGAGGAAGCCAAGCGAGTTTTTATTTTAAGAATCTTGCATACTTCGAGAAATATTTAATTAGATTATATGCCGTATATTGGCAAAAAACGGCTATAAAATTAAGAAAATCAATAACTTTTAAAAATATTAAAGTTGTGTTAGATTTTCTTTTAGGCGAAAAAAAAGCAGGTCGGCAAACCTACTTTTTTCTCATTGTTTAACAAATACTTAAAGCATCAGTAAACGCAAAATCGATATTTGTATTTTACTGATGTTTTGAGCATTTGCAACATAAAGGACGTTGCAAAAGGTGAATAACGCTCAATTAAGCGATTTTTTTGAAAATCTTGCTCATAAACCATACTGTGCAGATGATTTATTGTATGGCTTACAAATAAGACCGAAAAAAACGGCAATCAACATGCAATACATACAGGGTAATCAGCCTTGTATGCTTCATTACTTCTTTTTTGATATAGATCGTTCAGATGCTGTCATGGCATGGCATGATGAAAATTTGCCAATGCCCTATTGGACAGCGCAGACCTTAAAAAATGGTCATGCTCATATTTGCTATAAATTAGAAATTCCACTGTGTACCAGTGAATTAGCCAGTCAAAAAGCAATAGCCTATGCCTCAAAGGTTCAGGCAGGACTTGCCAATAAACTTGGAGCAGACGTTGGCTACAGTCATCTCATTACGAAGAATCCATTTCATAAAGATTGGCGTGTCACTTTTTGGAGTGAACAAGCCTATACGCTCGATTATTTAGCCGATTTTGTAGAATTACCTAAGAAATTAAGCAAAAAACAGGAAGTTTCAGGACTTGGACGTAACTGCACACTGTTCGATACCGTGCGTAAATGGGCATATACGGCTGTTAGAGCGCATAGAGGTGGAATCTATAACACTTGGTTAGATGAGGTAGTAAAACATTGTCTAAGCGTAAATGAAGCGTTTTTAGAGCCATTACCATACTCAGAAGTCAAAGCAACCGCAAAAAGTATTGCTACTTACTGTTGGAAAAAAGATGCGTACTGCTACCAAGAGTTTATACATCGGCAAAGTCATAAGGGAAGTATTGGCGGTAAGAAATCTAAACGTTCTAAATCTGAAAACTCAGAACGTACAAACGAACCTTGGAAAAATTTAGGAATTTCTCAAAGTACTTATTACAGATGGAAGAAGTTAGGAAGGATTTAAAGCCTTCCCTTATTTCATTACCAAAAAAATGATACATCATTAG
>NZ_VPEK01000072.1:0-3223 GCF_013417145.1 Acinetobacter sp. YH16044
TATTAGCGACTGTTTGGGGTTGTATAGTCAAGTAATTAAGTGCATGTGGTGGATGCCTTGGCAGTCAGAGGCGATGAAAGACGTAATAGCCTGCGATAAGCTCCGGGGAGGCGGCAAATATCCTGTGATCCGGAGATTTCTGAATGGGGAAACCCACCCGCTATAAGGCGGGTATCATAAACTGAATACATAGGTTTATGAGGCGAACGAGGGGAAGTGAAACATCTCAGTACCCTTAGGAAAAGAAATCAATTGAGATTCCCTCAGTAGCGGCGAGCGAACGGGGAAAAGCCCATTAAGTTATCTAAGCTTTAGTGGAACGCTCTGGGAAGTGCGACCATAGTAGGTGATAGTCCTGTACACGAAAGGGCTTAGATAATGATGTCGAGTAGGGCGAGGCACGTGAAACCTTGTCTGAATATGGGGGGACCATCCTCCAAGGCTAAATACTCCTGACTGACCGATAGTGAACCAGTACCGTGAGGGAAAGGCGAAAAGAACCCCTGTGAGGGGAGTGAAATAGATCCTGAAACCGCATGCATACAAGCAGTGGGAGCCAACTTGTTTGGTGACTGCGTACCTTTTGTATAATGGGTCAGCGACTTACATTCAGTAGCAAGGTTAACCGATTAGGGGAGCCGTAGAGAAATCGAGTCTTAATAGGGCGTTTAGTTGCTGGGTGTAGACCCGAAACCGGGTGATCTATCCATGAGCAGGTTGAAGGTTGGGTAACACTAACTGGAGGACCGAACCCACTGTCGTTGAAAAGCCAGGGGATGACTTGTGGATAGGGGTGAAAGGCTAATCAAACTCGGTGATAGCTGGTTCTCCCCGAAAGCTATTTAGGTAGCGCCTCGGACGAATACCATTGGGGGTAGAGCACTGTTTCGGCTAGGGGGTCATCCCGACTTACCAAACCGATGCAAACTCCGAATACCAATGAGTACTATCCGGGAGACAGACTGCGGGTGCTAACGTCCGTAGTCAAGAGGAAAACAATCCAGACCGCCAGCTAAGGCCCCAAAATTATAGTTAAGTGGGAAACGATGTGGGAAGGCATAGACAGCTAGGAGGTTGGCTTAGAAGCAGCCACCCTTTAAAGAAAGCGTAATAGCTCACTAGTCGAGTCGGCCTGCGCGGAAGATGTAACGGGGCTAAAACTATATGCCGAAGCTGCGGATTTACACATTAGTGTAAGTGGTAGGGGAGCGTTCTGTAAGCCGATGAAGGTGGATTGAGAAGTCTGCTGGAGGTATCAGAAGTGCGAATGCTGACGTGAGTAACGACAAAACGGGTGAAAAACCCGTTCGCTGAAAGACCAAGGGTTCCAGTCCAACGTTAATCGGGGCTGGGTGAGTCGACCCCTAAGGCGAGGCCGAGAGGCGTAGTCGATGGGAAATTGGTTAATATTCCAATACTTCAGTGTAATGCGATGAGAGGACGGAGAAGGTTAAGTCAGCCTGGCGTTGGTTGTCCAGGTGAAAGGAAGTAGGCATGTATCTTAGGCAAATCCGGGGTACTCTATGCTGAGATCTGACAGCAAGCTGTACTTGTACAGTGAAGTGGCTGATACCATACTTCCAGGAAAAGTCTCTAAGCTTCAGTTACACTGGAATCGTACCCGAAACCGACACAGGTGGTCAGGTCGAGTAGACCAAAGCGCTTGAGAGAACTCTGCTGAAGGAACTAGGCAAAATGGTACCGTAACTTCGGGAGAAGGTACGCTGCTTTTGGTGATGGGATTTACTTCCTGAGCTGAGAGCAGCCACAGAAACCAGGCCCCTGCAACTGTTTATTAAAAACATAGCACTCTGCAAACACGAAAGTGGACGTATAGGGTGTGATGCCTGCCCGGTGCTGGAAGGTTAATTGATGGGGTTAGCGTAAGCGAAGCTCTTGATCGAAGCCCCAGTAAACGGCGGCCGTAACTATAACGGTCCTAAGGTAGCGAAATTCCTTGTCGGGTAAGTTCCGACCTGCACGAATGGCATAATGATGGGGGCGCTGTCTCCAGCAGAGGCTCAGTGAAATCGAAATCGCCGTGAAGATGCGGTGTACCCGCGGCTAGACGGAAAGACCCCGTGAACCTTTACTGCAGCTTGACATTGAACTTTGATCTTACTTGTGTAGGATAGGTGGGAGGCTTTGAAACCGAGACGCTAGTTTCGGTGGAGCCAATCTTGAAATACCACCCTGGTAATATTGAGGTTCTAACTCTGCTCCATGATCTGGAGCGAGGACCATGTCTGGTGGGTAGTTTGACTGGGGCGGTCTCCTCCTAAAGAGTAACGGAGGAGTACGAAGGTGCGCTCAGCGTGGTCGGAAATCACGCGTAGAGTATAAAGGCAAAAGCGCGCTTAACTGCGAGACCCACAAGTCGAGCAGGTACGAAAGTAGGTCTTAGTGATCCGGTGGTTCTGTATGGAAGGGCCATCGCTCAACGGATAAAAGGTACTCTGGGGATAACAGGCTGATACCGCCCAAGAGTTCATATCGACGGCGGTGTTTGGCACCTCGATGTCGGCTCATCTCATCCTGGGGCTGAAGCAGGTCCCAAGGGTATGGCTGTTCGCCATTTAAAGAGGTACGCGAGCTGGGTTTAGAACGTCGTGAGACAGTTCGGTCCCTATCTACCGTGGGCGCTGGAAATTTGAGAGGATCTGCTCCTAGTACGAGAGGACCAGAGTGGACGAACCTCTGGTGTACCGGTTGTGACGCCAGTCGCATCGCCGGGTAGCTATGTTCGGAAGGGATAACCGCTGAAAGCATCTAAGCGGGAAGCCTACCTCAAGATAAGATTTCCCTTGGACTTTATGTCCACTAAAGAGCCGTTGAAGACTACGACGTTGATAGGTTGGATGTGGAAGTGCGGTGACGCATGAAGCTGACCAATACTAATTGCTCGTGAGGCTTGACTATACAACACCCAAACAGTTGTATGTAAAGCATCAATTGATTCGATATTAAGCAAAATAACTTGATTTAGTTAACGCTTAAGAACAAAATATGCAACTCAGATATGATCTGTTAATAACTCATTTGGTAGAAAACTTAGCACGAAGAGCACTGCTCTGAGATTAGACTAAGTAAGTATCCATAACAGTTGTGCTGGCGACAATAGCAAGAGTGAACCACCTGATCCCTTCCCGAACTCAGAAGTGAAACCTCTTAGCGCTGATGGTAGTGTGGGGTTACCCATGTGAGAGTAAGTCATCGCCAGCTC
>NZ_VPEK01000073.1:0-5419 GCF_013417145.1 Acinetobacter sp. YH16044
TATCATTATTCGTATGAGGCACGGTGATACACAACGTGATCCTCTCATCAATAGGTTGGCTGATTGCAGCAGTGTAAGGCAAAGCAATAAATGCTGGATTCACATGAGTAGGATCCTGCACGGCACCATCATGATGGCTGAAGATCCTGATCCAACGACTGACAAGGTTGGCATTAATACTATGTTGCAGTGCGACCGAAGCGATCGAGGTATTAGGATTTTTACAGGCATTGACAATACTGAGTTTGAATTCTTTGCTGTATGTTCTGCGTTTTTTAGCAACAGGAGGTGTTGCTGAATATATATCCATGTTCATGGATTAAGTCCCCACTTGTTTTTAGGTGGGAACTAAATTAAGGCTTATAGGATCGCTTGGTAAGGCTGTGTTAGCCGGATGCTTACCACTTACTACTCACTTGCCTTGTACCATTTTATGGCATTAAATGGCCTTAACAAGATTGAGAGGTGTTAAATGTCTAAGCTAATAAAAAAGAGAGTTCAATATTCTGTGGATGAGGCTATTTCTGAATCAGCAGAGTACATTATTAAAAAAGTTGGGCTAACCCCTGCATCTGTTTTTAGTATGGTCATGGCTGAAATAGCCAAAACAGGTCGAATCCCTGTAAGCAATCAAATAAGTGATGATGATTTTAATACAGCACAGCTCATAGCTCTTAGCCATAATATCCCAAGTGTAAAAGTATCTAATACAAAATCTGCTCAAGCATTTTTAAACGATGATGGTGGGTACTAATGGCACAGGATTTGTATTGGGCTTATGTTGGTTTGACAGATATAGTAGATGGCAAAACTCGCCCTGTTTTATATATTCGACAAACAAAAAAAGACTACATCGTATTCCGTTTAAGTAGTCAATATGACAATAAATCTGATTTTATTAAACGTAAATATATTGAAATTATAGATTGGGAATCGGTTGGACTAAGTAAAAAATCATGGATTGATACCGTACAGACATATCAGTTGCCAATTGATAAAACAAAATTAACTTACATTGGTAAACTTTCTAAAAATGACTATGAGCGATTAATTAATCATCTTAAAGAACAATAACTGTTTGTCCAATTAGCCGAATAATATCTGTCCAAGTTAGCACAAAATTTAATGATCATTAAATAAGAATTTGCACTTGGATCGCAGAATCCATAAATTGGCTGCAATCATCCAGGAACGTAGTGTTTCCACTGAAATATCGAATCCATGAATGGTAGTGAGCTTTTCATGAGCCAAGGTAGATCCAAATCCCAGCAGATGTTCAGAAATAATGGAAAGACATTTTGATTTTAATAAATCATCATGGCGACGATGGCCAGGTTGACCACGACTGGCATGCGCCATACCTGAAACACCATCTTGATTGAGCTTCTATAATAACCAGGTAATTTGACGGGTTGAAAGATTAAGGATTTCAGCAGCACGGACTTGGGTAATACGATGATCTCGAACGTCTTGCAGAACAGCAAGACGTTGAATTTCTTTGTCAGACATAGTGATCAGCATCTATATTTCATATCCAGTCCATGATGTTTAAGCCATCATAAACTAGACATTTTTATTGGTGAGAATATAGACATTTTGAATGGGTTCTAACATGCCAATTGCGTATAATATAGATTATGTTAAATTAAGTACATAGTACTTTAAGTTCATAACTCTCTGTGTTTATAGATAAACAATATATAAAACAATGACTTATTAAAAAAATAATTCTAGGCTAATTTTATTTAAGTCTATATAGTGTTTACTTCATTTAGTTCTTCAATTGTGTAATGTTCTTCTTAAAGACAATCAAACTCTCAAAAAAGCATTCAACTCAAAATCGAATTGTTGTGCTGTTCAATGCTTCGACTACAACGGCATGTCTTTATCCATTACTCTATTCTTTATCTGTTTTGAGATTTCAAAGTGTAGCTACCCAACAATCAGATATGCTGTTAGCGGCAGTGTAAAAATGACCCCCTAATGGCATTTAAAAACTGACCCCCTTGGTTAATATAGCGGTCATTTTGGACTGCTCAACATGTTAACTTTGGAGCAAGCAGTGACAATCCAAATACTTCATCAACAAGGTAAATCTATTAAAGCCATTAGTCGTGAACTGGGGGTGTCCAGAAATACCGTACGTAAATATTTACGGCAAAACACCACACCTCAGTATCAGCGTATACAGCCTAGAATAAGTATCCTTGACCCATATAAACCCTATTTACTCCAACGTGTAAACGCAGCTCATCCTGAATGGATTCCTGCTGTTGTGCTCTACCAGGAAATTTTAGGGTTGGGATATCCAGGAAAGATCAGGATCTTGAGGGAATATCTTGCAACATTAAAACCAGTTGCTCAACCGGAACCGATCATTCGTTTTGAAACCCAACCTGGCCAACAAATGCAGGTAGATTTCACGACAATTCGACGCAACAACACGACTTTAAAAGCCTTTGTCGCAACATTAGGGTATTCCAGAGCGACTTTCGTGAAATTTTATGATCATGAACGTACGGATGCATGGATCGATGGTCTAGAAAATGCATTTCAGTTTTTTGCAGGAGTACCTCAAGAAATCCTGTTTGATAACGCTAAAACGATCATGATTGAACGGGATGCCTATCAGGAGGGGCAGCATAAATGGAATCCCAAACTGCTCGACTGCGCCAAGAAATACAGCTTTCGTCCTCGCGTATGTAAGCCCTACCGTGCACAGACCAAAGGCAAAGTTGAACGCTTTAATGGATACCTCAAATCAAGCTTTATTGTGCCATTGAAAGCAAGCCTGAAGACTTCGGGTTTACTGTTAGATGTTGATGTCGCCAATGCCCACATTGGCCGGTGGCTGCATGAAACCGCCAATCAGCGGATTCATGCCACCACGCAAGAAAAACCGGCTGTTCGACTGCAACAGGAGCAGCAAAAATTTACGCCATTACCGCAATCAGATACAGGTTCTAGCACTGTACCTGTTGCAGCAGCACAGCATGTCATGCCCTACGAGAGTTTGCAGCATCCCTTATCGGTATATGACCAGTTGCTGGGAGTTTCCTGATGAATCTGCAATACGACCGTATAGAGCAACTTTGCCAAAAGCTCAATCTGCCTGCCATCGCATCACAATGGTCACATCATGCACAACAAACATTAGGTCAAGATGGAAGTTATGCCGACTTTGTTGAAGCTATCTTGACGCATGAATATGCTGCCAGGCAACAGCGCAGCCAGCAGGTCCTGATGAAACTCTCAGGCCTGCCTCAAGTGAAAACGCTGGAAGGTTACGATTTTAATTATGCACTGGGTGCTCCCAAATCACAGGTGGTCGAGTTGTTCAACCTGAGCTTTATTGCTAGAGCAGAAAATGTGGTGTTTCTCGGGGCTAGCGGTGTAGGGAAAACGCACTTATCTATGGCATTAGGCTATAAGGCCATCATGAACAATGTCAAAACCAAGTTTATTACCGCCGCCGATCTCACGCTGCAACTGAGTACAGCCTATCAGCAAGGTAAATTGAAAACCTATATGCAACGTGCGGTACTGGGACCAAAGTTACTGATTATCGATGAAATTGGTTATTTACCGTTTGGACGTGAAGAAGCGAATCTGTTCTTTAACGTGATTGCCAAGCGTTATGAAAAAGGCAGTACGATATTGACGAGTAACTTACCCTTTAGCCAATGGTCTAAGTCGTTTGCGGATGATGTTACGTTGACCGCTGCGATGTTAGATCGGTTGCTGCATCACTGTCATGTGGTACAAATATCGGGTGAGAGTTATCGTTTGAAGGATAAAAAAAGAATTGGGATTCAGCCCCAGGTTGAAATTTAATACGAGATCAAAGGGGTCAATTTTAGAATGCCGTTGACAATGCTCGCACTTAAATTTTGGTATGAATTCTGGTTCCAGAAATTGAACCGTACCGGGTTTGTCGGAGACTTTTTTATTTAAGTTAGGCCACCTGACCTAACGGGTTAATCTTATCATAGTACATTGCTTCAAACTCAAAAGGCGATACATAACCCAGTGCACTGTGTACACGCTTTTTATTGAACCAATCTACCCTGTTTAGTGTCGCAAGTTGTACATCTGCTAAACCTTGCCAATCTGCTTTTAAATATTCAATCACCTCTGTTTTGTATAAGCCATTCACCGTTTCAGCCAGAGCATTATCGTATGAATCACCAGTTGTACCGACTGATGCTCGTAAATTTGCAGCTTCTAAACGATTGGTATAGCGAATAGAAAGATATTGCACACCTCTGTCGGAATGATGAATCACATTCTTTGGCATGCCTCGATCATGCAATGCTTGCTCTAATGCATCGAGCACCATATCTGTATTCATTCGTGTAGATACTTTCCAGCCAACAATTGCTCGTGAGAACACATCAATAATAAAGGCGGTATAGACCCAGCCTGAATTTGTTTGAATATACGTAAAGTCACTGACCCACAGTTGGTCAGGATGATCAGCAGTAAAATTACGTTTCACTAAATCATCTGCTCGTTTTTGGTCATCTCGGCTACGGGTGGTTTGTTTGTTCTTACCTCGCCAAACACCTTGTATACCTAGCTTTTTCATTAATCGAGCAACAGTACAGCGTGCAATAATATAGCCTTCACGTTTCAGTTTTTGCCAGACTTTACGTACACCATACCGACCTGAACTTTCCTTCCAAATTCGTTTAATCTCCTCAGCATGATGCAAGTCATGTAAATCTCGCTTTGCTCGATGTTCTGGATTTTCGCAGAGATCTAGAGTCCGGTAATAGGTTGAAGCTGCGATCGGTAAAATCCTACAAATCGCATCAACACCATATAAGTCTTTATTGTTATGGATGAAATCCACCATTATTTGTGTGGGCGGTCGAGCTCCGCCTTGGCGAAAAAAGCGGCTGCTTTGCGTAGAATTTCATTGGCACGCTTTAATTCTTTAATTTCACGTTCCATTTGCTTCATTTTTTCTTGGTCAGATATCTGTTGTACTTTAATAGGATTTTGCTGATCTAAATGCTTTTGATGCCAGGCACGAAGTGTTTCAGGAGTACAACCAATCTTAGGCGCAATTGCTGTGATTGCAGCCCAATTCGATGGATAATCTTTCTCGGATTCAATCAATAATTGAACCGCTCTTTCTCTGATTTCAGGGGTATATTTTAATTTTGTCATCGGGATAGTCTCTCAGAATATTGACTCTCCGACAAACCCGGTACGGTTCATTCAGTTCTTTGGACAATTCCCTTTTAGATCAATAATAGAGACTAATATCAATTATCTTATACATGGTAAGTTGACAAAAATAACTAATCATGCGAAAAAGTTTTTTTAGTTAACAGATGTTCACCCATGCCTCGAATTGTTTCTGTACCACTTAGTTTAGAACAGCGAGAACGACTCATTTTTCTGGCCAAGC
>NZ_VPEK01000074.1:0-5334 GCF_013417145.1 Acinetobacter sp. YH16044
TGAGTAAAATGACATTTTCAAATATATAGATTTATTAGTTCTACTAAAATTAACATAATACACGTTATACGAAATGCTTGATATTTCTCTTTAAATATCATTATATTAACGTAAGCCGTTCTGGAGTATAGGGCACCAGAACGGCTTTTTATTGATTATTCATGTTCCACGATCACTAATTGAGCGATGTTCCACGGTTTTATTCAGTTTTAATAAACATCATCCGGTTTTTTGAGGAGTCATTATTTCAAGTGCTTGCACTGAAATTGGCTCTTCAAAAAACTGGAGTCTTGGCTAACCATATGGAAGGAAAAAGCGGCTTAGGAAGCCTCTCTTCTTCTGTTCTGGTTCAACATGCTCCGGGATAGGAATACGCTTATTGTCTTGCTGAGGAGTAGTCAATTCGTCATAGTTCGTTGCTAGTTCCGACCGAGGATCCGTTGCTATATCCTGTTTAAAGCTCTGATCGGTAAAGGTAGTCATATTGGCTTTTGGTGCTTCTAGTAAGCGCTGCATAGCTTCAATCTGTTCTTGATAAAACGATTCACGTTCTAAAGATTGATTTTCTCTCTGTATTGCCTGATTTAATTGTTTTTCCAGTATGTCAACTTGACGTTTTAGTAAGTCAACTTCTGTCAAGTTTTGACTGTTAATTGATTGACTTTGATTGACTGTATCCTCTTTTTTTTGTGGTTCCCCAAAAACTCTTAGGGCCTCTGAAAAGTCAATTAATCCATCAGATCCTTTAGATAAATTTCCTTTGTTTATATGTGCATATATGGCTTGTCTTGAATATCCATAAAGCTTAGCTAACTCTGAAACTGACAGTTTTTTCATTATGTAAACCAGTTTTCAACTTGTGTTAATACCTGACTGTTAACTTAACAATTTCAATTAACAATGTCATTGAAATCCTAATTTTCTGAGTAAAGGAAGTAATTCCTTAAATTTCTCTGCATCTTGCAGCATGGCAGCTATACGTACAGCAAACTGCTGATAGCTTTCTGTGCCTTGTGAATATTTACTCATCTCAGGAAGCTCTGAGAGCTTGTTGGCGAATAGATGGCGTTGTTTATCTGTTATTTTTGAAAAGAGGTCTAATGTATTCGGATCTCTTTTAGATTCGACTGAATGCGTGGCTGATTTTTTCTGTTTAAAGCTAAATGAAAAACCAGTAATAGATCTACCTGTTTTATGCTGTTCAACTTTGACAATAATATCGGTATGTTCATTTACTTGTTTTAATGCAATGTCTAAAACATATTTTTTAAAATCATACATTCGTTTGTATTCAGTCTCGAGTACACCTATTTTTTGTCTAAAATCATACATAGTTATGAGAGGCGTTTTTCCAGTACTACGCCATGCAATCAATATTTCATATAAACGAACAGCATAAGCACTTGTTAAATTACTTATTTGTTGTATTTCATACTTTGTAAATTGTTCTTCTAACCTAGTAATTAAAGGCACAATAGCAGGGGCAAAAATAAGTCTAACGACAGCTTCATTATCAATATAAGCCACCTCGCTCACCCATCTTGATTTGTGATTAATAGTGTTACCTTTTTCACTAAGACTCTGATAACTGAATTGTCTTGCAAACAAGTCATCGCAAGCATCTTTTAACGCCTGATAAGCCGTATTTCGATGTACACCAAACTGATTAATATAACTTTCAGCATGAACTGTTAGTGGATCATTAGCATTTATCCCTTTACCCGATTCCCTTGCTTCAACAATAGCTAGGAGAATTAACCTCTGTTCAACTAGATCGAGGTTATAACTGGCATTGATTAAGGCGTTATCTTTAACAACTAGTTCTGTTTTCATATGAAAAGATTATATTTTTAATTCAATAAGACGAGGTTATATAATTATCTCGCTTAATGCAAGGTAAACCTCGTTTTAATGCAAGGTAAACCTCGTTTTAATGCAAGGTAAACCTCGTTTTAATGCAAGGTAAACCTCGTTTTAATATCTCTAGAACCATTATGAATAAAGGATTACAGCTTAATTAAAAGCATTTAAAAGCTTAAAAATAATTAAAAGCCCAGGGAGTAAAAAATTGCCCTTGGTTTTCGCTTCGCTCAAACTCTATTGAATCTCGCTTTCGCTCGATTCGTCGGGGCAATTTTTGGTTCATATTTTCGTGAATTTGAGAAAAAGCAAAAGCAAGATCAAAAGCAACTCGGAATTCGCTTCGCTCATGAGCTTTTTTTCTCGCTACGCTCGGTTTAGGAATCAAATTTGGAAAGTTCGCACCCATGCGGGATGCTCTGATATGCAGGTGATTGATGGATAGGGAGCTTGTAATCAGGGAAAGGAATGGGCAAATTTTCTCAGTTCGCTCGTAGACACTCGCTCTGTTTAGCGACTCATGCCACGAGATTTCATTTTAGGCGCATGTTGCTGTGCTTTGAGCTGTTGTTCTTGTCTGAGTTTCATCTGTTGTTCTGCTTTGATCTCATCCACACATTTTTTAATGACTTGATAGGATGGGTATAGAGTCTGGTATTGCTTGGCTTTGGCTGGATGTTGTTGTTGGTACTGCTTCCAGGCATGTTCTTTGAATTTGTCATTTTCCAATAAATCCTTCACACCATGTTTTTTCTGGTGTTCATGCTGACCTTTCAGCTTTTTGTGCTCCTGGTAAATCGCATCACGTTGGGCTTCCCAGGCTTTTTTTCCAAACAGTAAGGGTTTGTTCTGAGTTAATTCGTTGTGTTGATCGACCAGGCTTTGCAATTTGTCATGACTTTGCTTGAGTCCGCTTTTCACGATCTCCTGGGCAAGCTGCTGATTGAACTCATTTTGATGTTTGTGGTGCTTGGTCAGGGTTATTTCGGCTTGTTTGAGATTACGCTGCATGAAATCCAGGTCTAGATTCGCGTCTTTTGCGCTGATTTCGCGTTTTAGCACTTTGCCAAGGGTTTCCCTCTGTTTTTCCTCAAACAGGGCTTTTTCGTCAATTGGTGGCGTTTTAGCGCTATTTTTGATTTGGATCTGCTGTTCTGTTTTCAGTGTGCTGAGTTTGATCTCATTTTCAGCAATCAGCAGATCCATATTTTTGCTGTATTGCAGCTGAGCCTGATTTCTCTGTTTGATTTCATCATTGCTTCGGCTGATTTCGGTCTCAATCCCTTTTCGGCGCAGTTCGGTGACTTTCGGCCCTTCGTGCAGCGTGGCTTCTAAACCATTCTCCTGGTCTTTGTAGCTGCGGTGGTCGACTCGGGCAGTGTATCCAGCCAGATCCAGGTGCATATTGCAGATATCGGCAAAGTGTTCGCGCCAGTGTTCGATTTCTCCACTGTGTTTCTGATCCAGTTCCCGGGTTTTCTCGGTGAAGCCTTCCTGAGTAAGTTTGCGTGTGCTCATCAGGATATGCGCGTGATAATTGCGTTCATCACTACCAGATCCAGTATGCGGTGCATGAATACAGGCATCGACGGCTACCTGGTGTCTGTCCACGATACTGGCGCATAGCTCTTCGAGCATGGCCAGGCGTTGTTCCTGATTTAATTCACTTGGAAAAGCGATTTCAAATTCTCGGGCAACTGTCGAGTTTTTTCGGGTTTCCCGTTGTTCAACTTCGTTCCAGAGTCTTTCCCGGTTTTTTAAATGTTCTGGTGCGCCTTCGGGTAAATAAATTTCTTTATATTCCACACCTGTTTTTCGGCTGTAATCATGTTCTCGGCCCTCACGTTCACAATAGATCTTTTCACCTGCCCGATAGGCAATCGCAGCAGTAGCGGAACGCCCTGCTGATCGTGCTACGGTTTTGACTGAAAAGTGGTAAATCGCCATGCCTATTTTCGCTTTTAAATTTTCACGTAGTGAAGTACAACCGTGGATACGGTTGTCGGGGTATTGGGGAGACCCCAATCGTACTTGCAAACGAAGTTTGCATAAGTGCGCTCTTCGAGGAAAACATTACTATACATATAGCACCTTGAATGCATATTCAAGTGCGCTTATGTTAGGGATGGTTTCCCAGGATGATGGTATTGGATTAATGAGCGTTACTGAAACACTAGACAGCAAAATCAAAGCACAGGAAGAAAAGCTAAAGCAGTTAAAGGCTCAAAGACAGGCAGCACTGGCAAGAGAACGTGCTAAAGAGAAAGAACAAGCTCGAAAGGATGATACCAGACGCAAAATTTTAATTGGATCCTGTATGCTAAAGATCACTGAAGATGATGAACAAGCCAGAGCTAAATTAATTGCTCAGATGGATAAGTATTTAACAGATGAGCGTGACCGAAAGCTTTTTAATTTATAAATTTTGAGGGATAAGTAGTGGAAGATCCAACACTTAATAAGTTAATACGTAATACAGAATTATTCTTCGAACATCACTGGAATGTAGACCTATTAGGAAAGCCTCCTGAATGGTCACCAGTACATTTTAATTTTGGAAAAATTCCTAATTACGATAAACAAGGTGTATATGCGTTTGTCAAAGGGGATTTAGTGACTTATATCGGTGTTGGGACTTCTAGAGGTGCTGGCCGTTATCGTGGTAATGGCTTAAGCGCCAGGGTAATGAAATATTGCCGATGGAATGAAGATAAAACTGAATATATTGCGATAGATCCAAGACTGAAAGATGCTGGATCCATCATTACAATAGGCTTTGAGCGTGATACGGCTTATTTAGCAAATGCCCTAGAAGTTTTTCTTATCTCTAAAATCCAACCTGTCCACAATGTGGTTAAAGTTGGTATGTAATTTCGCATAAGAAATTTTATGTTAAATGGATTCAATCTCTGTCATCAAAGTCAGCATTAATTCTATCGACAGTCCATTTTACTGTATTGTTATCTAAGTAAAAAAAATCTCTATTTAAAATATCATCTTCAAAAATTAAGCCATTAACATCTAGCTTCCCTTCTTTTAAATATCCAATAATTTCATATCTTAGACTATTATCTATTTGCTTAATTTGATGGGAATAATGTGTTTTCTCAATAAGGTAATCATCAAAAATAGTAGCTTCTAAATCTATAAGGTAATTTTTTTTGAGATCAATACATGAGGGTATTGAAGAACTAAATACCTCTAGAATTTCATTACGAACCTTAATTTTTAGAATGAATTCGAGATTCTCATTACATTCTATGATTTGAGCTATATATTTCACTTCGATTAAGATTTCCTAAAATTAACATAATACACGTTATACGAATTCCCAAGGCATGGCTTTTAGTCATGCTTTTTTTATCAAAAGACTATACCTGAATGATAGCGAGCCAAATCGCATACAATATCTATCATTAGACTTAATGCAATAATTAAATGATAGTATTATCATTAATCTAATAGAATTAAGAT
>NZ_VPEK01000075.1:0-5308 GCF_013417145.1 Acinetobacter sp. YH16044
GTCGGTATCCTGTCTGGCAGGATACCGCTCATTTCCCTTGTTCAGTTCATCGCCGTCGCCGAGCATCTGAATTTTCGGCATGCGGCCAAGGCACTTGGTATCAGCCAGGTGATCGTTGTCCGGTGTGCGCTCCTGATCGGCGTTCGGCGTCTCGCGGTCGCGGTAGCAGTGCTGCAACGCAGCCGCCACCGTGCCCATGCTGTTGAGCTTCTTCGCCCTCATGATCGCAAACGCCATCCGTCCCCCGGCGCAACTGTCACGCCCCCGGCGTAACTGTCACGCCCCCCCGGCGTAACTGTCACGAACCCCCGGCGTAACTGTCACGCCCCTAAACCTGCAAACCCAGGAAGGGGGGGAGCTGGTGGGGTGTTGGAAAAATCCATCCATGATTATCCAAGAATAATCCACTAGGCGCGGTTAACAGCGCCCTAGTGGGGCACTGTTTGCCCTTGCTTAAAATGCCGGCCAGAGGCCGGATAACTTCTCTATCCGCTGCGCTAGGCTACACACCGGCCCCACCCGCTGCGCGGCAGGGGGAAAGGCGGGCAAAGCCCGCTAAACCCCATACCAAATCCCGCGGGAATACGCTGGAGCGATTTTAGCCGCTTTAGCGGCCTTTTCCCTACCCGAAGGGTGGGGGCGGTGTGCAGCCCCGAAGGGGCCATTCAGGGGCCATTCTGACCGCTTTGCGCTTGGCTATCCTTGCGGCTCCGGCTGACCATGCTCCTGTGGCTGCTGTTTCTGCTTGGGTGGAAGTCCGAACAGTGCCCGATCATGGTCGCGCTCTAGGTAGCTGTCCAACCCATCGAGCAGGCGCTGTTCTGGCCACTCGCCGTTTTCAACTTTGCCGAGTATCCATGCACCTACCAGCACTTTGCGCCGGGTGTTTTCCTTGCGCTTTTGCTGCTGCTCCCGTGCTCTGATCCGTTGGATCTCGGCGTTGATTCGTGCCCGTTGTTCTTCCAGCTTGGCGAGCCGTTCCGCTGTTTTTGCCATTTTGATAATCCTCTTGGTTATGTGCTTGTCATTATGCTATCATCGGAGCACAGACACCGCAAACCCCGACCGTCATTTTACGGGAGGGCGCACTTACCGGTTTCTCTTCAAGAAACTGCCCTGGGGGCACCCCTTCGGGGCTGTGCGCTCTCCGAGGGCCATTGCATGGAGCTAAACCCCTATGGCCATCTATCACCTTACGGCCAAGACCGGCAGCCGGAACGGCGGCCAATCGGCCAAGGCGAAAGCCGATTACATCCAGCGGGAGGGCCGTTACTCCCGCGACCGTGAAGAGGTGCTGCACACCCAGTCCGGCCACCTGCCCGAGTGGGCCGAGCGTCCCGCCGACTACTGGGACGGTGCCGACCTGTACGAGCGGGCCAACGGTCGCTTATTCAAAGAGATTGAGTTTGCCCTGCCGGTCGAACTGACCCTAGATCAGCAGCGGGAGCTGGTGGACGAATTCGCCCGGCATCTGACTGAGGGCGAGCGCCTGCCGTATACGCTGGCCATCCATGCCGGTAACGGTGAGAACCCCCATTGCCACTTGATGATCTCCGAGCGGAAGAACGACGGTATCGAGCGCCCGGCTGACCAGTGGTTTAAGCGGTACAACGGCAAACAGCCAGAGCGGGGCGGGGCGCAGAAGTCCGAGAGCCTGAAGCCCAAGGCATGGCTTGAGCAGACCCGCGAGGCATGGAGCCACTACGCCAACCGCGCCCTTGAACAGGCCGGGCACGAGGCCCGCATTGACCATCGCACCCTTGAGGCGCAGGGCATTGAGCGCTTGCCGGGCATCCATCTTGGCCCTAACGTGGTGGAGATGGAGAGCCGGGGCATCCGCACCGAGAGGGCCGATATCGCCCTAGCCATCGACACGGCCAACGGCCAGATCATCGACTTACAAGAATACCGGGAGGTTATCGAGCATGAGCGCGATAGACAGAGTGAGGAAATCCAGAGGGATCAACGAGTTAGCGGCAGAGATAGAGCCGCTGGCCCAGAGCATGGCGACACTGGCGGACGAAGCCCGGCAGCGGATCGCCGAGGTACAGCAGGCCAGCGAGGAGCAGGCCGCGAGCTGGACGAGCCAGCAACAGCAAGCCATGAGCGCATGGCGGCAGGCAGCAAAGGACATGAGGGCAGCCGCAGGGGAACTGGCCAAGGCCGGCCAGACGGCCCGGAGCGCCGCCCGTGGCTGGACATGGAGGTTGTGGGCCGGGGTCTTGATCGCTTCCGTGATGCCTATTCTGGCGCTGCTGATCGCATCATGGCTTTGGCTGGAGCCGCAAATCATCGAGCAACAGGGGAGCATATGGCTGATTTTCAAGCTCAAGTGAAAGGTGACCGCACCGCGCAAGCCATCGCCCGGCAGCTCAAGGCCATGGGCTGCGACCGGTACGACATCGGCATACGGGATGCCGCCAGCGGCAAGATGATGAACCGGGAATGGACACCGCAGGAAGTGCAGCAGAACGCCGCCTGGCTCAAGCGCATGAATGCCCAGGGCAACGATATTTACATTCGCCCCGCCGAGCAGGCCCGGCATGGTCTGGTGCTAGTTGACGACCTCAGCAGCGACGATCTGGACGCCATGAAGCAGGAGGGCCGGGAGCCTGCCGCCATCATCGAGACCAGCCTCAAGAATTATCAGGCATGGGTGAAGGTGGCTCAGGATGCCCCAGCAGATCATAGGGGCGTAATCGCCCGGAAGCTGGCCCGGGAGTATGACGCCGACCCGGCAAGCGCCGACAGCCGTCACTATGGCCGTCTGGCAGGCTTTACCAACCGCAAGGACAAGTACACCAGCCGCACCGGCTATCAGCCGTGGGTGCTGTGCCGGGAGTCCAGCGGCAAGAGTGCCACCGCAGGGCCGGAGCTGATGCAGCAGGCCGGGCAGGTGTTGGACAGCATCGAGCGCCGACAGGAACGGACGGCACGACTGGCCGAGATCACCGCCCCGCAGAGTGTGCGTCGGTATCGCCGCAGCGTCGTGGACGACTACCGCAGCGAAATGGCCGGGCTGGTCAAGCGGTACGGTGATGACCTCAGCAAGTGCGACTTCATCGCGGCCATGAAGCTGGCCAGCAAGGGCCGGGAGCCGGACGAGATCAGCAAGGCCATGGCCGAGGCTAGCCCCGCTATCATGGAGCGCAAGGCGGGCCATGAGGCCGATTACATCAAGCGTACGGTGCAGAAGGTGATGGAGCTTCCGCAGGTGCAGGAGGCCCGCGCCGAGCTGGCGAAGCAGACCCAGAAGCAGCGCAGCAAGGGGCCAGATTTAAGCATGTAATGCTTGTTTTGATAAAACAAAACTGCTATATTGTCAAAACAATTTGACTTTATAGTAGGATTAAAAAATGGATATAGGAAAGGCAAAAGAGTATTTTGGGCTTGGATTGATTCAGGGTGCCGTGGTGAGATCGTCAAGTGTTCTGCATAACGGGTGGACTATCGAGCTGAGCGGCAACATTGGCAGCGCACAACCTACCTTACACACCGCCAGAGGTGATGTGCGGCAGTTCAAGACACTGGATGCGGCGGCCAAGGTCGTGCGAGAAATTGGGCTGCGAGAGTGGCGTGTTATCACTGACTAGGCGGCGCATGGCGGGGATGCCCCGCCAGCGCCTGACCATCAACCGCCTGCAAAGGAGGCAAACCAATGGCTACTCATAAGCCTATCGATATTCTGGCGAGCTTCACAGAGTTACCGCCGCCGATTGACTACGTACTGCCCAACATGGTGGCCGGTACCGTGGGGGCGCTGGTGTCCCCCGGTGGGGCCGGCAAGTCCATGCTGGTTCTACAGCTGGCCGCACAGATCGCAGGCGGCCCCGACCTGCTGGACGTGGGAGAGCTGCCCACCGGCCCGGTGATCTACTTGCCCGCCGAAGACCCGCCCACCGCTATACATCACCGCCTGCACGCATTGGGGGCGCACCTGACCGACGAGCAACGGCAAGTCGTGGCTGACGGTCTGCTAATCCAGCCGCTGATCGGCAGCCTGCCCAATATCATGGCCCCGGAGTGGTTCGACGGCCTCAAGCGCGCCGCCGAGGGCCGCCGCCTGATGGTGTTGGATACGCTGCGTCGGTTCCATATCGAGGAAGAGAACGCCAGTGGCCCCATGGCGCAGGTGATTGGCCGCATGGAGGCCATCGCCGCCGATACCGGGTGTTCTATCGTGTTCCTGCACCATGCCAGCAAGGGCGCGGCCATGATGGGCGCAGGCGACCAGCAGCAGGCCAGCCGGGGATCGTCCGTGCTGGTGGATAACATCCGCTGGCAGTCCTACCTGTCCGGCATGACGGCCGCCGAGGCCGAGGAATGGGGCGTGGACGACTCACAGCGGCCCTATTTCGTCCGCTTTGGTGTCAGCAAGGCCAACTATGGGGTGCCGTTCAAAGACCGCTGGTTCAGGCGGCATGACGGCGGGGTGCTCAAACCCGCCGTGCTGGAAAAGCAGCGCAAAAGCAAGGGGGTGCGCCGTGGTGAAGCCTAAGAACAAGTACAGTCTCAGCCACGTCCGGCACGACCCGGCGCACTGTCTGGCTCCCGGCCTGTTCCGTGCCCTCAAGCGGGGCGAGCGCAAGCGCAGCAAGCTGGACGTGACGTATGACTACGGCGACGGCAAGCGGATCGAGTTCAAGGGGCCGGAGCCGCTGGGTGCTGATGATCTGCGCATCCTGCAAGGGCTGGTGGCAATGGCTGGGCCTAATGGCCTAGTGCTTAGCCCAGAACCCAAGACCGAAGGCGGGCAGCAGCTCCGGTTGTTCTTGGAACCCAAGTGGGAGGCCGTTACCGCTGATGCCATGGTGGTTAAGGGCAGCTATCGGGCGCTGGCCCGTGAAATCGGGTATGCAGAGGATGGCGGCAGCCAGTTCAAGGCAATCCGGGAGTGCATTGAGCGCCTGTGGACAGTCTCCATCATCGCCCAAAATGGCCGCAAGCGGCAGGGGTTCCGGCTGCTTGCCGAGTACGCCAGCGACGAGGCAGGCGGGCGTCTGTACGTGGCCCTGAACCCCTTAATTGCTCAGGCCGTCATGGGTGGTGGCCAGCATGTGCGCATCAGCATGGACGAGGTGCGAGCGCTGGACAGCGAAGCGGCCCGCCTGCTGCATCAGCGCCTGTGTGGCTGGATCGACCCCGGCAAGACCGGCAAGGCGGCCATAGATACCCTGTGCGGCTATGTCTGGCCGTCAGAGGCCAGTGGTTCGACCATGCGCAAGCGCCGCCAGCGGGTGCGCGAGGCGTTGCCGGAGCTGGTTGCGCTGGGCTGGACGGTAACCGAGTTCGCGGCGGGCAAGTACGA
>NZ_VPEK01000076.1:0-5108 GCF_013417145.1 Acinetobacter sp. YH16044
ATTTTTTAAGAAAGATAGCGGCTCATTTGAGAATATAAAAGTAATATTCTATTTGTAATAGTTTCTCTGAAATTAACATAATACGGATTATACGAAACGAGAGTTATCAGCTCTCGTTTTTTGATACAGAAACTGCTAGAATCCTTATACGCCATTGACGTACAAAGAATCTATGTTATTCATTGAAACCAGCATCTTTACCAAGCAAATCAAAGACCTTGTATCTGATGAGGAATATCGTCAACTTCAACAAGATCTATTGGTTCAGCCAGATAAAGGTGACTTGATCAAGAATGGCGGTGGCATTCGAAAAGTACGTTGTGCTCAAGGTAATAAAGGCAAAAGTGGCGGTATCAGAGTAATTTACTATTGGGTAAATGAGGATGATCAAATCTTTTTCTTGGTGGCTTATCCAAAATCTGTAAAAGATAATCTAACGGATAAAGAAACCGCCATTCTGCGCCAACTCGTGAAGGAGCAATTTCATGGATAACAACTTATTTGATGACTTAGTTGCTTCGATTAAAGAAGCTGGAGCAATCAAACGCAAAGAGATCCAAGCAAGTCGAACAACCGAACTTGAATTACCTGATATTAAGGAAGTCCGAGAAAAAACTGGTTTAAGTCAAAGCGAATTTGCTGCACGTCTCCACATCAGTCATCGCACCCTGCAAAACTGGGAACAAGGCCGACGCTATCCAACAGGACCAGCGGCAACATTGATTCGAATCTTAGATGCACATCCTAGCCTTATTTAAAAAAATGCATTAAAAATGGGAGCTTAGCTCCCATTTTTTGACTTCGTATAACGTGTATTATGTTAATTGTAGGAAATCTTAAATATATTTTCTTAGATGTTTTTCAAGAATGTTAGAAAGTATTGTAGATGAATGAATTATCCTATCTATTAGCTCTTCCGACTCTTCTTTTGTCATTGTAGATGTCTTATTTTCAATTATGGTATCAAATGTAATTAACTCATAATAATCAGAATAGGCTTTAAGAGCTTCTCTTTCATATTCCTTCAAAAATTTCATCTTTTTTGAAAAAAGAAGAGCTGAAATTGGTCCACCATAGGGAAAATTATTCACTTCGGATTTTAAATAAGTTAAATATAAGGAAACTTTTTTAATATCTTTAAAAGTTTTTTGAGGATCATCATCTAAGAAAACATTAATACATGTTTCATTGGTCTTGATTAACAGATCATTAGCAGACTTGATTGATTTCATTAATAAAGAGTTTTTTATTCTGAATAAAAACACATATACAGGGATAGCAACTGTAATAGCTTTAAATATAGGAGCTAGCCAATTATAAGGAATAAGATCAGGTTTTATTAATACGCTACAAATGGAAAAAAACCACAAAAGCAGAAGTGACGTCCAAACAACATATAGTTCCTTATCCATATGATTTATTTCACTTTACTTTCAGCGTCATTAATATACTTTTCTATTCTATCAGTAATAAGTTCTTTTAAGTCATCATCTACCACTATCTTTAGATGTCTATTTAAATCAGATTTACGATAACCATTTTTACGAATTAGACCACCAAAAGATTCTTCTAGATAAGAAGATCCAGCTGTAGATATACCATTAAAATCTAAAACAAGAATTTGGTTTGGATTCGTTTTTAAAGATTGGAAAAAAGGTAGTAGAACTTCTTCTCTAAATCGTTCACCACTATGTAGACCATCTTTTCTAGCTCTACCCATAGGTCTTGGATAATATTCTTTAGCCACATCATATTTGATTTCAAGCATAAGTTTTACTCGCGACTAATTTCACATTATTCAAAGGAATTTCCCATCCTACAGTTGTACCTTCAATAGCATCTTTGTAGTCTTTTAAACCAGCGACAGATGACCAAGCCCCTTTTCTACTTAGAACTATCACATTTGCACCATCTACATCAGATTCAACCTGCATGATATCATTAAAGCCTTTTCCTCGATGGTACTCTTCTGTTGCAGATCTTCTCCATTTTGTTGCTATTTCAATCAATTGAGAGTCATTTTTACCAGTAAAGAGTTCAATTGGATTAATAGATAAACGATCTCTTAGCTTAACTGGAATAGTTACCGGAATAGTTTTTCCTACATCTGATACCACGATCAGACATGTATTTTTCTCTTTATCTATGCAAAAGAATAAAAACCATTTCTTATATTGAGCATTTTCATCATAGGCATGATTGATCACATTACTGATTGCTTCAGCAATAGCATTTTGTAAAACAAATCTAGCTCTTCTATCTGGTAAGATCATAGCTATTTGCTCTTCAATCTTTTCGTATTCCTCGCCTAAATCAGCGCTATCTCCCGATAAACACTCCCATCTATCAACAATATTAATAGTTTTACCAACATAAGGAGGCTGTTTAATAAGACTATGAATGCCTAATCTAGAGAACATAGCTTTTACTACATCCTTATCAGAGGTTCGTCCTAGTAATTCTTTTTTATTTTTTAACTTATCCAATTGATGTAAAAGGTAAATAACGCCTTCTGGCAACAATAGTTCTACATCCTTAAAATTAAGATATAAACTCTTATTAGCTCTATCTCTCAGCTTTATTTTTCTTATAGTTTCTAGAAATTTTTCTCTATGACCCATTTTAGCTAATGAGATTACAGATGAAAATTTTATTAAGCCGATATAAGTATGTGATCTTTTTTTACCTTCCTTTCTTATTTTTAAATCTGATTTTTTCTGACGAAGAATAGCTTTTTGATTAGGCTTTTTCACAAAAAATCCTTGTTTTTTAGACGGTAATCGAGCAGATATGATCTTATACAAATGAACTAATAAAAGAAATATATAAAAGGATTTAACATAAAATCTCTTATGCGAAATCTCAGGCAAAAATCCCAACCGAGGGTTGGGAGAGATAAAAATTGACCCTAAATCACGTGGCTAGATAGGTCATAATTATTTTATTAACTTTCCGCCTTGCTTAAGAACAATATATAAAAAATCTAAAATACATAAAACTGATAACACTAAGAATAATGATCGACTTACCAGATAGCCAATTTGTTATAAACATATAATCTAGAGATTGAAATAAAATAATAGTGTTTTTTTTCATTACTTTAGCTATACAAATCTGGTTTTTTATGTCCTTAGACATACTTGAAAAATACTCTATTCTTATGACCTTTTAAAATATAATTTGTCTGAGCAAATCATGAAAATATTTTTCCTTACTTTAGTTGCTTTAGCTTTAACAGCATGTTCCAAACCTCATGATAAATATGTTGGTTACTGGCAACTTGAAGATACAAAATATCCAAAAGTTTTAGAAATCTATAAAGAGGGCAAAGAAACTTACATCGTAAATGAGAATATTCTTTCAGAAACTGATTGGTTTGGAAATAAAAAATCAGGAACGGTTTTAGAGAAGAAAGAAAAAGAACTTGGTGTGAATAACGGTTTAGCAGTTATCACATTCAACTTATCTGATGATGGAAAAACACTGCGAATTAGTAATCAACGCTATACCAAAATTAGTGAAGATGATGCAAAACAGATGATCACACATAAGAAAAACTGCGAAAGCTTAAGATTGAAATATAGAGAGGAAGCTAAAGCATTCAATATTTTTGCGCGAGATGCTCAAAAAGTCGAACAGGATAAAATTAAAGATAACTATCGAGAGCTCCAGAAAGAAATTCCTAATTGTAGTTTTGGAATCTAACTTATTTAAATATATTTAGGAAAATTTATGAAAAATTTCAAATTATTACCATTGTTATTTGCATCTCTTTTTGTAGGATGCGGCACAGTCGGAAATATGGTCATCCAGGATCAAACTTTAGAACAAAAGGCAGCCTTTGCTTTAAATACAACTTCAGACAAAGTGGCCATATCAAATAGACAAGGATCTATTGATGGCACGATAAACTTTGTAGCCACTGTAGGAAAAAAATCACATCAATGTTATATCACAACAGTTGGAGGAGCTATTAGTTCCCAGGCAGTTTGTTCGGGTTCTAACTCTGTAAAACAAAGTAGTGATAAGCAATGTAATGCTCTATTGAAAGCAGCAGGCCGCTGTTAATTTTTATGCAAAAGCTCAGGTTAATCCAGAGCTTTCTGTTCAATCTTATCATTGGCAGAGAACATACCTGGATTTGTAAGCCTGATATTTTCCTGACAACTTTCACACAGCATCAACCCGGCAAAAAGCTGTACATTCTGTCCATTTCCACAAAGCGTACATGGTTTTAAAAGTTGAATAATATTGTCCAAAATTAAGATTCCTTAGAAGAAAAGTTTTGTTCCGCATAATTAGCGGCCTTAGCTTGCATACTTCTAATTTCGTCTTTAGAAGCACCATTTTTCATTAATAACCATAAAAGCATCATGTATGTACTACTAAAATCCTCATAGTATTTTTCAGAAAAATTATTATCTTCCTCAAAATCATCTATTCGCTTTTCTAATCGATTCACCAGATCCTCAATACGATCGGCTTGCTGTTTAACAGCAATAGATTGAAAATCATTGGTCAAAATTTTACTGAATAATTTACTGGTTCTGATTCCTTCTGAATTAGCCAATTGATCGTAGAATTCTGCTACTTGTGGATCTAACCTGACTGCATAAGTTTTGACTTTTTCGCCCATAAATTACACCTCTTATTAAAATTAGATTTTGTACAAAATTAAATATCTATAATTCAACTAATTAAATAAAAAATAATAAGTAGATTACGTACAAACCTATTTGTACAGAATTAATTTATTTTAAAACAAAAACTTATTTAAATATAATGCTTTTTTTATGTACAATCATGAGTACATAGTTTTTCTTAAATTTATCAATATCTTATCTAAAAAAAGTGTTGTTTTGATGTACAAGCATGAGCACAGCATAAAAAATAGATAATTCAATCACTTATTCTAAAAAAAGACCATTTTTCTGTACACGTTTCTGAGACCCTAAAAAATCGCTGAAATCCTTATCCTGTAAGGCTTTGAGGGGTGTCATCGTTAGATGCGTGGTGTGTGACAAAAAAATCCCGGCGTGTGCCGGATCCTGGATTAGAAAATTGGCTAAAGTGACGTAGGGCCGGTGCTTGGTTTTGTATGGAAAAAA
>NZ_VPEK01000077.1:0-4538 GCF_013417145.1 Acinetobacter sp. YH16044
TCGTGATTGTCATGTGAAGCCTGATTTAGTCTTGATCTATAGGCTTGTTGGTGACGATATTTTAGAACTGCATCAGTTGGATAGCCATTCCGAAATTTTTGGATGACTATCGCTCGATGCTTTGAAAGATGGCTTTAGCCATGTTTCAAAGTCGGGCAACTTTGCGACTGCTGTCATTGATTCGGTGATGGCAAGAGCCGAGCAAAGTACTGTCTAATCATTATTTTGGGTCAATCACACAATAATCCTTATTCGCTCCGTGACAGTCATTTTTCATGATGCGAACGCAAGACTTCCCATTGCAATTTTTAATATCTAGGCTGTATTTTTGTTCTAGCCATGCAACGTCTGCTCTACGCTGTTTGATTTCGTCCATGCTCGGCACATATAAAAATAATGCTAAAAAGAAAACGATCAGCAAGCTAACAAAAGCACTGGCGTAGATTGCCATGAATCGCCAGTCAAGTTGATTGGTTGCATTGTTTAATTCCCGAATACTGTTGTTGAGTGCGTCTATTTGCTTCTGATTGGCGTTTTTTAGGTGTTTTTCGGTCTTATTGAGTACTCCGCTAGCCACTTCCTTGTAAAACGCTTCTAATCGCTTGTTATCGTCTGCTATGGCTTCTCGATACTCTTTCATAGATGCCAGTAAAATATAGAGCTGGTCATCTAGGTCGTTTTGGTTGCTCATCGGTACATTCCGCCCTGATCTAAGTCTTGTGATGCTTTACGGTTGGCTCGCTCGGCTTGCTGTTGCTCTAGTTTTTGCTGTCGTTGTATTTCGGCTTGGCGTTCTTGTTCTAGGCGTTTAGCTTCTTGGTTTTTCTGCCATTGCTCGAAGCCTTGCTCGGCACGGTTTAAACCGTGCTGTAAAACGCTGTCTGTGCGCTGTTGCTGTTGTTTGAGGTGTTGGGCGTTGTGTTGCTTCACATGGTCGTTATAACGGCTGATTTCGGTGTCTATACCTTGTCTACGAAGTTGAGTGACCGAAGTCCCCTCATGAATGGTGGCTTGTAGTCCATTGTTCTGATCGGCATAGCTGCGGTGGTCTATTTTTTCTCGGTAGCCTGCTCGCTCCAGTGCGTGATTGGCTAAATCCGCCCATGTTTCCCGAATCTGTTTGATGTCGTCTTGGGTTGTTCCCATATTTAGGCTTTTGCGTTTGGCATTACTTAACTCAATATCGGTTTTTGTCGTCAAAGTGAGTTTATTGTCAGGGTCTAATTCAGCTTTTCGGGTGGTCAGCATGATATGGGCGTGATGGTTTTTATCATTTCCGCTTTTGCTGGGTTCGTGAATGGCTAAATCTGCGATCACGCCATAGCGATCAACAAGTGATTGGGCAAACTCTTTTGCCAAGTCCTTACGTTGATCTGCATCCAGTTCATCAGGTAAGGCAATCACCCATTCTCTAGCGGTTCGAGCATCTTTGCGGTTTTCGGACTGTTCCGCCAAGTTCCACAACTCGCTACGGTCTATTTCTATATCAAGGTTAGACACAATTTCGCTATGGGCGACACCGTCCTTTCTCGTAAAGTCGTGGGTTAGTCCTGTTCGTTCATCTTTGAGTTTTTCCCCTGAACGGTAGGCAGACGATGCAACCGCAGTTCGTCCCGAACTTCGATTCACTGTTTTTGTTGAGCAATGATAAATCGCCATTTTTTCTTTCGCCTTTTTAAATTGCGTAGCAATTTTTTGGGGTTAAGGGGATTCCCCTTACGCAACGATGACTTGAATGAAATTCAAGTCGTAAGTGCGCATTTCATGAAAAACACGATAGCATATTACCCGCTTGAATTTCAATTCATAGGGTCTTATGCTTGAGTGGTTTTCTATATTCCGAAATTAACCGTTATGACTAAATCTGCTGAAAATATCGAAAAGAAAATTGAAGCCCAGTTAGAGAAGCTGAAACAGTTAAAAGCACAGAAACAGGCTATTGAAGCAAGAGAACGTACCAAAAAGAAAGAACAGGAGCGCAAGGATGATACTAGGCGTAAAATTTTGCTCGGTTCTTACTTGATTAAGAAAATGCAGGCAAATGAAGCCAATAAAGAAAAAATACTCGCTGAACTCAACGAATATTTAACAGAAAATAGAGATCGACAGCTTTTTGACTTACCAAATATTGAGGACAATTAATTATGAATAAAGCCGATTTAATTGCCAAATTAGCACCTAAATTAAATATTAATCAAGATGAAGCAAGAGTTGTTCTTAATTCTGTTCTTGAAGTCATTACAGAAGCCCTGGTTGAAGATAAAAATGTCCGATTAGTTGATTTTGGGACTTTTGAAGTAAAACAGCGTGCCGAAAGAATGGGACACAATCCTAAAACTGGCGAAAAACTTAAAATTGAAGCTAAGGAAATTGTCACTTTTAAACAAGGCAAGGCTTTGGGAGAGCAATTTACTGTTAAGCCTAAGCAAAAAAGTAAAGTTAAGAAGAAAGCCTAATTTTTCTTAGCTCTTTGCTTTTCTTGTTCGGCTTTATACTCTGGAATTAGCTCATTTAAGACTTTTTGGATATTTACTTTATCCTTGATCTGCAAATTATCCCGATAGTAAATTAAGTCCTCTATTTTGCTTTCCATCTGCATTTTTTCAGTGGGTTCTGCATTCTGGGATATTCGGGATAATAGAAAGATATAACCGCAGATATTCTCCCTCGCAATTTCATAATTAACGATGTCGGTATACTCAATTTGAACGCCTTGAAAATTGGCTGTTAGGTTCTCCAGTTGCATCATGATTTAAATCCTGCTTTCTCTAAAAATGGGTAAAGTTCTCTAAATTTTTCAGGCTCTAAAAGCATGTCAGCGATACGAATAGCAAATTGTTGGTAGCTTTCTGTACCTTTTGAATATTTACTCATTTCAGGCATTTCTGACATTTTATTGGCAAATAAATGGCGTTGTGCATCGGTCATTTTTATAAAAAAGTCAGGGGTGTTAGGGTCACGCTTAGTATTAATTTTAGGTTTATCGTCTTTTTTTTGCTTAAACTTAAATGAAAACCCAGAAATGATACGTCCTTGCTTGTGTTGTTCGTAACTTACTGTGATATCTGTATATTTATTAATTTGTTTAATAGCAGGGTCTAAGACACGATTCTTAAAATCATAGACTCTAGGATATTCATGCTCCTCAATAGCAAGGCGTTCTCTTAACGTATTTAATTCTATTACTGGAACAACTTTCGTGCTTTGCCATTGAATCATCATTTCATAAAGGCGAATAGCATAAACGCTCGTTAATTGGGCTGTTTTAGATAATCTATATCGTGTGAAACAATCTTTCAGTTGTCCAATCATGCTAAAAACATCATCGGCTAACTGAAATTTAATATATCCCTGCGTATCTGCATAACTAATTTTTTGTACCCATCTCGATTTAACACATTCTATAAAATCAGGTTTTTGATAGACCCGATCATACGTGAAGTAACGGTTAAATAATCGCTCACTTGCATCCCTTAATACCTTATAAGCATCGGATTCATCAGTATTAAATAGCTTGGAGTAATCTTTTGCATATACTCTAAATTCTCGTGTGTGGAATAAGCCTTTATCACTTTCATATTCAGCTAATTCAGTGAAGGCTACATGTAGTATTCGATATTCAGTCAAACTGAGATTAAAGCAAGCTTCAACAAGAGTATTACTTTTTATAACTAGATCATTTTTCATTTGGTTTAAGGATTATTTTTCTGCAATAAAACGACACTATATTATAAAAGCGTTAATTAAAACAACAACATTATTTTTTATTGTCGTTATATAGGGTAAATCTGTCGTTGTATAAGGGTAAATCTGTCGTTGTATAAGGGTAAATCTGTCGTTGTATAAGGGTAAATCTGTCGTTGTATGAGGCTGAAGAGTATTGCTATATAAGGCTTTCATGCTGTCTAAAACTATTAAAACTATTAAAACTATTAAAAAGGGAAAAACTATTAAAACTGCCCTATGTACTCGCTAAAGCTCGTACTCTATTGAAGCTCGTTCCTCGCTTCGTGGGGCAGTTTTTGGTTAATCCTGTTTGTGAAATCTAAAAGCAAAAGCATTGATAATGTATTCGCTTCGCTCATACTTTTTGAAAAGCAAAAGCTCCAAAGTTCGCACCCATTCGGGATGCTCTGTACCTACCGTTTAAAATCGAAAGGGAGCTTGTAATCAGAGAAAAGGCGAGCGTGAAATTTTGATGATGCTCAATCGCTCGTAGACACTCGCTCGGTTCTTATTATCTAAGTTTTAATTATTTAATGGAGCTAATCAAAGTTGTGAAACATTGATCAAAGAATAGGCGTGGAACATGAAAAATCATAAAAAAAGCCCGAACAGAGATGTTCGGACTATCAACTAGAAACTACAGCGTTGAATTATAGGGATAATTATACAGCATTTCGCATAAGGCGTATTATGTTAATTTTAGAAAATCTTAAGATAATTATTAATGAGTGGCTTAATGAATAAAGAAATTTCTGTATTACTGCATGACGTTCCTACTCATGCAGATTACGCATGTGATGCAACAGATTTAG
>NZ_VPEK01000078.1:0-4481 GCF_013417145.1 Acinetobacter sp. YH16044
CCCGGAGCTGAGTGTCAGGCGTGGAATGAGATAAACGCGGCCATAACAGCGGAATGACACCGGTAAACCGAAAGGCAGGAACAGGAGAGCGCACGAGGGAGCCATCAGGGGGAAACGCCTGGTATCTTTATAGTCCTGTCGGGTTTCGCCACCACTGATTTGAGCGTCAGATTTCGTGATGCTCGTCAGGGGGGCGGAGCCTATGGAAAAACGGCAGCTCCGTATCCTCTTCCTGTCCTGCTTGCCATGCCGTATGCCTTTGCTCTTATCCGTTTGCAGGTAACGCCCGCCGCAGCCGAACGTCAGGAGCGGAAGCGACCGAGTGAGCGAGGAGGCGTCATATCACTGTAACCTCCATTTTCTCCTGTACGCCCTGCAGCTGCATTTTTCCCCTGCCACATGAAGCACTTTTATTAAGTGTTACTCCGCCGTAACATATTGAGCCAGTATACACTCCGCTAGCGCTACGTGACTGGTTCAGGGCTGCGCCCCGAAACCCGCCAAAAGCCTGACGCGCCTGCGGCTTGTCCAACCCCGCGCCGACCGGGAAAGGCTTTCCCGCCCGTCCCGGCGTTATCAGGAGGCCGGTTTGTCAGAGAAACGGAACAAGATGCTCACCATGTGGGTGACGGAGGACGAGCACCGGCGGCTGCTTGAGCGCTGTGACGGCAGGCCGCTGGCGGCCTGGATGCGGCAGACCTGCCTGGACGAAAAGCCTGCGCGCACCGGAAAGCTCCCCTCAATTTCGCCGGCGCTGCTGCGCCAGCTTGCCGGCATGGGCAATAACCTGAACCAGATAGCCCGCCGTGTTAACACCGGCGGCGGTACTGGCCATGACAGGGTACAGATTGTGGCGGCGCTGATGGCCATCGATGCCGGACTTGAGCGGCTGCGGCACGCCGTTCTTGAGAAAGGAACGGACGATGATCGTTAAATTTCATCCACGCGGTCGCGGCGGTGGCGCCGGGCCGGTGGACTATCTGCTGGGTAAAGACCGGCAGCGTGAAGGCGCCACCGTCCTGCAGGGGAAGCCGGAAGAAGTCCGGGAGCTGATTGACGCGTCGCCTTACGTTAAGAAATACACCTCCGGCGTCCTGTCGTTTGCGGAGGCCGATCTCCCTCCCGGCCAGCGGGAAAAACTGATGGCCAGCTTCGAGCGGGTTCTGATGCCCGGACTCGATAAAGATCAGTACAGCATTCTGTGGGTGGAGCACGCGGACAAGGGGCGTCTGGAGCTGAACTTTCTGATCCCCAATACCGAGCTGCTGACCGGCAGGCGGCTCCAGCCTTACTACGACCGCGCCGACCGGCCGCGCATCGATGCCTGGCAGACTATCGTGAACGGCAGACTGGGGCTGCACGACCCGAACGCGCCGGAAAACCGCCGGGCGCTGGTCACGCCGTCCGGGCTGCCGAAAACGACGCAGGAGGCCGCAGAAGCCATTACCCGGGGACTACTGAGCTTAGCCTCGTCCGGGGAGCTGAAAAGCCGTCAGGATGTCACTGACACTCTTGAAGGTGCAGGTTTTAAGGTGGTGCGCACCACGAAAAGCAGTATCAGCATTGCCGACCCGGACGGGGGGCGAAACATCCGACTGAAGGGAGCTATCTATGAGCAATCTTTTAACGCTAGCGAAGGACTTAGAGCAGCAATCGAAAGCGCAGCAGAAGAGTACTGGCGAGATGCTGAAAGCCGCATTCTGCGAGCACGAGCAGTCTGTCAGAGCGGAACTGAGCGCAAGCGCGAGGAGAATCAGCGACGCCATCCTCGCCCACGAGCAGAGTATGAGCGAGGCGATGGAGAAAAACCGGCGGAGCGTACTGCGGACTGCCGGGCGGACATGGCTCACCATCCTGATGGTGTCAGCGCTGCTGATCGGCACGAGCGGGAGCATACTGTGGTGGCAGGGGCAGCAGATAACCGACAATTACACGCATCTTCGTCAGCAGGAAGATACCCTGGCGAAAATGACCGCCCGGACGTGGGGAGTGCGCTATCAGGAGAGCAGCGACGGCCGGAGGTTTCTTATCCTACCGCCGGGGATGAAAACCGAAGCCATCCCTTACGGCGGGACGACATGGATCCGCCTGAAACAGGAGTAGCGGAAGATGACAGAGCTGGAAAAGCAGTTGCTGAGCGCATTAGAGCAGCTACAGCAGGACTACTCGCAAAGGCTGGACGAATGGGAGAGCGCCTTCGCGGAATGGCGGAGCATGTGTGGGCTTATGCAACGGGAGAACGCGGTGCTGAACGAGCGCGTGTCGGACTTGAGCACGCAGGTGCTGAGTTTAAGCGAGCAGCTGCGCCGCTTGTCCGGGAACTGAATGCCATCGAGCTCCGGCAGAGGGAGAATGAGTATCAGAAAACACTGGAGCTGGAGCGCCAGCCGCAGAAAACCTACCGCGGGCCGACACTTTAAACCATCCAGGCAGCTGACAACCCGCACGAAGAGGGGCTCTTACTTCTCCCGCTAAATAGGTTCGTGATTAAAAAGATCACGGCCTATACCTGGGGGGGAATTATGAAATTGCTTAACGTCATTGAAGCTGTACTTAACTGCCTGTATCTGGCGGCCGGGCTGTGGGACTGGCTGGAGAAGCATTTACCTGTTTTTAAGGCGTTCGCGCTGATTTTAGTGTGACTTTACACGCCATGCATCTGGCTGCATGGCTATGCAGTCGGGTAAAATTTATCTGTCACGAACGGGGCGGTGTATCGGGTGGTTTGTTGCCGGTTTTACCTGACTGCCGCCCCGTTTGTGGCGAACCCGTCCGGAGCGGTGCGGGCAACAGATGTTATGGTAAATAACATCCGTTGTTAATTAAACTTGAAATCAACTTTAATTATAAAAATGAAGCTAGTTAAACCATTCTCCAGCTTCTTTTTCTCTGGCTTTCCCTTCGCTTTTCATTAAATCTTTCCCGCCTTCTGAAATATTTCTGTTTGAGCCGGCGTGAGATTGAATTACATCTGTTTGGGCTGCCTTGTTTTTTAACTCTTGGTCTATGAATTAATTTTCGCGTTTAACTCTTGCCTCTTCCCTGGCTAATGCTAACTTTTGTTTTTCGATTTCAAGCTTTCTTAGTTCATCTTCATATTTCTGATCTCTATTTTTATCGGCTTTGAGCTCAGCTTCGATTCTTTCACGGTGAGCTTTTCTCTCTGCAGAAGCTATGGCTGCTCTCCTGTTCGCTTCTGCTCTTGCTCTTTCTCTCCTTTTTTGCTCAAGCCGTTTGTTTTCCTCAATTTTTTCTCTCTGGATATCCATGAGTCTTTGCTCTTCAGCTTTTCCCTGCTGTTCAGTTTGAGCTACTGCAGATAATTGTTCTTGAAGTGAGTTTGCAAAGCTGCTTCCACTAAAAGAAAGGATGAGGGGTATAATGATTCTTTTCATCGTTTGAATCTTATTTTTTTACCGGGCATGTTGTGTTTGGCTGGATTCTTGTTTCATTATTTTTTGTGGAAATAACAACAGCTAAACCAGTAGTAAACTGACATGGTTTTCCTACTTGAGTTGATGTAAATACCTTTGTCCCTTCTTTGTAAGTTAAAGAAACACCTTCAACGATAGATTTATCTTTGACTAATGTTCCTACTGCGGCACCGACGGCACCACCGCCAACGGCTCCGGCTGTTGTGCAAAGTCCGCTACCACTTCCGACGTTATGACCAGCCACACCGCCAACCACAGCGCCAAGGATTGCCCCAAAGGTTTGTGCAGCTTGTTTGTTTGCAGTGTTATCAACAGCAACCTTCGCAGGCAAAACAGAAATTATGTTTACAGTTTTCGTCTCCTGTTTTGCATTCAGTTGCCCTGTGTCATAAACGTCAGCAGCATATTGATCGGCATTGGATTGACAGCCTGATAAAGCGGTAATCGAGGCGGTTAGTAGGGCTATGCTTAACAGTGTTTTTTTGAGCTCATGTGACTTCCTGTTTCTTAATGTAAAAAAAACATTTTTAGGAATTATCCGTAAAAAGTAAAGGCTAAAGGTGGTGGTTGATTTTCCGGTAATGGTGCCAACTTACTGATTTAGTGCATGATGGTGTTTTTGAGGTGCTCCAGTGGCTTCCATTTCCATCAGATGTCCTTCCTGGGGTCGGTTTGGGAAATGGAAATTATTGTACGTTAAGAACATAATTTAACCGTTTCTGATTGGTAACTGATTGATTTATTGTTACTGACTATCGCATTTAAGTTATTGCGCTCACGCTGTCGCATTTAGGTTGTCTCATTACCCAAACATACAGGCTAAATGCCGTATAGTGCAGGAGTACACCCTATTGCGATAGCGCGATCTGTTCAAAAAACAGGCTTAACGTACAATAATTTCCAATCTCCAAACTCACCCCTTATTCACGCTGGCCAACCTGTTTCGGGCGGACCAAATGATACGTCAGTGGGAGAGATCTCACTAAAAACTGGGGATAACGCCTTAAATGGCGAAGAAACGGTCTAAATAGGCTGATTCAAGGCATT
>NZ_VPEK01000079.1:0-4449 GCF_013417145.1 Acinetobacter sp. YH16044
CGCATTAGCAGATAAAAGAGCATACAAAACATACTATCACTATGCAGATAAAAAACTATTTAACGCATTTTGTGAAGTTGTTAATTATGAGAATAATATTAGCTCAGTTATAGACGTAGAAAATCACAAAGAAAGAAATAAGCTAATTAATACTTTAAATAATAAAATACCAAAACACAAAAAAGATATAGTAAATAAATTACAGGAAGAAATAATAGCGAAAATATCAATCGAAGAAATAAACAACAGAAAAGAATTAATTGATTTTTTAACTAAAGAGAAAAATATAATTATAAATCGTACAGGTGATAATTATATATCTATTAAATTTAGCGAAGAAGATAAGCCTGTAAGGTTAAAAGGAGATATCTATGAACAGAGCAGAGATTACAAAACTTATAACGAAGAATCAAGAATCGATCACAGAGCAGATCGAGAGTACGTTAAAAACGCACTCAGAGAGCACACGAGCGTTTTTGACGCAGAGCTTAGCAAAAGAACAAGTAGAAATAAAAAACGCTTTAAAAGAACACAGAACGAAAATAAGAATAGCAATGAACAAAACAATAAGAGAACAAATGACATTCAGGATGTTAGATCTGAAATATCAAGTAATAATAATAGCCTTATTAGGAATGAATTTATTTTTCTTAATTTTAATAATGATTTTAATAAAGAGAATTTAAACAATGAGCAGAATAATAGAAGCGATAAAACAGAAGAAAGAACAAGAGAACAAAGAATTAGAAGCATTGGAAGCGAAATTGAAAACATTAATCAAGAACAACAATCTATTTATTCGAAATTCGAAGATAGAAGTAGAGAACAACAATATATTAATGAGAAATCTAAAAGAATTAGAAGAAGAATTAGACTATCAAACAGATATGTTGACAGATTTTTTAGATTATTTTTTGACAATATCGAGCGATTTAAACGAACTCAAGAACTCAAAAAAAGCATCACTCAAAAAGTCTCAAAATTCTTTAAAAAACAAGAAGAAACGCAAGGGCAACAAAACAAAATTGAAAGACGACGAAGATTTAAAATCTGATATTCAAGACATGAAAAAAACGCTTAGTTTTTTATTTAGTTATTATAAGAACCACATAACAAAAGAGAGCTAAACGCTCTCTTTTAGATCTTGTTGCTTGTATCGCTTCGCTAGAGACGTTACAGCGTTATAAGAGCATTGCATAGCTTCCGCTACCTCTTTCCAACTCAGCCCCTTCTCTCGTAGCTCATACGCTGTTTTGCGACGATTTAATGCCTCTTTCTCGTAATCTTCTCTGTCTATAGCAGTGTATTTTATTACTGTTGTTATTGAGACATTAAATTTTTTTGCTAACTCTTTTTGTGTTAATCCGTCTCTGTTTACTCTCATTTTTTACCTCCTAAAAAATCAAGCATATTCAATATTTCGCTTTGTTTTTTATAGTTATTTTTTTTCTTTCCTAGATTCTTTTTTCCCCTTGCGCTTTGTATCTCTGAAAACTTAGCAACGTCAAAATTTTTCCATGTCCATTTGCCTATACTTCGGGCTGTCGCTTTTATTTCATTGAATGGCAAAGGGTTTTGCTGATTACAAACAGCGTTGAGGTTGATCGCTTGTCTCTCAACTTCTTTCATCCATTGTTCAAATGATGATGAAGATTTAAACCCTAAAACTCGTTTATAAGACCAAGCTCGCAGATCATCAAAAAGGTTAACATTGCGACCTAATCCGTAATTTTCAGCTTTAACGCTTTTAGGTTGATTTAAATCGACAAAATCAGCGAGATAATCGAGATCATACAATTCAGCACCAGACCACCAAGGCGACCAATGACTATTTAACGGGTTTTTAGTAATAAGCCCTACATAGTTAGGGTCTGAACCTAATCTGTTTGCTATGCTGTTTTCTACTGCGGAGGCATAGCGTAACGGTTTTAATTTTGCTTGTTGTGTTTTACAAACCCCGTTCTTCAAAATATAACCATAATGACACCTGCCAGATTTGGGGCTTTTCGTTATAAAGTGAGGAACAGGCAAGTTAACTTCTTCAAATTTATAAAAACAATTTTCTTCATCTAGATCGAATAGCAAGCAAGTTTGTATAGCTGGTTGATTAGCTTGTATGTAAAGCATTTCTAGCGCTTTTTCTTTTTTTCTAATTCTTAACCCATTACTTAAATCGTCAGAACAGTAGGGCTTCATTGGCATTTGACTTATAAAATTTTGTCTATTATCGTTGTTAAACATAAAGCAGTCCTTTTTCTCTGAAACCCTGTTGCTACGGTCGCCAAACTCAAAGCAATAGGGTTTCTGTTTTCTTATGTTTTAATACATCAAAAAAGTTTGTCAAGTGATTGCCTTAACCATATCAGATAACAGCCCCAAAGGGGTGGTTTTTTGGGCGTTAGCAAAGCAAACCTTTTTGAACGCTTCAAACTAACAAAAACAAGTTTTGTCAGCTCTCAGCGTTGAGCTTAATAGCTATCTTTCAAATCCTCGTCTTTAAAGTATTCGATAGCTTTAAGTATTTTCTCAAGGTCTACTTTATTTTTTTTATCTAATCCATCTTTTAATAATCCAGCCAGAATTGAGTTCTTTATTTCTGCTGTTACAACCATAGGGGCTAAAACAGATCTAGACTTTGGGTAGTCCTCCCAATGAAGACCTAGGCATTTTCTTGATTCTTCTTCGTTATTTAAGTGGTTATACTTACCGTATATCACGTAAAATCTTTTCTTTTCATCATAATGTGCAATGTTATATTCTTTCCAGTATGAAATGATCTTATCCATTATTTATTCCTTTTTTGAGGTTTGTTATGCCTAAAAATCACCTTATTTTTTCTACAATTACTCTAATAACAATCTGTTATCCAATCATATCATTAGCTAATGATATTCCGATTGAGTGTAAATCAGTAGAAGCTAACGCGTTAGTAAATCAAGCTTATAAATCACAATATGATAAGGCTTTTGTTGCTAAGCAACGGTTAGATCCAAATGAACCAGCGTCGTTAGTTTATGAAAAATTGACTGATTATGATTATAAAAATGGAGACTTCAAAGACATAATTATTCCATTGGATATATCGTTGACCCAAAATGCAGATACTCAATTGTTGGCTGTTCGAGAGGTTGCATATGATAATAAAAATAAAACTAGAACTTGTGAGGCAGCGGTTAAGATTTCAATAAGTGGTGTATTAATCGAAAATTATCAGGAATTAATTCCTAACGATATAGAGTTTAGAGATTTTACAAATCAGTTTAAAAATAAAGAAATAGGAACATTTAATATTAAATATATATTGGATAAGGATTATTCTGGTAACAATCAGATAGTTGTCTATGGATTATAATTAAGTGCGTAGCAGTGAGCGGAGCGAACTAGAAGAAAAAAGACCTCAAGATCGGTTTTGATTTTGGGGTTTATGTATTGACAATAAAGCAAAATATCTTATTTCTTAAGTAAGGGATACCTTAGATAGCAAGTTAGCGCAATACTTCGTATTACGTTACTTGTGAGGGGCTTCGCCCCTTCAATCCCCTGAAGGTCAAAACATAAAACACAAGGAAAAAAACATGGCAAATTTGAGCAATTTAAAAATTCTCATTGAAGATAAAAAAACATATAAAGATCGCTATCAACGTAAAAATTTTATTTCTTTATGTTTAAGTGACGAAGAATTAACAGAAGTTGAATTGTTAGCTGAAAAATTAGATTTAAAAAGAGCAGCAGCTATAAGAGCGTTACTTTTAAATAAATCTGCAATATTAAAAAATAAAATAAAAAATAACGGAAATAAAGAATATCTATTTCTATTAAATAATATATCTAATAACATTAATCAAATCGCTAAAAAAATTAATGCTAATATTGATTTTTTTATTAACAGCGCCAACGGTGAGCAATTCGCTTATTTGTTTGAAGAACTAACAGAGGATATAGAAAAAATAAAAGAGGTTTATAATGATACACAAACAGATAGGAGGTAAAAACAAACAGAGAAACGTTAAAAACTCATTATCTTATTTATTGCGTAAAGACAAAATAGAAGAACAACAATATATAAAAGTTTTATCTACAACAACAGAGAAAGATATTTTAAACTTTAACGAATATATTCAATCAAAAAACTTCTCTCACCCATACACAGCGGGCGTTCTTTCGTTTGAAGAAAAAGACATCGACGAAGATTTAAAAAATAAAATCATGTCAGAATTTGAAGAAATGATGTTCGCAGAAATCGCACCTGAGAACCGTCCCCCGGTCCTTTGGGTGCAGCATCAAGATAAAGGGCGACTAGAACTTAATTATCTTACATTCAACGCATTAGCAGATAAAAGAGCATACAAAACATACTATCACTATGCAGATAAAAAACTATTTAACGCATTTTGTGAAGTTGTAAATTATGAAAATAATATAAATTCAGTTACAGACGTAGAAAATCAC
>NZ_VPEK01000007.1:0-125158 GCF_013417145.1 Acinetobacter sp. YH16044
ACTGTTACCAGAATGCATTAGCAGAGCGGATTAATGGAATATTAAAGCAGGAGTTTTTAATTACACGATGTCAAACCATGAAGGAGTTAGATCACTTAATTGCGGAATCTATTATGATTTATAATTGTTATAGACCACATTTAAGTTTAAATATGAACACCCCGAATCAGACGTATGAGCAAACTAAAACCGAGCTAATTGCTTAACTCGGTTTGAAGTGGAATACTGTCAATCTATTTCAGGACAAGACACTGTTAAATAGCCTAAGCAAATTTATGATTTAAGGCGAGGATATTTGAAATAAGTGGGTATATGCGTTCTAGACTTAAATTGAACTTTGTATGTTAAATCCCTATAGTATTCAAACATAATGATAGATTTAGGAAACTCGATTATGCGCATGCTGCATACCATGTTACGTGTAGGCAATTTAGAGCGTTCATTGGCGTTCTATACTGAAGTACTCGGTATGACTTTGCTTCGTAAGCGTGATTATGAAGAAGGTCGTTTTACTTTGGCATTTGTGGGCTATGGTGATGAAGAAAATCATACTGTACTCGAGTTAACGCATAACTGGGATACAGATAGTTATGAGTTGGGAAATGCGTATGGCCATATTGCTATTGCAGTAGATGATGCCTACAAGGCTTGTGAAGAAATTAAAGCACGTGGCGGAAACGTGGTACGTGAAGCAGGACCAATGAAAGGTGGTGTGACCGTCATTGCCTTTGTTGAAGATCCAGATGGCTATAAAATTGAGTTGATCCAACAAGACTCAAATGCACGAAATAATTAATCTGCAATTATTCATTTAAAGTCATATGTAATGCTGAATATTCTTATTTATAATTTTTTTTGCGTTGAGCTCACTATCAACGTTTAAAATAATGAATATATCGGAGAAAAGCTGGCTTTATTTACATGGCCCAGTAAGATGAAATTTACTCAATGGTAAATTTAGCTTATTGGGCATTTTTTTGTCGATGCGTTTAAAGGGAAATTTGTACAGGATGTTGTTATGCTGAAAATGTTGGCTTTGGATCGTTTTACCATTCTACTTTTTGTAATGGTCATACTTGCGACTTTTTTGCCTGTTAGTGGTCAAGCTGCAGAAATCTTTGGCTATATTACCACGGCTGCAATTGCCATTTTATTTTTCCTTCATGGTGCAAAGTTATCTCGTGAGGCTGTGGTTGAAGGCATAATGCACTGGAAGTTACATGCTTTAGTTTTTGCTTTTACCTTTGCATTATTTCCATTATTGGGTTTAATGGCGAAACCAATTCTCGTGCCGATGTTAGGGCAAGAGTTGTATTGGGGCTTTTTGTTTATGTGCTTTTTACCCTCGACAGTACAGTCTTCTATTGCATTTACTTCGGTAGCACAGGGTAATGTTGCTGGCGCAGTCTGTAGTGCATCATTTTCAAATATTATTGGGATGTTTATTACCCCAGTGATGGTGGCCTATTTTATTCTTGGTCAGTCACAACATAACTACGATCCGACGGCATCTATTATCCAAATTACCCTGTTATTACTGATTCCCTTCATTTTAGGGCAGCTCCTCCGTCCTTGGGTGTTTCCTTATATGAAGAAAATGCCAAAAATTGTGAAGGTATTTGATCAGGGCTCAATTTTGATGGTGGTCTATGGCGCATTCAGCAGTGCGGTGGTGGCAGGGCTATGGCATCATGTGAGTGGTATGACTTTATTCCTGTTGATTGTGGCGTGCTCTGTCTTGTTAACAATCATTATGTTATTGGCGTTATATGTACCACGTTGGTTGGGGTTTAGCCGAGCTGATCAAAAGACGATTTTCTTTTGTGGTTCTAAAAAAACCTTGGCAAGTGGCGTGCCCATGGCACAAATTCTATTTATTGGTCAGCCGATGGGGATGATAGTTTTACCAATTATGATCTTTCACCAAATTCAGCTGATGGTGTGTGGTGTGATTGCCAACCTTTGGGCAAAACAAAGCCGTGGGCAAGAATAAGGGCGAGATGAATAGGTCCTTTTAAAATACCTTATATAGATGAAAAGAAAAAATCATGAAAATTAAAACAAGCTTCTTCATTTTATTCTTGGGTCTGAACACAGTCGTTCATGCTCAAGAGGATTTATCTTTAAATAGTAACCGTGATGTCATTGAAAAAATGCCGCTCATTAGCCTGCAGCCTATGCTGGATTTTTGTCGTGATCGACAACCACAGATGAATACGGAATTAGATCAGGCTTATCAAACTGCAAAGCTTAAATTAATTGCTGCGGTTCAGGCTGTCCGTTTTAAGGGTGTAGAGCCATTAAAGGCAAAAGATGTTGATCTGTCAGTCGATGCACAATTTAAACAGCAGCTTCAAAGTATTTTAGAGGGTATGAGCAGATCATTACAGTCAGTAAATGCTACGACGTTTTGTCCTGCATTTATTGAAAGATTAAACCATTTTGATCAAGCCCAATTTCAGCGTACAGTCGAATTACAATATCAGAAATATTTAGAGCAAGCTCAACCTAAAGAGTAGAGCGATTCAGCCTTGAATATCTATTTATTAACATTAAAAAATCAGCTATAATTTGCCCCAACTTGTTGTGCTTAGCTCTGACGGTATCCGTCTCGGTGGGCCAAAAGAATGGTCTGTTATGGTGTTGGTCTGCTTTTTTAAGCCTTCCTTGTAGCGATACAAGAGTGATCAATTGCGATGACAGCTAAACCTTCTTAAATCTTAGGAGTAATCGACGATGCGCGCCGATATTCACCCAAAATATGAAACTTTAGTTGCTACATGTTCATGCGGTAACGTAATTGAAACTCGTTCAGCTCTTGGTAAAGAAACTATTTACCTAGACGTATGTTCTGCTTGCCACCCATTCTACACTGGTAAACAGAAAAGCGTTGACACTGGCGGTCGTATCGACAAATTCAAGCAACGTTTTGCTGGTATGTCACGTTCTATCAAACGTTAATATCCAAAACGAAAAACGGGCTTTATGCCCGTTTTTTTGTGCCGATAAAAAAGATAAACCTTAAATCGGCAATGTTCAGAACCTTATTGGTCCTGAACATCGATGAGATGGTCGAGTTTCTTCTGGAAATAATCGCCTTGAATAAAGCGAGCTTCGACATTCCAAGCATTGGCAAACAGTGTCATGTCATTTAATTCACGTAACATGATTTCAACAGTTTTGATTTCATGATAAGTGGTAATTTTTTCTTGGAGCTCTTGGCACGACTTATCGTTTGCAAGCATTTTGGTCAAACTTGAATCTAATGTTAAGCAGTGAACATCCATTTGGCGTAATAATGATTCACTAAACATCGAATGACCAAAATTGCGTAAAGCCAGTTCGGCACCATTTTTACGAAGTTCTACAAATGCTTTTTGAGCGGCATCGATATTGAGCTGAATGTCTTCTTCGGCAAATTGTAAAATCAGTGGATTTTTCAATTTACTACGAATAATCGTAATTAGTTTCGAAATAAACTCAGGGAAGGTGCGGTCGTTATATAGCACTTCTTTGTTCAGGTTAACGATTAATTTAGCTTCAGGGAACTGAGTGATGAAGTTGTGTAGCTGTTTACACGATTCAACCAAGATCCAACGATCCAATTTAATGGAAAGCTCCGAGTCTTCAGCTAACTCACGCAGTTGGGCGATATCTTTCCATTTATTTTCAAAAATAAAGCCGCTGGTTACTTCATAAGTATAAAGATGAGAATCTTCTTTATCATACAGTTGTTGATATTTAAGATGAATTTCACCGCGTTCTAAGCAGTTACGAAGGGCCTTAATAACAGGAGCTTCATCACTAACGACAATCGGTGCAATTTGCGCTTCTGGTGTACCAAAATCCAAACTTGGAATATCAATTTCTAATGGAATCGTTAAATCGATTTCAGGCGCTTGTTGGTTGGTAGGTAGCGCAGTATTAAAGGCTTTTGCAACAAAGGTTTCAAAATGTGCTTCATCACGAATATCGCTGTCTAAAACACTGTATCCCATGCGTAAATTTAATGGATAAGTTTCATTATTTACACTGAGTAATTGAGGTTTGCTCAGGGTGTTAAGACCAATTAATTTAGACTCAAGTTTGAGCTGATTATCCGCTTGGAATAAGGCAACGATTGCACCATTGTCTAAACTAAATAATGGAGCATGTGTTTGATCTTTCAAGAAGTCTTTAATATTGGTGAAATAGCTTTTATAAGTATTCCAATCTTTTTGAAAAATCGCATCTGAGCAAGAAGCCAAAGTAAATAGCACTAATGCATTTACATTGGCAGGTTGTTGACCGATGGTACGGTTGAGTTGTTGAAAAGCTTTTGGTTTTTGTGGGCTGGCTTCAACTGGCGCGGTGCTTACAGCATTGCTGCTTTGACTGCCAATTTCAATTGCGAGCTGTAAAGCATCTTCTTCAGCTGCGGCAATAAATTCGAGTTTTAGTGGGTTTTGCCCAGCCACTGCGATATTTTGCGAAACAAGATCAAAACGTCCTAAATCGAGCTGCCCTTGGCTAATTTTTTTAAAGCGTTGTTTAAAGTCGTTGAGGTCAGTAGGTTGTAATAGATCAAGTAAAGGCAGACCAATTACATCATCTTCATTTTTTAGACCAAACAAAGTGAGATATTCAGCATTGGCTTGAATATGAATGCCTTCTTGAATCACGGCAACCGCTTTACGACTATCTTCAACTAAAGACTGGGTTTGGATTTGAGCTGTTTCGAGCTCTTCCATTAAATGTTGCTGCGATTGTTGTAGGCGACTAAAGGATAAAGCACGGATTAAACCAAAATAGAAACTCTCAGGTTCAGCAATATCGACAATGTCATAAATCCCTTTTTTGACTAAACTTGCATATTGTTCTGCTTGATAGTCTTCGGGTTTAAGTAAAATAATCGGTAAATTCGGTTGGCTCGATAGTTGAACTAAACTTAAAGCTTGTTCATATTTTAAATCATAAGCACGTCCAAAAATGATCAAGTCCCAATTGAGATTCAGCTGTTTTTCGAAATTTTGTAAATCATCAAGTAATATGGCATGAACTTGATGTTCGCTGTCTGTCAATAAATCACGTATCTGGTTAAAACGTATTTGATTATCATCAATAATGAGTAATCGAGTTTCCGTACGTTTTAGTTTTTTGGATAGTAATGGATTTCTCACTTTAATGCTTCCCATAAGTCGTTATTTTTGATCTCATTGCTCTGTTTCGCAATATAGTCTTTAACGACATTTTCTTGCTCTTCATTCAATAATTCATATTCAAAGCGAATAAAGCTTTGTGTCACCAACTGCGCTTTGGTGAGATAGACTTTGATGTCTTCTTTGCCTAAGCGAAGGTGGATCGTTTGTTTCTCTCGGAAGAGATTTGCCCCAGGTAAAATTAAGGTCGTAGACACTTGATCAAGTTGTGTGGTCTGTACCAATAAAGCAGGTTGATGATTTGTTGTATTGCGGTCGGTACGAATATGGGCTGAACATGGATACAAATCTTGAGCCAGTACTTCGAGACCCAATTCCAAACTTTTTTCAGTCGATTGTTTGATCCAACGAACAACACCGCCACGCCATTGGCTTTGAGCATTTTCTTGGATCAAAATAAATTCGCCGGTTTTTAAATTAGCAGGGGTAGGGCCAGTCCATTTAATGCGATAACCATTCACACTAATATCTAATACGTCAGCGGTATGAATCTGTTTTGCTTCACGATCTAGCGCTTTCGCATTAGTCATGCCTGTTGGCATATTTGAATCATGCGAATTGACAAAAGAGGCTTCATTGTGGAATTGATAATTGCCTTCCAAATCTAAAGTTTCGTGGAAGTTTTTACCTTTAGAGAGATAGAAATGCGCCACCATTAAGCTAAAGCAAATATTAATTTGCGCAGAATATTCATAACGTTCATGACGGCGTTCAGTGTTGTTGGTCAAAATATTATGAATATGGAAATATAGCGCTGGAGTTAAAAATAACTTTTCATTTTTAGATAAATAATTGGCATTTCTAGTTTGCGTTTCGGTCAAATGATCGAGCAAGTTTTGCGTTGAAATGTATACATTGGCTTGATAAGACCGATCTTGTTTTGAGTTATAAATCGGTGGGTGATCTTTTTTCGTGTCTACAACATAGCGTGAAAGCGTGGTTTCTTTCGGTAGGATTTGAACCAATTTTGCCCAGTCAAAGCTACATAAATACAAACCTTGGATTTCAGCAGGGCGAATCTGATGATTATTGAAAATATCTAATAAGATTAATTGTGCATAAGCTTGAGCAATATTTGCAATTTGATGTTGAGTACCCAGTAACTGATTGACATTACTTTGATAGAAATTGTGTTCAATGGCACATTCAATCAGTTGATGTGCCGCAATCCATTGACCTGCAGTCGGTGTGGCATACAACATATGTTGTTGATACAACAACAGTGTCAGTTGTTGCAACGCATAGTAGATTGATGCAATTCGAGCGGTTTGTAAGCTTTTTTTATGGCCGAATGAAAAAATCGAAAACTTTTGTTGATTAAGCTGCTGATTACATCGTTTGGCAATATCAATATAGATTTTGGCAAAGTGACTGCGTAAAAGCATCGCCAATTCAATGATTTGGTCATTACGATCCGTGGTAATGAGGCTTTGATTGGTAAAGTGTTTTTCTAAGCTTGTGAGCACACTTTCCATAGTCGGATGTAAAATTTGAACCAAATCAAAACGTAACATCTCTTGGCATTTCAGCTCGGAGATTTCAAGTAAGGCATTGAATAAAGCTTTAGATGAGGTACCCAATTGTAAAATTGAAATACCGTTTAACCACTCTTGCAGACCTTTAGCATTGGTCGGACAAAAGCTTAATTTATCCAGCTTTAATTCAGTCGGATTGTAAAACGTATCTGAAGTATGCGTGGTCATCTTTATTATTTAACTCAAAAAGTTGAAGCCCCAAAAAGCGGTGTCTTGTTTTTTTCGCCCGCTATTTCCCGTACAAGTTTAGGAACCAAATAACCAGGTAGGTTCTCTAAAACTTTTTTATAAATTAAATCAATATCCTGAGCTGGTGTATCAAAATGATGAGCACCTTTTACTTTATCCAGAACATGTAAATAATATGGCATTACACCTGCGTCGAATAAGCGGTAACTTAAATCGACCAATACATCTGCAGAATCATTAACCCCTTTTAATAAGACTGCTTGGTTCAGCACGGTGATTTCTTGTTTGACAAGCTGTTGAAGCTGGCTACAGGTGAAGTCATCTAGCTCTGATGCATGATTTGAGTGTACCACTAGAATAATGCGTAGCCTACTGTTTTTTAAAATAGAAACCAGCTCTTCATCGACACGGTTGGGGATTACGATAGGAACTCGTGAATGAATTCTCAAAAATTTAATTTGTGGTAAAGTCGATAAACGTTCAATCCACACTTGAACTTTACGATTTGATAGTGTGAGCGGGTCTCCACCACTTAAAATCACTTCATTAATATCGGGTTGTTGTTCGATATATTGCTTAATGTTTACCCAATCGTCATTTTTAGGCAGGTTTTCTTGGTAGGGAAAATGCCGGCGGAAACAATAACGGCAATGGACCGCGCAGGCACCGGTTAAGGTCAGTAAAAAACGAGACTTGTACTTATGTAATACACCAGGCTGTTGGTTGGCTTGTTCTTCACCTAATGGGTCGGTAACAAAACCGGCGTGTTCTTCGAGTTCTAAATGATGCGGTAGGACTTGGAGTAAAAGCGGATCGAGCGGATTACCTTTTTGCATTTTTTCAACAAAAGCTCGCGGCACGCGTAGGCGAAACTCATCTGCTGCGAACTGAGCACCCGATAATAACTGATCATGCGAAAGTTCTAATACATCGAGTAATTCTTGAGGATTTGTTATCAAATCACTCAATTGGGTTTGCCAGTTTTGCTCTTGAAATAAATAGTTTATCATGCTGAATGTTTAAAAAATGCAGAAAGGTGTGTGGGGAATATTGCTGAAATTAATGCGTCGAACTTTGAAGTGTAAGCTGAAATAATTCCGATAAAGCTCACAACGGATGAAGCCTACGAAACATTTATTAAGTTTCAGTCAACAGCAATTTTACCTGTTTGTGGGCATTGTATAAACAAAGTTCTTTAATGTCTGAGTGTAAGTTAAGCAGCTTGACCCCTTTAATGGGGATTTTTTCGTTGCGACATGGTGCATTGGTCATTTAGAATACGCAATATCACATTAATGTGCATGTGGCAGCCAATGTTACAGTCAGTACTTGCTAAATGACATGTTACAGCCCATAGCATCTATAGATTAAAGTTAGTAAGTTTGGAGTGAGCCAGTCATGGCCTATTATTCTACGAATGATTTCAAGTCAGGCCTTAAGGTCATGCTTGACGGTAACCCATGTTCAATCATGGAAAACGAATACGTAAAACCAGGTAAAGGCCAAGCTTTTAACCGCGTAAAATTACGTAACCTTAAAACTGGTAAAGTTTTAGAAAAAACTTTCAAATCTGGTGATTCACTAGAAGCTGCTGACATCCAAGAAGTTGAAATGAACTACTTGTATAACGACGGTGAAATGTGGAACTTCATGGATCCAGAATCTTTCGAACAAATCGCTGCTGATAAAGTTGCTATGGGCGACGCGGCTAAATGGTTGAAAGATGACTCTAACGAACTTTGCACAATCATGTTATGGAATGGTGTTCCTTTAACTGTGAGCGCGCCCAACTTCGTTGTATTAAAAATCGTTGAAACTGATCCAGGTGTACGTGGTGATACTTCAGGCGGTGGCGGTAAACCTGCTAAGCTTGAAACTGGTGCAGTTGTACGTGTTCCATTATTCGTACAGCAAGAAGAAAGCGTTCGTGTAGACACCCGTACTGGTGACTATTTAGAACGTGCATAATGGTTTAAAAATAGACTATTATCGAAAGGGATGAAGTGATTCATCCCTTTTTTTATACCTATTGGTTTAAATTTTTATGCCAAAGTATTAGATGAAAAAGCCCATAACAGGAGTAGAGTTTCAAGGGAAGAAACAGCAGTACCTCGAACAAGAAAAATCAAGCTGATTTATTTCAACATTTATGAGGGATTGAGATGGAAACCATTCAACCGAAGTCAGGAATGGCTTCAAAGATTATCTGGCTGTTTGTAGCCATTCTAGGTGCCGTTTCATTCGGCATACTAGCACTCAGTCGAGGCGAGCATGTCAATGCAGTTTGGCTGATCCTTGCAGCAATCTGTGTGTATAGCATTGCATATCGTTTTTATAGTTTATTTATTGCCAATAAAGTCTTTGAACTGAATGAGCGACGTTTAACGCCTGCCCATCGCTTAGCTGACGGCTTGGATTATGTACCGACCAATAAAAGCGTTCTATTTGGTCACCACTTTGCTGCGATTGCAGGTGCAGGCCCATTAGTCGGACCGATCCTTGCTGCGCAAATGGGTTATTTGCCGGGAACTATTTGGCTCTTGGTGGGTGTTGTTCTTGCCGGTGCGGTTCAAGACTTTTTAGTCTTGTTCATCTCAACGCGTCGTGATGGTCGTTCACTCGGTGAAATGGCAAAACAAGAACTAGGTTCTTTTGCCGGAATCATCGTGATGCTTGGTGCACTTGGCGTGATGATCATCATTCTTGCGGTACTTGCTTTGGTTGTTGTAAAAGCGTTGACCAACAGTCCGTGGGGTGTTTTCAGTATCGCGGCCACTGTACCGATTGCGATTTTCATGGGTATCTACATGCGATTTATCCGTCCGGGTAAAATTGCAGAAGTGTCGATCATTGGTTTTGTACTGATGATGGCAGGGATTATCTATGGTGGTGACATTGCACAGCACCCATACTGGGGTCCATTCTTTACACTTTCAGGTACTGAACTAACTTGGTGGTTGATTGGTTATGGTTTCGTGGCATCAGTATTACCCGTTTGGTTACTGCTTGCACCACGTGATTACCTATCTACTTTCTTGAAAATTGGTGTTATTGCAGGTTTGGCAATCGGGATCATGTTTGCTTTACCTGAAATGAAAATGCCAGCGGTAACGCATTTTATTGATGGTACGGGTCCTGTATTTGCAGGCTCAATGTTCCCATTCTTGTTTATTACCATTGCCTGTGGTGCAATTTCAGGTTTCCATGCGCTCGTTTCTTCAGGAACGACACCGAAGCTTGTGAATAATGAAAAAGATATTCGCATGATCGGTTATGGCGGCATGTTGATGGAGTCTTTTGTTGCGATTATGGCTTTGGTCTGTGCAACGATTCTTGAGCCTGGTGTGTATTTTGCGATTAATGCGCCAGCAGCTGTGATTGGTACAACGGTTGAGTCCGCTGCAGAAGCAGTTCGTACATTAGGCTTCGTGGTAACACCTGAAGCATTGACCTTACTTGCACAAGAAGTGGGTGAAAATTCGATTCTGTCTCGTACAGGTGGTGCGCCAACATTTGCGATTGGTATGGCTCACATTATTACGGAAATTTTCAATAACCGTTCAATGATGGCATTCTGGTATCACTTTGCGATTCTATTCGAAGCACTCTTCATTTTAACTGCTGTGGATGCAGGTACGCGTGCATGTCGTTTCATGGTGCAAGATACAGTGGGTATCGTAGTTCCTGCGGTTAAAAACTCACATAATTTCTTCGGAAATCTGTTGGGTACCGCTGTGGCTGTCGCAGGTTGGGGCTTCTTCGTTTACCAAGGTGTGGTTGATCCACTTGGCGGTATTAATAGCTTATGGCCGCTATTTGGTATTGGTAACCAAATTCTTGCTGCGATGGCATTGATTTTGGGTACAGTGATTTTATTTAAGATGAAAAAACAAAAGTATGTTTGGGTAACGATTATCCCAACAGTATTCTTGTTTATTACTTCAATGACCGCTGGTTGGCAGAAGATTTTCCACGAAAATCCAAAGATTGGTTTCTTGGCTCAGGCAGATCGTTTTAACGCAGCAATTGCGAAAAATGAATTGTTGGCACCTGCAAAAACCATGGCTGAAATGCATACGGTTGCATTGTCGAATCAAATCAATGCTGGTCTTTGTGCATTCTTTATGATCGTGGCATTTGTGATGTTATTTGCAGCGATTGGTGTGGTGCGTCGTGCCTTGGCAAATCCAAATCCATCGGTGAATGAAGCAGAAGCGATTTACCGTGACCCAGCTGAAATTAATCCGTCAAATTCAGCACATTAATAGGGGAATATGAATGAACCTGAAGTTTGCAAAAAGTGGAAAAACGGTGATTTATAAAATCATTAAAATGACCATTATGTCGCAGAAGGATTTAATTCTGAACCCGAAAAATTGGTCACGTATAGCGACGTTGTGGCAACGTTTACAGCAAAGTTTCCGCTTGATGGTGGGGGTGCCAGATTACCAAAACTATTTGGAACATATGGCAAAACATCATCCTGATTTGGAAGCGATGGATGCAAAAACATTTTATCGTCACTGTGTAGATGCACGTTATCCATCAGCTGGTGGTGACATGAAGAAGTGTCCTTGCTAATGCTTTGACTTGTGCTAAAAATCCAATAAAAAAAAGCGTTCTTCGGGACGCTTTTTTATTGCTGAATTGTGATCAGTCGAAGCGATGACAACGCTTTTGTATACCCAATAAATATCAAGCGTATGTATTTAAAGTATTGAACTGGGTATGGCTTGGAGATAAACACTGTATTTTTAAATAAAACCCTGTATGTTAGTCATTCATTTAACTTTTTTATTGGGGAATAAAAGGTGTTTTGGGGATCAGAGAAAAGCCAACAAAATAATACATCAACGCTTTTAAGTGAGCAGAGCCTTGCGCCTTTTTACCCGAAAATAAATACATTCCTCGAACAAATTAACCAAATTATTTTGGATAAAAATCAGCAAACCAAATTGGCTTTAGCTTGTCTATTGGCAGGCGGGCATGTGCTATTTGAAGACTTACCTGGTTTAGGAAAAACGACATTATCTAGCGCCTTGTCACATTTGGCGGGATTAAAGTTTCAACGGATTCAATTTACCAATGACATGCTGGCCAGCGATGTGATTGGGGTAAATATGTTTAATCAAAAAGAACATCATTTTGAGTTTAAATCTGGGCCGATTTTTACCCAAATTTTATTGGCAGATGAAATCAACCGTTGTAGTCCAAAGACCCAAAGTGCTTTATTGGAAGCGATGGAAGAGGGGTATGTGACGGTTGATGGTGTGCGCTATGCTTTGCCTCAACCATTTTGGGTGATTGCGACACAAAACCCTTTATTTCAAAGTGGTACTTATGCCTTACCTGAGTCCCAGTTGGACCGGTTTTTAATGCGTTTGTCTTTAGGTTATCCATCGCGTCAGGCAGAGAAATTATTGCTCCAACAAACTTCACGCCATGATCTGATTGCGGCATTAGCACATATCTTTAATGAAGCAGAAATTTTACAACTACAAGGGTTTGTCGAGCAGATACATCTGAGTGATCGTTTAATGGATTACATTTTGGATCTTGCTGCTGAGACACGTAAGGGGAGACATGGTCTTTCTACTCGTGGTGTTTTAGCCTTAAAGAAAGCTGCGCAAGCCTATGCGCTGATTGAGCAGCGAAATTATGTGAATCCTGACGATGTACAAGCCGTTTTTACAGCTGTGGTATCTCATCGAATTGGGTTGTCAGATCTTGAAGCCTTTAAGCTTTTAGAACAAGTTTCGATCCAATAAAGGAGTTGAACCTTGGCTTCAATGTGGCAGCAATGGATTGAACGTCGATTTAAAATCGATCAGCACAAGCAGCTGACTCAAAAAGATGTATTGATCTTTATCTATCAGCAAGGCTACTTGTATTTGGTGTTAATTTTCATCACCTTTATTGCAGGTGTGAATTATGCCAATAACTTGATTTTAGGATTTTGCTTTTTAATTAGCGCCGTATTGTGTATTAGTTTCTATATTACTTTTAAACAGCTTCATGCGTTGCAGATTCAAATAAATGTTGTTGATATCCCGCAAGCTGGGGAATTACTTTTGGTCGATATTTACTTTAAACAAGAGGTTGAACAGGCGCGATATTTGTGGATTAAAACTGAAAATCAGCTACATAAATTATTGTTCAATACGCAACAGCACGGCTTTCAATTAAATTTTACAACCAGTCAACGCGGTGTTTTTCAGATTCCACCTATACAAATTTATAGTGTTTATCCCTTTGGTTTGGTTCGGGCCTGGACGTATTTGTATGCACAACACCCCGCGTGGGTTGCGCCACAAGCCAGTTTGCATTCCGTGGAAAATAAGCAACAACAGCAAAATTTTGAACCTGATCTTGATGAATTTCGCGAATTACGGAGTTTTCAGACGGGGGATTCACTTCATGCGGTGTCATGGAAACAAGCAGCACGAGGACAAGGCTTGTATGTCAAAGTTTTTGAGCAATATGAAGATCTAAAGAAATTGGAGATTCATTATCACCATATGCCAGCTCAAAGTCATGAAGAAAAACTTAGCCTCATGATGGGTTTGGTCGAGCAGGCTGAAAAAAATCACGATCAATATGCACTGTATTTACCTAATGCTGAGTTAGCATCAGGTACTGGAAAACTGCATTATTCCGAAGCAAAACGGTTATTGGCGCAGGCTTAAGAGATGATTGAAAATACCATACGCCGCTCAATATTACTCACTTTAGCATTGGTGCTCATTGCACAAATGCTTTATATCCCTGTGGCGACATCATTAGTATTTTTAGTTATTTGGCTTATTTTATTACTCAATACCCGCGCCAGTAAAAAACCATTTTCTAAAATTTTAACCTATGTGCTGACATTGACAGCATTATTTAGCATTTATATAAGCCATAAAACCTTTATTGGTGTTGATGCAGGGGTTGCAGTACTCAGTACATTTTTATTTGCTAAATCTTTAGAAACAAAAACACGTCGTGATGTAATTATTTTATTTAACTTTGCGATGTTTGTGATTGCCAGTAGCTTTTTGTTTAGCCAGTCTTTTGCCATGGCATTGGTTATTTTATTGGCGTTGTTGAGCTGCTTTATTGGATTATATCGTTTACAGACCGTTGGTTTTAGCCAAAACTCAGGCGGTGAAATACAGGCGATTAAACAAGATATTGGGCATGTGGGAAAATTTATTGGCTTAGCTGTTCCATTTTTTATTTTACTGTTTCTCTTTTTTCCACGCCTGCCGCCGCTATGGCATATTCCTATTCCTGAAAATAAAGCCACAACGGGAATCAGTGACAGCATGTCTCCGGGCGATATTGCTGAGTTATCACAGTCGAGTAGTTTGGCTTTTCGTATAATTGGTGATATTCAAGCCTTGCCAACACGTACAGAGCTGTATTGGCGGGCGATGGCATTAGATGAATATGATGGTTCTAAATGGACTAGTCATTTTTTTAACCAGAACGTTATACAGCTGAATCCAGCTGATTTAAAACCCAAGCGGACATTGAATTATCAATATTTGGCTGCCGACCCAAGTGTGATGTGGATTATGTCGTTGGAGCAATCCGTTCCCAATGAAGCACGTTTTGCATTAGGTCAAGATGGTCGAATTACACCCTACCGATTAACAGCACGTACAGAGCCGATTCAACTGAAATGGTTAGGAAGTGCAGAGCCGCCACAAATAAAAAATGTGGCTTTACTTGAAAAATTAAACACGCGCTATGTTGAAAACTTGGATGTTCAATCACAACAATTGGCCCAAACTTTATGGCAGCGAAGTCATCAAAATCCCGAGCGTTATATTGCCGAAGTTTTGCAATGGTATAAACAAAATCGCTTTGCATATACCTTAAGCCCAGGTGTATTGGGGCAAAATCGGATAGATGATTTTTTATTCGGATCAAGACAGGGCTTTTGCGAACATTTTGCTTCGAGCTTTGCAATGTTGATGCGCTATGTTGGTGTTCCATCGCGTATTGTCGTGGGATATCAAGGTGGTCAATTAGCACCAGATGGAAAAAGTTGGGAAGTTCGTCAACTTGATGCACATGCGTGGACAGAGGTTTATATCAATCAACATTGGCGTCGTATTGATCCGACGGCCATGATCGCACCGCAGCGTATCGATGGGGGGATGCAGGATTATATGGAACAAGATCGGACAATTTTGGGGAGCCAGCAGTCGACTTGGGCCTATCAACAATTTTCGATGTTGAAAAAAGTCCGTGTATGGAGTGATTATGCGAGTTACCAATGGCAAAGCAAAGTGGTGGGTTATAATGCTGAATCACAGCAACAATGGTTTAAAAAGCTCGGGGTAAATTCTGCTTATGCAGGTGGGTTACTTCTTATTTTGAGTATTGGTGGCATTGTAGCATTATATTTTATATGGATTTTGTGGAAAAAAAGAAAAAGCCTAAGCCCTCTTGAAAGAGAAATTGCCAAGTTTGCTAAGAATTTACCCTTGAGCCAGCAAAAAGTGGCTTCAGAAAGTTTTAGGCATTGGTTACAACGTTTGGCTGAAAATATACCTGAACAGGAAAGGGCGGCATTTGAACAAGTTATTACGTTATTTGAGCAGGAAATTTATGTAGGTACCGCGCTAAGTTCTCATGATATTCAATATTTTAAGGCTTTGCTTAAAACTTGTACGCAAAGTTTAAAAAACTCAGAAAAGGGCTTGTCATAAAAAATAAAAATGAATATGATTCTACGCATTCTAGGTTTATAGCTCAGTTGGTTAGAGCGCTACGTTGACATCGTAGAGGTCACCAGTTCGAATCTGGTTAAACCTACCAAATTCAAAAAGCAGAATCAAAATTATTCTGCTTTTTTTTATCTGAAATTATTAGGGTCTGTTGACATTTACTGTTCATAATTAACCCTATAAAGGTAGCCATAAAAATATACAGGCTAAAGCAACAGAACTTTGATAATTCCTTTTGAGCTTGTCATATCGAGTAGCTATTCCTCTAAATTCCTTTAATCTGCAAAACATATTTTCAACTAAATGCCTGATTTTATATAAATACCAGTCCATATGGTCATTGTTCGATTGGCTATTCGTTTTCCTTGGTATATTCGCTTTAGTCCTTGTTTTCCTGATCTGTTCACGCAGTGATTCTGAATCATAGCCTTTATCTGCGCATACCACTTTTGTCTCTTTTAAATCTAATGTTGATATTAAATCATGTGCAACTTTAACATCATGTGTGGTTCCATCGGTAATCATGAAATCAATAGGATTGCCATGTGCATCAACAATCAAATGTATTTTTGAGGAGTTTCCTCCTACACTTTTAGAAATAGATTGATTCGCTATGCCGGCAGAATGTTGATGAGCACGTACATGAGAGCCATCAATAAAAATCCACTCCATATCGGGGCATGAGGCTAGTAATTTGAATAATCTAAGTAACTTACCGCTGCTTGACCAACGATTAAAACGTTTGAAAATAGAGTTTGAATGACCAAAACAAGAAGGAATATCTCGCCACGGACAGCCTGTTCTAATTCTATAGAGAATAGCTTCAATAAAATTGCGTAAATTTGAGTTGTGGTGAATGGATAAATTACGCAGAATAACTTTCAACTTTTGCCAGTGTTGATCTGTCAGCATGGTACGAGGCATAGCGAATAGTAAAATTGGGTTTGGTGATTTGATTTTACTACTTCGCTATTTTTTTAAGCTAAAAGTGTCAACACACCCTAATTAAAGTGTTATTAAGACTATAGTTAAATCAAATCTACTTATATGTAAGGTGTTCTTCGCAATCGTTTTCAATCGTATTTGGCTTGAATAGATTCATATGGATTGAGTCGTAAAATCATCATGAGATGGAATTGGGTGTAAATGCATCTATGTGCAAATACATCAATTTGGATATTGATTGTTTAAGTGATTAAGCCAAACTTCTTTGGCTCATATTTCTGCGTTTATGACTATATAGCAGTGCTTTATACAATGTGTGCTTTAGCGGATTGTTTGAAACAAAAGAGCCGCATTCTATGCGGCTTTTAATTGAGCAAATATATTATGCCGCTTCAGCTTCTAAAATTTCAAAGTCATGGGTAATTTCTACACCACCATCCATCAGCATTTTACTAGCAGAACAGTATTTTTCAGCAGAAAGTTCAACCGCTTTTGCAACTTGCTTTTCCTTCACGCCATGACCAGTGACTACAAAGTGCAAATGAATTTTAGTGAATACAGCAGGAATAGTGTCGGCACGTTCTGCATTTAATTCACAACGAACATCAGTAATGTCTTGGCGTGCTTTCTTTAAAATCGTCACAATATCGAAAGATGCACAACCACCAAGTCCTGTTAAAATCAGTTCCATTGGGCGCGGACCACGGTTTTCACCGCCATATTCTTGTGATCCATCCATCATAACAGTGTGACCACTTTGAGTTTTTGCTTCAAAAGCAACATTCTCTAGCCAATGAACACTAGTTTGCATTGCAAGTCCCTAAAAAAAGCTATAAATTTACGCAGTACCTGTACACTAACATAAATTGAGTTGATAAGGAATTTCAACTCTTACGTGTGACAAGTTCACTTTAGGTCTTGTGCGATCTATAAATTATCCATATTCGGAAACTGTTAGCATGACTTCAAACTTTTCACAACTTAGCACAGATGCGCTATCTCCGGGGCAGTTACCTGAGTCGGTGAAGGCATTATTAAAACGTGCATATATCAATCGTTACCCAAAACGTACAACAATCGTTGATGCGGGCTCAGAATCTAAATCTTTGTATTTAATTCTTAAGGGTTCAGTATCTATCATTTTACGCGAAGATGATGAGCGTGAAATTGTGGTTGCGTACTTAAATGCGGGTGACTTTTTTGGGGAAATGGGTCTATTCGAAGCAAATGCACAGCGTACTGCAGAAGTGCGTACGCGTGATGTATGTGAAATTGCTGAGATTACCTATGAAAACTTTCATGAATTAAGCAAACAATACCCAGACTTAAGTTATGCGGTATTTGCACAGCTTGTACGTCGTCTTAAAAATACGACACGGAAAGTCACTGACCTTGCGTTTATTGACGTGTCAGGTCGAATTGCACGTTGCTTAATTGATTTATCTTCACAACCTGAAGCAATGATTTTGCCGAATGGTCGTCAGATTCGTATTACTCGTCAAGAGATTGGTCGTATCGTGGGTTGTTCCCGTGAAATGGTTGGTCGTGTTCTAAAAACACTTGAAGAGCAAGGCATGATTGAAACTGATGGTAAAGCGATTCTAATTTTTGATGCATCGCTTGAAGATAAAAGTCAATTGGCTTCTGACGAATTTGACGACGAAGAATAATCATTCTTCTAAATAAAAAAAAGCAAACTCAGGGGTTTGCTTTTTTTATGTCTATTCATTTCTCACTATTATATCTGAACAAGCTTTTCTCACATTTTTTGACAAATAAACAGAAAATTATGATTTAAACAAAGCCGATATCTTAGGTAAGCTACTTCGTGACTTATATATTGATATTTAAAATAAAGAGGGAATTTGTGGCATGCAATTTAAACCATTGGCACATAGCGGAATTTTAGTTCCAGAAATTTGTTTAGGCACTATGACGTTTGGTGAACAAAACACCCAAGCAGAAGCTTTCGAGCAACTGGATTATGCTTTAGAGCGTGGTCTTAACTTTTGGGATACTGCAGAAATGTATCCTGTCCCACCGAAACCTGAAACCCAAGGTTCAACTGAAACTATTATTGGTAACTGGATTGCAGCTCGCGGTGGACGTGATAAATTAATCTTAGCTTCAAAAATTGCAGGGCCGTCACAAGGCGGTAGTCATATTCGTGACGGGCAAACTAAATTTATTGCTTCGGAAATTGAGTCTGCACTGGATCATTCTCTTCAGCGCTTACAAACAGATTATCTTGACTTATACCAGTTGCATTGGCCGCAACGTCCAACCAACTTTTTCGGTAAATTGGGTTATGGCAATGCCGAAGCAAACAGTACGCAAACTATTACCAATTTAGAAGAAACATTGGTTGCTTTAAGTCACGAAGTGAAAAAAGGCCGAATTCGTACTATTGGACTCTCCAATGAAACACCATGGGGAACTTTAAAATTCCTACAACTTGCAGAAAAGCATGGTTTAGAAAAAATTGTCAGTGTGCAAAATCCGTATAGTTTGTTGAATCGTACTTATGAAATCGGTTTATCTGAAATTGCACACTACGAAGGCGTGGGCTTATTGGCATATTCACCTTTAGCATTTGGTTATCTAACAGGTAAATTCCGTCATGGTGCACGTCCTGCCAATGCTCGAGTGACACTATTTTCACGCTTCAGCCGCTATTCAAATGCGGAGAGTGAATGGGCAACAGAACAATATGCACAATTGGCTGAACAGCATGGTTTAACGTTGACACAGTTAGCACTAGCATTTATTAAGCAGCAATTTTTTGTCACCAGTACAATTATTGGTGCGACAAATCTAGATCAGTTGAAAGAAAATATTGATGCTTTTGAGGTGAATTTATCAGAAGACATTTTAAAAGGGATTGAAGCTATTCATCGCCAACAGCCAAATCCTGCACCTTAAGCTGAACTTTTTAGTGGATTAAGCAAAAGCCTGCATGTAAATGTGGGCTTTTTTGACATTTGTATTATTTAAGCAAATGGAAAATCATTGAATTTTATTGTCAGAAAGTCAGTTGAGTTGACAAGAAAATTGCCTAAAAATACATATGTATTTAAACAATATAATAAAGTACTAAATTCTTCAATAAATGACTTGAAAAGTATTCTATTTATACCAATATTATAATTGAGATTTATCTTTATCTTAAAATTAACTCATTGAAAAATATTTAAAAATGTATTTGAAATTTTAAATATGACTCCCATATATGCTTCAAGTACAGAATTTGTTGTGAGGAATAACAAGAATGCGATTCGAAAAATTCACAAACCGTTTGCAGCAAGCATTATCCGATGCCCAATCTTTAGCAATGGGGAAAGACCATACAGCCATTGAAGGAATCCATATTCTTTCGACATTGCTTGAAGAGCCTTCGAACCAAAGCTTGTTACAACAGGCAGGTGCTAATCTTCCTGAGTTAAAAACCAAGCTTCAGCAAGCCCTACAGGATACTGCCACCATTGCTACGCCTACAGGGGACATCAACCTAAATCCTGAAGCAGTCAAAGCGCTGAATTTAGCCGATAGTTTCGCTCAAAAAGCGGGTGATGAGTTTCTATCTACAGATTGGGTGATTCTTGGCTTAGCTGAAACGGGTAAAACCAAAACCTTATTAAATAGTGTAGGCGTAACGACAGATAAATTACGTAGTGCAATTGAACAAATACGAGGCGGTGAACAAGTCATGAGTAATAACCACGAAGATCAACGTGATTCACTCAACAAATATACCTTAGACCTCAATGCACGTGCATTAGAAGGTAAGTTAGATCCAGTTATTGGTCGTGACGAAGAGATTCGTCGTACCATTCAAGTTTTATCGCGTCGTAGTAAAAACAACCCGGTATTGATTGGTGAGCCGGGTGTGGGTAAAACTGCAATCGTTGAGGGCTTAGCACAGCGTATCGTCAATGGCGAAGTTCCTGAAAGTCTGAAAGGTAAACGTGTACTTTCACTTGACTTAGGTTCATTGCTTGCAGGTGCAAAATACCGCGGTGAATTTGAAGAACGTCTTAAAGCAGTTCTAAAAGATTTAGCCAAATATGATGGCGAAATTATTCTTTTCATTGACGAATTACATACGCTTGTTGGCGCAGGTAAAGGCGATGGTGCAATGGATGCTGGTAACATGCTTAAACCTGCATTAGCGCGTGGTGAGCTACGCTGTGTAGGTGCGACGACACTTGATGAATATCGTCAATATATCGAAAAAGATGCGGCTCTAGAACGTCGTTTCCAAAAAGTGATCGTTGATGAACCGAGTGTGGAAGATACCATTGCGATTTTACGTGGTCTAAAAGACAAATATGCAACCCATCATGGTGTGCAAATTTTAGACTCAGCGATTATTGCTGCGGCAAAAATGTCGCACCGTTACATCACAGATCGTCAGTTACCAGACAAAGCCATTGATTTGATTGATGAAGCAGCATCACGAATTAAAATGGAAATTGACTCAAAACCTGAGCCATTAGACCGTTTAGATCGTCGCCTAATTCAATTGAAAATGCAACTTGAAGCCGTGAAAAAAGATGCAGATTCAGTCTCAAAAGCTGAAGTTGAGCACCTAGAGAAACAAATTGCTGAAGTTCAAAAAGAATATAGTGATTTGGAAGAAGTGTGGATTGCGGAAAAACGTTTGGTTGACGGCACGAATCAGGCTCAAATTGAGCTAGATAAAGCACGTACTGCCTTTGAAAAAGCACAACGTGAAGGTGATTTAGCAGAAGCGAGCCGTTTGCAATATGGTGTTATTCCTGAGTTGCAAAAACGCTTGAATGAAGAAGAAGTTGCCGAGGTGAATGAAGAACCGAAACTGATTCGTACCAAAGTCACTGAAAATGAAATCGCTGAAGTGGTAAGTGCGGCTACAGGTATTCCTGTTGCAAAAATGCTACAAGGTGAACGTGAAAAACTCTTACACATGGAAGAGTTCTTACATAACCGTGTAGTCGGTCAAGATGAAGCGGTCGTAGCAGTATCAAATGCGGTGCGTCGTTCTCGTGCAGGATTATCCGATCCAAACCGCCCAAGTGGTTCATTCTTATTCCTTGGGCCAACAGGTGTAGGTAAAACTGAGTTAACCAAAGCTCTAGGTAACTTCTTATTTGACAGTGATGATGCGATTATTCGTATCGACATGTCAGAGTTTATGGAAAAGCATTCGGTGAGCCGTTTAGTGGGTGCTCCTCCGGGCTATGTGGGCTATGAAGAAGGCGGTGTATTAACTGAGGCTGTACGTCGTAAACCTTATAGTGTGGTGTTGTTTGATGAGGTTGAAAAAGCCCATCCAGACGTCTTTAACATCTTGCTTCAAGTGTTAGATGATGGTCGATTAACTGACTCACAAGGTCGTGTGATTGATTTCAAAAACACCGTAATCGTGATGACCTCGAACTTAGGTTCAACCGATGTTCGTGAATTAGGTGAAAACCCGTCGAAAGACGAAGTTCGTGCTGTGGTCATGGCTGCTGTATCTGAACATTTCCGTCCTGAATTTGTGAACCGTATTGATGAGCTGGTGGTTTTCCATTCTTTACAAAAAGCGCAAATTCGTGGCATTGCAGATATTCAGTTGGATCGTTTACGTTCACGTTTGGCTGACAAAGACATGAGTTTGGCAGTTGAAGATAGTGCCTTTGAGTTACTTATCGATGCTGGTTTTGACCCTGTATATGGTGCACGTCCTCTAAAACGTGCCATCCAACAACAAGTTGAAAATACACTGGCACAGAAAATCTTGTCAGGCGCGTTCCAACCGGGCGATACGATTGTTGTTCAAGCGGAAGGAGATCACCTAAGTTTTGACAAGATGAAACTCAATTAAAAGGTACAAATTAGCCACGTTCAGTTGTAAAAACAGAAACCCGGTTTAGGCCGGGTTTTTTTATTTTACGCTTTTCGTGATTTTCGTTTAAATACGTAAAGTTGATTGCATTTCATCATTTTCACCCACTAATATGACGCCCGCACGCATCCAACGAGATGGCTGTGTTCTGTAAAACAAAAACAATATCGCGCGTTCATCAAGAATGAATGGCAACAGGAAATTATGATTATGATGGAATTTAAACTGCTTAGGCAGATCAAAAAAGAACCTTATAGTTTATATAAACATACTGGTGACATCACTGTTCAAGAACTCAAACGCATGTATGGTATTTATCAAAAGTATTATGCCAATACCCGTTATGAAATTTTTGAACGCGACTTCTTAGAAAAAACCGGTGTTTTTTTTATTATTGAACCGAAAAATAATCAAATTGTCGGATTTTCGACGGTTATGGAACGTGACTTTGTTGTTGATGGTAAAGCCCGACATGCTTTTTTCAGTGGAGATACCATTATTGAGAAAGAGTATTGGGGAAATCGTGCATTAACTAGAGCAATGTTCCGTTATATTATTAGTTTTAAATTTCGTCATCCAAGAACACCTATATATTGGATTTTAATCTCTAAAGGCTTTAAAACTTATCTGCTCTTAGCCAATAACTACTACAGCTACTATCCACACTATGGTGAGAAAAATGCTCATCTCAAAGACTTTGTTGAATCGTACTGTAAAGAATACTTCTCAGAATATTATAACCACGAAACGGGTCTGCTGAATTTTGGCGAAGACTATCAACCACTCAAAGCAGATGTTGCGCCCATCACCCATGAAATGCGCGAAAATAATACCAAGATAGCTTTCTTTGAAGATAAGAACCCAACTTGGGTCGATGGAACAGAACTTCCGTGCATTGGTGAATTACGCTGGAGCGATTTATACCGTTATGTAAATCGATTCTTAACCAAGACCACCAGTGTGAGTAAACATGACAGCAAGTTACGTTATAAGTCACGTACATTGCATATTGCGACAGGTTCAGACTCGAAGGTGGCCTAATGGGATTGCTTCTCACTACAGCACATCAAGTTTTGAATATTGCCTGCCGTAAAGCATTTCAGCGCTATACACAGCAGGCAAATCAGCTGGAAAATGTGCAACGTAAAAAATTAAGTCATTTTTTAAAGCAGCACATTTCGCAAAATTTAAGCTATGAGCAATTTGCCAAAAAATATCCGCTTTCTCGTTATAGCAATTGGAAAAGCCAAATTGAACAATCCAGACAAAGTGGCAAAAATAGTTTGGGGCCTGAAAAAATTGTACGGTTTCAACCGACCAGTGGGTCGAGTGAAGCAATTAAATTCATTCCCTATACTCAGGCTTTTTTAGATGAACTGGATGAGGCTATTGGTTTATGGCTGACTAATTTATATCGGACACACCCACAACTTAAAAATTCAACGCATTATTGGTCGGTTTCATGGTTGCCTGAAAGCCAGCGAAAGCTTTTAGAAAATAGTAATTTAAATGATGACAGTGCGCTGCTTAATCTGTCGAAGCGAGTGTTGAGTAAAATTACTCAATCGGTACCGACTGAAATTGCGATGGCAAATTCAGCCGAAGATGCCATGTTTGCAACCGCGGTGTATCTCGTTGCAGATAAGCATTTAGGCATGATTTCGGTATGGAGTCCTACATTTGCATTGCAATTGCTGGATATTATTCAAGAACATCAAGCTGAAATTGTACAGGTCTTAAAAACTGGACAATGGCAACGTGATGGTTTGAGTTTTCTACAAGTTCCGAAATCTTGTCAACAATGCTATCGCTTACAAGACTTGGATTTAACCCAAGCAACGGCGTGGAAAAAACTGTGGCCTAAACTCAGTCTGGTTTCGAGTTGGGATACAGCGAGCGCAGAGCAATGGGCAGTACAGCTACAGCAACGAATTGCAGGGGTGGCATTTGAGGGTAAAGGTTTATGGGCAACTGAAGGCGTAGTGACGATTCCATTTGCAAACCGTTTTACCTTAAGTTATCAGTCACATTTTTATGAATTTATTTTGCAAGACAGCCAAAAAGTGGTGCCATCTTGGCAACTGAAAATAGGCGATATCGTTAGTCCTGTGATTACTACAGGTTCAGGATTAATTCGTTATGTGATTGATGATGAATTAGAAGTCACCGACTTTTATCAGCAAGTGCCATGTTTTAAATTTTTAGGTCGAAAAATGACGGTTGATTTGGTCGGAGAAAAGCTCGACCACAATGCAGCAGTTAAAGTCCTTGCAGAGTTTAAACAAGTGGATTATTTACCGATTAGTATCTTGGGTATCGAACAATGTTCTGTTAAAAAACCGCACTATATTTTACTCAGTGAAGGCAATGTAGATAAACAACCATCCGCTCAAGCACTAGACTGTTTGCTTAAACATAATTTTCATTATGAATTGGCACGCGATCTAGGGCAGTTGGATGAACCTGAAGTGGTACATGTACAAGATGCTTGGGACTACTACAAAACATTAGCCATGAACAATGGCATGATTGAAGGGAATATTAAGCCTGAGCCGCTTAAGAAAATGAAAACAAAAATAATTGAGTATTGAGATGGATATCGATGTGTTAGATGCACCGTTCGATGAAACGGCGCTATATCATTCAAAGAATGAGACTAAGTTTGCGGTTCGAAATGCGACTGTCGAAGATGATGAGCAACTAATGAAAATTAGTGCTGAGACTGTGCCAAGTAATGGTATTACATTATCTTATGAGCGTCACCCGAGTTATTTAGCTGCTAGCCACGCGCAGTATAATCGACCAGATTTAAAAGTGGTTGTCCCTGTGGAAGATCCATCTATCGTGATTGCGATGATGAATTTGGGATGGCGTTATTGTTATATCAATGGTCAGCCTGACCTGATGCGTTATGTCGCCGATTTAAGAATGAATCCAGCGTATCGTGGTGCTAAAGTCATGCGCTTATTGATGGACTATCTCCATGATGAAATACCACAAGACACGATTTTTGAAAGTGTGGTTTTAAACGACAATATTGTCGCTGCCAGTATTTTACATCATGAAAGATCTGGATTTCCGCTGCCATATTTTTATGATGAAATTCGAACCTTTACCGTTTCACAGGCAGTGAAACCAAAAACTTTCAATCAATATCAATTTAAAACGCTGACTGCTGAACGTGTAGATGAAGCAAATGATTTCATTTTAAAAATGAAAGACCATTATAATTTTTTACCTAGCTATGATTTTAATGCGTTGGTTGATGGTCAAAATCCATTTTGGGCAGGCTTAAATCTGGACGATTTTTATTTGATTTATGATCAGCACAATCAGTTGGTTGGACTCTATGGATTATGGAATCAAAAGAGTTTTAAACAAACCCGCGTAATCGACTATTCGCGTTCATTAAAGTTGATGAAGCCTTTTTATAATGCCTACGCGAGTGTGCGTGGTGTGTTATCACTGCCAAAAATTCAGGGAACTTTCGATTATTTAATGCTGCATAGTCCACTATGTCATCCTGAACATCTAGATGTATTTACAAGTTTGATTTTTCATGCCAAGCAACAGACCAAGCGACGTGGCAAAGAAACCTATTGTATTACTTTGGCAGAGAAGGACCCGCGTATAGGATGGATGAAAAATACCACCTCTCACGTGTTAAAAGCCAAGCACTATTTTCATAGTTTTAAAGGCAATCCATACGCTGCTTTTGATCGTAAACGTATTAGTTATTTTGAAGTTGGGCGTATATAGAGGAAGTGATAACGATCAAAAAATCAATTAAAACTGCCAAATCAATCATTTAAAATCATTCTAATTGTGTACTTATGTAACTGAGTTCTTCAGTATACTGCGCAAAGAATAATCAGAATGAGAAAGACATGTCGAAGTTGATGTGGGGAATTGGCAGTTTAGCGGTGCTTTCAGCAGCAGTGGTGGGAGGGAATTTATATGCAGATAAATCTCTTGCCCAATTTTATACACAGAATAATTGGTCCGCAGCTGTACAAGATGTTGATGTAAAGTACAGCAATTATCAAATGGGCTTGATGGGCGGAACGGTCGATTGGGTATTAACCCTGAAAACAGACCCGTGTAAACCCAAAGAAGTGATTGTCTTGAAAGGTACCGATCAGATTCAACGTGGGTTGAAAGGCTATAACATCAACTCGAATTTTAAGATTGTTCAACAACAAAGTACGTCCGAATATGCCAAGCTTTTTGGCACGGACTTAACGGCAAAAACGTTAGTCAATTGGATTGGTCAAAGTAAAACAGATCTACAGATTCCTGCATTTAAAACGACTGCACAGGGTGCAACGGTACAAGCTGATGCCAGCCAATTGCAAATTCGGATCAGTAGTTTACCGGGGCAAGTCACTAAGGTATCTGAGCTTTCAATCCATTTACCTGTGGTTCGGTTGAGTGAAGGTCCAATGCAAACCATGGTGCAAAATTTTTCGATGAAGACCAATCAAGGTCTAAATCAGAAAAATCTTGAAAATGGCTTTGTTGAAATCCAAGCGGGTTCTATCAAACGTTTAGATCAAAAGTTCTCAGGCGGCATGCGTGGTATGCAACTGCGTTGGGAGACCGAACTAAATAAACATGATGTGGACTTTGAAGGCTACTTAAAAGCTGATGAGATGGATTTCCCAGGTTCACCAGTCACCAAAGATTTCGCACTAAATTTGGCATTGCATAAAGTCAATCTAGATAAAGTTCGTGCATTTAGTGAACTTTTGCATCAGGTGGAAAATTCATGCGATGCAGTGGGTGAATCAAGTGAAGAAATGACTCAAGCTTTCTTAGCTATCGCAAGCCAAGGTTTTGATTTTGAGTCTAAAGATAACTCGATCAGTATTGGTGGAGGTAAAGCCTCTGCAAATGTCGTGGGGAAAGTCATGCCGGGTCACCATGCCTCAATGGAGTCTTTTATTAAAATGGTGCCGAGCTTACTGGATTTTCAAGCAGACTTAAGTTTTGATAAAAATATGATGACTGCAATCATGAATAACTTTTTACAATTACAGGGCAAAAGTTTGTCAGGACAGGAAGCTGAAGCCATGTTTGCAGGTTTTGAAACATCAGGGCAAGGCAAGCGCGATGGCAATAACATGGTCATGAGTATGCAATATAAGTTCGGTCAAAAGCTTTTTGGTCAAGCCATACAAAAGAAATAAGCAACCAGTAGTGAGTAGTTAAGTTTAAAAAATATAAAACCGTCATTGATTGACGGTTTTATATTTTTAGCTGCGGAATCATGATGTTCACTTTATCGGAACACAGCGGCCTAGCCATTGTTGAACAGTTGAAAAGTTGCTAGCGTCAATGGGCAACTAGCCAATGAAAACAACAATAGGAAAGACACGATGTCACACGATTATTTTTTTAGACGGAAACTTGTTCAATCATCCATGCCTAAATGTTCTTGGGTAAAACACAGTCTTATTAGTAGCATTTTTCTGATCGCTGTTCAGTCTACAGTTTTTGCGAGTACTTCAATTTCAGATCAACGTTTGTCGAATGAAACGCAAGGTAAAAAACAATTTAGTGAAGAAACCTTAGATATTATTGAGAGTGAAGCAGCTAAACCCAAAGAAGAGCAGCAGAACAATTCAAATCATAAATCTAATCGTAATAATAAGATCATTCAGGAGATCCAGCTTGAAGGCTCAACCATGAGTGATTATTTGCTTCAAAAGAAAAGGGCAGCGGATCAGGTCGGGTTAATACAATCTCCAGAAGTTGCACCGATTAACCGTATTGTGCTGCAAGAGCGACATGAAAATATTCGAGTAACGTATCCAGATGGCGTCGTGGTTGAAATGAAGCACTGACGTGCTTCATTTCATAGATCAGGAATTTCTAAAGTCAAACCTTAGATTTGTGGATGAGTGATTTTCCATGCACGGTGAATTTTGGTATTACGTTTAAAGTCTAGGCCAATGGTTTCATTGCTGATTTCTTCAACGTCAAACATTGCCATGATCACATCGTCCATCTCAAAACCACGGTAGTTGTTTGAGAAGTAAAGCGTTCCGTCAGTGGTTAAACGGTTCATGGCACGTTTAAGCAAAGACATATGGTCGCGTTGGACATCAAACGTACCATAGAACTTTTTAGAGTTAGAGAATGTTGGTGGGTCAATAAAGATCAGGTCATATTGCTCGTGACCTTCTTTCAACCATTCAAAACAGTCGCTAGAGAAGAACTGATGTTGTTCATCTGCATGATCTACTGTCAAACCATTCAGTACAAAGTTCTCTTTAGACCAGTTTAGGTAGGTATTTGACAAATCGACACTGGTCGTACTTGCTGCACCGCCAAGCGCTGCATGTAAGCTCGCTGTAGAGGTATAGCTGTATAAGTTCAGGAAGTGTTTACCTTTGGCTTCTTTGGCAATCCGTAGACGCATTTGACGATGGTCAAGGAACAGACCTGTATCGAGGTAGTCTGTTAAGTTCACCAAAATCTTTGCTTTGCCTTCTTGAACGATAAAACGTTTAGACGCAGTACTTTGTTTGGTGTACTGATTTTTACCTTCTTGGCGGGCACGTGTTTTAATGAAAATCGCATCACGACCTAAGCCTGTCACTGCACGAATCGCTTGCAGTGCTAAGTTAAAGCGTTTTTTGGCTTTTTCAGGGTCAATTTTTTTCGGTGGTGCGTATTCTTGTACGTGTAAACGATCACCATATAAATCTACCGCGACATTAAAGTCTGGCAAATCGGCATCATATAAACGTAGGCAGAAAATATTTTCTTTAACTGCCCATTTTTTAAGATTCTGCATGTTTTTTTGCAGACGGTTAGTAAAGTCTTCTGCACCTTCAATTTTTTCAAATTGTTGAGGTTCCCAATGCTCGAGGAAAGGCTTTTGAACTGCCGCAGGTTTGACTGTACCAAAACGGACGTAAATTGGCAGCTTACCATTCATCAAACGCAAAATTTGCGGATCATTAAAGGCAAGGACATCGGCCTGTTCAACTTGTGCTGCAATAATCGCAGCAGGCTGGTTCGGGAAGTTCTTTTGTAATAGTGCCGATAAACCTAAATACAGAGCACGGTTAGAGGCTTTATCACCTAAACGCTCACCGTATGGCGGGTTGGTGACAACAAAGCTTTTCTTACCTGTTGCTTGGAAATCTGGCCAGTCTGCAAGTGTACGTTCTTCAATCTTAATTTGATCAAGTACAGATTCGAAACCTGCCGCGATAATATTTTGTTTGGTTGCTTTTACCGCTTCCCAGTCTGCATCAAATGCATAGAATTGTGGCAGAGGGTTTTCAAGTGCGGCTTTATGACGTTCAGCAGCTTCGCCTTTGATCGACATCCAAAGTTCATGGTCATGACCATTCCAACCATTAAAACCAAAACGACGAACAAGGCCTGGCGCGCGGTCAGTCAAAATCATTAAAGATTCAATGATAAATGTCCCTGAACCACACATTGGGTCCAAGATAATATCGGGTTGATGCTGTTTAAGTTTTGCTTTCTGTAAGATGGCAGCCGCTAAGTTTTCTTTAATCGGTGCATCTGTCATGTAGCGACGGTAGCCGCGTTTATGCAGAGAATCACCTGATAAATCTAAGCAATAAGTATGTTCAGTTTTGCCAGCTAATACATACAACGTAATTTCAGGTTGCTTAATGTCAATGCTAGGACGTTTGCCCACAGCTTCCATAAAGGAATCGACCACACCATCTTTGACACGTAAAGTTGCGAACTGAGAATTGACTTTAATGTCACGTTCGATGTGTAAACGAACAGCAAATGTACTTTGTGGTGCAAAAATAAGTGACCAGTCAAAGTTTATTGCACCTTCATAGAGCTCTTCCGCTACATCACGTGCATCATGCGTGAACTCTAATTCATGTGTATGAATCGGGGTGAGTACACGAGAAGCCAAACGTGACCACATGCAAATACGGTATGCATCTTCAAGTGTGCCTTTGAATACAAGACGACCCGGGAATTGTTCAATATTTTGAACACCTAAACCTTCAATTTCCTCGCGGAGTAAGGTTTCCAGTCCATCTGCACAGGTAACCCAATATGTAGAAAGACGCGGTTTCGAATTCATGTAAATTTCCAAAGGCAAAAAAGCAATCGCATATTTTAACGTATTTTCGTGGATTTGGGCGGACGATATTGCGCTGAAACGGGAGAAATATCGGTAGATTTGAATGACTTTATCAAATTTATTCTGTGTACATTGTGAGAAATATCACTTAATGGTACAAAAATTGCTATAACCCTGATCAAATTTCGATCTTTATAATATTGATATCATTAGGGGTATTTATGACAGGGCTGGCAATCAATAGTCAATCAAACGCATTTTCAATCGCCACTTTAATTTACGCGCGTTTACGTCGTGTGTCAGGTCGGGTTATTGACGCATTATATGTGGTTGAGAATGTCGAATACGCACGCTTTGTTTCTAACTTGGCTTTGGAAACGGCTGATCCTGAATTATCTCGTTTAGTTGCACGTTTATATAGTGAGTTGAATTTGCATGAAGTTGCAGTTTCAGCACCAGAAGAACCAATAGTTAGCTCAGTTCAATCTGAAACAGCAGAAATTTTAATGAGCGAACCGACTGCGGAAGACATCTGTAAAGCACAGGTTGCACATCGTTATATTGGCGCGTTGCGTTAATTCAATCCCGCTGTGAGCAGCAGCATAAATTTCCTGCTGCACGCAGCCTGACGTATCAACTCTCTTTCTTTATTTCACAAGTTATTTAACTGCGCAGAAGGCGGCTGTTTATAGCTGAACTTTATCGGTTTGAACGTATTCAATTCAATCAAAAATAAGGACAGATAGAAGTCCTGTTTGAAGGCTTTTTGAAAGGGGAAAGGTGAAGTTTAAATTAAAACGTTTAATTTATCTAATTGAAATGATAGATAGGAATTTGAAAATTCATTTTGAATAACATCATGCGTTTGCATTGAACGTTGAAAACTTCAACTGCCATTTGCCAAGATTCTCTGTATAATGCGTTAACTTAACGATAAGGAATCTCTCATGCACTTGGCGGCATTGCATACACCGAGCCAGATTCAACTCAACCAAGATGGTAACTTAAAACATTTCCTCACCATCGAAGGCCTTTCTAAAGAAACTCTCACAAAAATATTGGACACTGCACAGTCCTTTTTTAATGACCAAAATCAGCTGATTACCAACAACCTTTTAGAAGGCCGTACGGTAATGAACCTGTTTTTTGAAAATTCAACACGTACCCGTACCACTTTTGAAGCGGCAGCAAAACGTCTGTCTGCAAACGTATTGAACATTGATATTGCGCGTTCAAGTACATCAAAAGGCGAGACACTGCGTGATACCTTGTGGAATTTAGAAGCGATGGCGACCGACATTTTTGTGGTTCGTCATTCATCGTCAGGCGCGCCGCACTTTATTGCCAAAGATGTTTGTCCGCATGTGGCAATCATCAATGCAGGCGATGGCCGTCATGCGCATCCTACGCAAGCCATGTTGGATATGTTGACGATTCGCCGTGAAACCAAAAAGAATTTTGAAGACATTTCCATTGCCATTATTGGCGATATTAAGCATTCGCGTGTTGCCCGTTCAGATGTCGCTGCATTGCAAACATTGGGCTGTAAAGATATTCGTGTCATTGCGCCAAATACTTTGCTGCCTTACGGTTTTGATGATTATGGCGAAGGCATTCGTCTGTTCAACAATATGGAAGACGGCATTCAAGACTGCGACGTGATTATTACTTTACGTATTCAAAACGAACGTATTGATTCTCCTGCGCTGTCATCTCAAGCCGAATTCTACAAAATGTACGGTTTGAATAAAGAGCGCTTGGCTTTGGCAAAACCTGACTGCATCGTGATGCATCCGGGACCAATGAACCGCGGTGTTGAAATTGACTCGAGTATTGCCGATGGTGCTCAGTCGGTGATTTTACATCAGGTGACCAACGGTATTGCGGTGCGTATGGCGGTACTGGCTTTGGCAATGCAAGGTCAGTTGCAAGAAAAAGGTTTAATTGAAGCGATTGCGGTTTAAAGGATAGTCATGAGTATTGTTAAAGTTGAAAATGTACGTGTCTTAGATCCAATCAATCAAACTGACAGCGTACAGACAGTTTATATTGAAAATGGCCGATTGGTTGCCGAAAGCAATGCCGCTGAAACCATTGATGGTCAAGGCAAATGGCTGATGCCAAGTATGGTTGACCTTTGCGCGCGTTTACGAGAGCCGGGTCAGCAGCAGCACGGCACTTTAAAGTCAGAAGGTAAGGCTGCGCGTGCGAATGGTATTTTGCATGTGTTTACCCCGCCTGACTCTAAACCGATTGTGCAAGACAATGGTGCATTGATTCATGGCCTGGTGGAAAAAGCCATGCTAGACGGCGGCATTTATCTGCAGGTGATTGGCGCGCAAACTCAAGGCTTGTTAGGCAAGCAGCCTGCGAATATGGCGGGTTTGAAAAAAGGTGGCTGTACTGCGGTATCGAATGCTAATGCGCCATTTATGGACGATGATGTGGTGATTCGTACCTTAGAATATGCTGCGGGTCTGAACATGACCGTTGTGTTCTATGCCGAAGAGCCGCAGATTGCCAAAGATGGCTGTGTGCATGAAGGTTTTGTCGCATCTCGTCAAGGTTTGCCGATGATTCCTGCATTGGCGGAAACCGTAGCCATTGCAAAATACTTATTGATGATTGAAGCTACTAAAGTGCGTGCGCACTTTGGTCTGTTGTCATCAGGTGCATCCGTTGAATTGATTAAACAGGGCAAAGCGAAAGGTTTGCCGGTCACTTGCGATGTAGCCATGCACCAATTGCATTTAACGGATCAGTTGATTGACGGCTTTAATTCACTTGCGCATGTTCGTCCGCCGCTGCGTTCTGAGCAAGATAAAGACTTGCTCCGCCAAGCAGTGAAAGACGGTGTGATTGATGCGATCTGTACGCATCATGAGCCGCTGAGCAGCTCTGCGAAAATGGCGCCTTTTGCTGAAACACAACCTGGTTTTACCGCATTTGATACCTATGTACCTTTTGGTATTCAACTGATTCAAGAAGGCCTATTAAGCCCACTGGAATGGGTTGAGAAAGTTACACTCGCACCGGCAAAAGTGGCCAATATGCAACAGCGTTGGGCAGATGAAGCGGGTTGGGTACTGGTCGATCCAGAGCTTGAGTGGACTATTAATAAAGACACGATTGTATCAAATGGTAAGAACACACCATTAATTCAGCAAACGGTAAAAGGTAAAGTAGTTCACGCTTTTTATGCCGTTTAAGCGCACGCTCAACATGGAAATTTGTTGATTCTCAGAATTTTGATTAGACATTAAAAAGTCAGCTTCGGCTGGCTTTTTTAGTGAAGATTGAAATTAATAGATTGAAAATAAAAGAAGAAATTAAAGCGTTGACAAGTCCGAACAAATTATTACATTTGATCAAAAAATAAGCATATAAACTGAAGTACACATGAAAATAATGACAACTGCATGGAGTACAAATATGAGTATAGATTTATTAGCGCTGATTAAGCAGCACGTCTCCTCGATTGTGCTGGACGGTGATACACAACACTTAACTGAAAAAAATTCAGCCATTAGCCAGTTTATTCCATTCCTGTTAAATATTTTTCGATCCAAACCTGAATTTATTGATGCCTTTCAAAAACAGTTAAACCCTCGTATTAGTGATATATTTTCAGCAAATCCCACATTAAAAGAACAATTTTTGCAACATCTCGGTGGCGGTACGGCCCCAACGTCAGAAATAGAGCAAACCTTAAACCACTCTATAGCTCCAACTTTAGGGGCACTTGAAAATGAAGCGGGTTCATCTGATCCCGTCGCAATCACGCATTTACTTGATAATCATGCAGATAGCATTTTGGCGGCACTACCACAATGGGCAGTACCTTTACTCGCAGGTTTAGGGGTCAACACTGCAGCTGGCCGTACATTACACCAAGCACCTGTTGTTGAACCAACACCTGTTATCGTTGAGGAAAAACGCTCGAATTGGTTATTGCCAATTATTGCGCTGCTTATATTATTGGGTCTGATCGCATTTTGGTTTAAGTCTTGTACTAATAAAGAAGAACCAACCACCTCTGCAACAACGGTTGCACAGCCTGCGGCATCTCAGCCAGCGCATATGCAATTTAGCACCGGTACAGATGGGCAGTTAACCAACTGTCAAATTCAAACTGGTGATTCAAATTATCTTGAAATTTTGCAGCAACAAGTCAAACAGATCTTTAACTTTAATACGGGTTGTGGTGCTTCATCTGATGCCAGTTACCATACTCAATTTATTGATCAAGATACCATTCCAACGGTTCTGCAAAAACTTAAAGGTGTGCCAAATACCACTTTAACCTGGACAGAAAATCAGTTATCGATTTTGTCGCAAAATCCTGCGGATGCTCAAAGCCTTGCCAATCAAATTAAGCCTTTAGCAAAAAATATGACGGTATTGGTTCAAGAAGGTGTGAGTGAACAAACTGCAGTAGATAACAGTATTACTGATGCACAAAAAGCATTAGCGAGTATTAACCCTGAACAAGTTCGTGCTCTAGATGTTGCGACTGCGCTGAACTTACAAATTATTAATTTTGCGACAGGTTCATCTGATATTCCTGACGTGAATAAATCAATTTTGGATCAAGCGGCAGCGTTAATGCAGCGCGCTACAGAAGTACATCTGACTGTACAAGGTCATACCGATGCTGTGGGTAATGCGGAAGCGAATAAAGCTTTATCGCAAGAGCGTGCACAAGCTGTGGTGGATTACTTGGTGTCGAAAGGCGTTGATCCTGCACAGCTTCAAGCGGTGGGTTATGGTCAAGAAAAACCGGTAGCAGAAAACAGCACCAAAGAAGGTCAATTCAAAAACCGTCGTATTGAGTTTGAAGTTTTAAATACCGAGAATGGCAAAGTACGAGATGTTACCAATGAAGGCGTGACTGAAAAGGCCAATTAAAACCGTACTAAATGAGATGATATATAAAAAATCCCTGCACATGCGGGGATTTTTCTCGTCAAAGCGCTGTAATTTTGAGTAAAATACGCCCGAAGAATAAAATCATAATGGTACTTATACAATGAAAAAAATAGTCATCACGAGCCTCATGTTGTCTGCGGCATTAATATCCGGCTGTGATAATTTTAAAAATAAAAAAGATACAGAAGCCAAAACGGAAGCGCCTGCTTTGGAAGATTGGAGTTGTACTGCACAAGCCAATATTGACCAATTGCAAGATCATTTAAAAAAAGAATATCTCAAAGAATTAAACAAAGAAATACGTCAGTCAGATTATGAAGCCGATCAGCAACTCATGGATCTGATTGTAAAAAATCTAAAATTTAACATTCAAAATGTCACGACTTTAACTGAAGACCCTAATAAAGCCAAAACATTGGAATGTAGCAGTCAATTGTTGGTGGTTTTCCCGAAAGGATTACAAAAGCGTGCTGAAAACGCCTTTGCTGAACGACCATGTGATGAAGGCTGTGAAGAACGTGGTAATTATACTTTGAATGATTCACTCGAAGATGGTGAGTCAGGCTTAAGCATGGACAATGATCAGCTTAAAGGGAACTTTAGCTATAGCATCACTAAAACGGACAAAGATGGTTTAAGTTTAAGTGTCCCAAGTCAAAATGACGTAATTGATAGCGTTGTCACAGTGACACGTCATGCGGTGTTATATGCGGCATATAGTGCTCAAAATAAGCGAGATGAAGAATCCTATCAGCAAGGGATGGAGAGCCAATCTCAACAAATGAGCCTTGCACAAAAGGCGATGGATATTCGTAAGAAAGAGCTAGATCAGGATAATGCCAAAGTGGTGGATCGTCTCAATCAGACTTGGGATCGTTTTAGTGATGAACAAAAGGCGCAGTTACAGCAAGATCAAGCAGACTGGTTTGAAAAGCGTGATATCGATTGTAAAGTGCTTGCGCAAAAAAGTGTTTATTCATTAAATGAAAGTGAAAAAGAGACTTATCAAAAGCATTCGCAATACTGGGATGAGGCGATGAATACGCAAAATCAAGAGTTGCAATATACCAAATGCTTTAATCAGAAAACTACAGAACGAATTGTATATTTAAACAACGTTTTTAATTGATCTAAAAGAAGAAAAGCCCTCAATTGAGGGCTTTTTTATGAATCTTAGTTTATTGCTTGATGATCAAAACAGGAATTGGGCACTGCGTTAAAATATTTTGTGCTACGCTGCCCAGCATGGCTTTTTTCAAACCTGTACGTCCATGCGAACCCATGATGATTAAGTCAGCAGAGATTTCATCAGCCACTTGTAAAATCCCTTCTGTTGGCGATACACCATGAATCAAACGGGTTTTAACTTCGATACCATCACGTACAAAGGTTTGTTTGATATCTTCTAAACGCAGCTGAGCACTTTTTTCAGCTTGCATAAAATATTCAGTGATTGCAGGTGCAACAGCATAGAAATCGACACCAACGAATGGATCAACAGCAACAACGCTGACAATGGTCACTTGTGCATTTTGACTTTTAGCCAAGCTGAGGGCATGTTCAACAGCAGAATATGAAATTGGAGATTCATCCACAGGGACTAAAATTTGTTGATATTGACTCATATCCGCTTCCTTAATATTTTAAATGTTATCAATCTAATCTTGCGCTATTCACGATATTGTATGAATTAGACAAAAGGGTAAGCTTATTAGTGAAGGGTGTGCTGAATACAAAAAAGCCCACATGATGTGGGCTTAGTCATCTTAAGCTTTTACAACCAACACGGGTAATTCAGTATTGCTGAGTACATCTTGTGCGAAACTACCGAGTAGCATTTTCTTAAATCCTTTGCGACCATGTGAACCCATCACGATCAAATCGGCTTTCACTTCATTGGCTGCTTCTACTACACCTTCAGCAGAAACTTGACCTTTAATAATCTTACTTTGTGCATCTATACCAACTTCAGTCGTGATTTGCACAGCTTCTTTTAATGCAGATTCTGCATTTGCGTAAGCTTGTACGAAATATTCTTTCATGATTGATGAAGAATAATAGAAGTCTGCATCGGTAAATGGGTCTTCAGCAACAAGGCTGATTAAAGTGAGTTGGCTGTTAAACGCCTTGGCAATAATTGCAGCTTTTTTAACTGCAGAAAACGAGATTTCTGAACCATCGACAGGTACTAAAATGTTTTGATATGACATGGAACAATCTCCTGTAATTTTGCTTTTAAACCCTTTAGATTATTGATAACACATTGTCGTGCATGGTTCAATTTATTAATCTAAAAAATATTGTAAATTCATAAAATTACATAAAATAATGTCGATAAGTCGTCAAATAAATCTGAGTGGAAAACTCGGACTTTGCTCAAAAAATATTAAAATAAAATCGACTAATTTTCTCGGATTTTGAGCTTAAAAGATCAATTTGAACTTTATAAAAATAAGCCTAAACTATATACAGTTTTAAATCTAAGATTTATAACAGAATTGATGCGATTGGATAGTTAGATATGTCATATAAAGTAGGGTTGGTTGCACTCAGTATTTGTGCAGTGTTGCATTTGTCTGGTTGTCAAAACACGCAAAGCAGTACCAAAGTGATTGCAGGCGCATTTAACTTATCGACACAAGTCCAAAAGACCTTTATCAACCTACATGCACCTGACAATGTTATTGTGCAGTCAAATATTCAATATCTACAAAATCCAAATTTAAGCTTGGATATCTATCAACCTGAAACAAGTACGGTTATTGCACCAAGACCAACGATTGTTTGGATCCACGGGGGCGGTTGGGTCTCAGGTTCAAAAGAGCATGCAGGTGGATATTTTAAACGGCTCGCAGCCCAAGGCTATAATGTGGTTTCGGTTCAATATCAGTTTGCACCTGAAGCCATTTATCCTGCACAGCTCAACCAAATAGATGCAGCACTGATGTTTTTAAATCTACATGCTGCACAATATGGCATTGATTCGCAAAATATGTATTTGGCAGGGGATTCTGCAGGTGCAAATATGGCCAGTCATTATGCCGCCTTGGTTACGAATCCAGATTTTGCGCAAGCGTCAAAGATTCAACCTGTATTAAAGCCTTCACAGCTTAAAGGGCTGATTTTGCATTGTGGTATTTATGATTTAAACAGCTTTGTAAATACTGCACCCGCAGAGATTGGACTGATCGAGTGGGGCGTCTATAACTTAGTTCAGGCGTATACCGGAGACAATAAAGATGATGCCGAGTTTTTAACGCGTATTTCAACGGCCTCAAATATTAATTCAAATTATCCGCCTGTATTTATCAGCGGTGGCAATAAAGATTTTTTAACCAAAACGCAATCTGAGCCTTTTGTAGAAAAATTGCAGGCAAATAATGTACCTGTGACAGCGGTTTTTTATCCAGATTCGAAAGAATTTTTGGTACATGAATATCAATTTATGATGAGTAAAAAGGCCAGTCAGCAGACCTTCGATCGCACTTTAGAATTTTTGCAACAACACACACAGACCGTCAAAAATTAAAAACAGACTTAAAAGGCTTGCAGAATAATCTTTAACTTAATAACATACCTACCAGTCGGTATGTTTATTTTGGAATGATTAATGAATTCGGTAACATTGGCCTATGGCTTACTGTCATTGGCGATTATCTCAGAAGTAATTGGTTCGACATTTTTGGTGAAGTCAGAAGGGTTTACCAAACTTACGCCTTCATTGGCTGTCGCAGTTTTATTCTGTTTGGCATTTTATTTATTGTCTCAGGTGATTAAAGTCATACCACTTGGTATTGCTTATGCCATTTGGGCGGGTGTCGGTATTGTTTTAACTGCACTAATTGGCTACTTTATCTTTCGTCAAAGTTTAGACCTCCCAGCCATGTTAGGGATAGGCCTGATTGTTTCAGGTGTGGTCGTAATTAACCTGTTTTCAACTTCTGCTGGACATTAATATGGATAATCCACATCAGCGCAAGAAAGAACCTCAACTGATACGCCAAAGTATTTTGCAGCATGCAATCCGTCTTGCTGCAGATAAAGGTGTCAACGGGGTGTCGATTCAAGCCGTTGCGGATTTAGTTGGGGTCACAAAAGGCGGTGTATTTCATCATTTTTCAAACAAACAAAAGCTCTTAGAGTCCATGATCGTCATGCTTTTGGCTCAATTAGACGAGGTCGTTGACCGATTAATTGACGAAGACCCTGAGCCATACGGTCGTTTTACCCGAGCCTATATTGAAATTACCTTAGAAAAACAAATCATGGGTTTGCAACAGTCATGGTCCGCGATTTCGATGACCATGCTGACCGATAAAACTTTTAATGAATATTGGATCGAATGGATGAACTCACGTTTAGAGCGACATCATCAGACCGATTCGGATATAAAACTCAAAATTGTTCGTTATGCAGCTGATGGTATTTGGCTCACCGCTTTTACAGAAGTGGAAGACGAAAGCGAAACCGAATTATTAAAACAAGAACTGATCGCCCGAACGTATCGAGCGAAATAGATTAAATAACTGATGTTATAAACGTAAAAGTAATTACGCATTTTTAAAATGATTTTTAAGTCTATTCGACGGAGTCTTACATCTAGGGATTGAATAGATGGATTAGCCTTCGGCTGGAGGTGCTTTTGTTTAGGTAAAATGAGAAGCGTGCTTCGTAAGGAAGCCATCTTGCGGAGCATTGCTCCCCACCGCAAAACTCGTTCACTAGTGTCTAATTATTCAAAATATCGCAAAAATATTCTTGATTAGAAGTAGTCCTATCTCAAACACTTGCGGATGACGTTACCGCGTATCATTCTTTTATTTGAAGCAAATTATTTAACTGAGGGCTTAATTTCTTTTATATTTGAAAATAGCATGTACGACTAAACCAAAGACCAACCCCCAAAACGCGGAACCAATACCAAAAAACTGTACGCCCGATGCACTAAACAAGAAGGTGAGTAGAGCAGCGTCACGTTCACTCGCTTCTTGGAAAGCAATGACGATGTTGTGTCCAATGGTGCCGAGTAGGGCAATGCCTGCTAAAGCGGTAATAAACACCAATGGGAAAGCGGTTAAGAAACTCACCAAAGTGGCTGCAAACAGGCCCATCAAAATATAAAAGACGCCACAGGTCATACCTGCGATATAGCGCTTTTTCTCATCGGGGTGGGCTTGGTCATCTAGACTGATTGCCGCACTAATCGCAGCAATATTGACACTAAAACATCCAAATGGCGCGAGTAGCGTTTGGGCTGTCCCAGTCCAACCGATCAGTTGATTGACGTGGGGTTGATAGCCATAACTTTTAATCATGGCTAAACCCGGTAAATACTGAGAGGCCATATTGATTACAAAGAGTGGTAGTGCTAAACCCAGTATTGCTGAGATCGAAAATTCAGGTGTAACCCAAACAGGCTGTGCGAGTTCTAAATTAAGCGCCGGTAATTGAAAGCCAAGTAACAATGGACAAAGCATAATGCCAATGATCACCGTAATGACAATGCTATAACGTGGTAACAGTCGTTTACTGATGACATAGGCAGCCAGTAAACCCAGAACGAATGCCCATTCATTTTGTAAACTGACAAATAACTCAATGCCAAATTTTAGGAGTACGCCTGCTAACATTGCACTGGTTAGACTTTGCGGGATATAACGCAGTATTTTTTCAAAAATGCCTAAAAATCCGAGTACTGCTGTCAATAAGCCACAGACCAAGAATGCGCCTAGAGCGGCATTCATGCTGTAACCATTTGCAGTCGCTAAAATCAGTGCCAGTCCTGCAGTGGACCATGAAGTCGCAACGGGATATTTAAATTTCCAAGACAGAATCAGCCCGCTTAAGCCGATACCCAAACCTAGAGCCCAAAACCAAGAGGTTATTTCTGCTGTGTTGGCACCGAGCATTTGTACAGATTGGATCACCAAAACAGCCGAGACACTGATCCCGACTAAGAACGTAATAAAACCTGCAAAAGCAGCTGGAATGGAGAAGTCTTGGAGTAGTTTTTGCATAATGATCGAGCTATGACTATTGTTGGCGCAGATTTAGGATGACATTTTTCAGGATGATACGCTCAAGTCATGTACAGTAAAAGTGCTCATCGAGATATTATGGAAATACTTTATTTATTCACAAATGGCACTTTAACAAATGGCACTTTAATAGTACGAACCGACAACCACACATTGTGGATGTTTCATCCATTTAAAATTTAAAGGGATATGGATTTTCCTAAAAAAACAGTACTACTTTGCCTATGTCGGTTACATGGTAGATGTCGCAAGCTTTAGACCAAATCCACAAAATAGAAGACCAACTGCTGCGACACAGCATGCCGTAAATTTATAACGATGGCTAAAATAGGTGGCCAGTTTTGCACCCGAAAAGATCAAAATCGTTAAATAGCTCATACTGATAATTTGCAATACGATCGCGAGTACGGTAAATGTAATCGCAGGATATGGATATGCAGGATCAACGAATTGCACAAAGAACGATAAGTAAAAAAGAATGGCTTTAGGGTTTAAAATACTGATGGTTAATGCAGTCTTAAACGGTTTCAATTCATTCAAACTCAGTTGCTTGGTGTCGAGTTGTTCTGGCATCTGAACGGCATTCCATGTTTGGTAGGCAGCCTTGAAAAGTTTGATACCTAGATAACTTAAATACAGCGCACCGACAATTTTTAATAATAAGAATAACCAAGGGAAGGCGTGAAGTAAGGATGCAGCCCCTAGAGCGGTGAGTAAGATTAAGATCAAATCGCCAGTATAAACGCCAAAAGCACCTAAATAGCCGACCTTAATGCCATAGCGAGAAGCAACAGACATGACATAAAGTGAATTTGGCCCGGGTAAAATCACAATTAATATCGTACCAATAATAAAGGTCGTTAAGTCTGTGATTCCAAACACTGAAGACACTCAAATAAAAAACCGAAGCTGTAGTATACAACTTCGGTTCTAGATGAAACTGAAAATTTCTAATTTATGCTTTTATTTCAGCATCTAAGCCAAAAGTTTGACGCAGTAAGCTACTTAATTGCTCACGGGCTTTAATAAAGCCATCAATACCGCCTTGTAATAGTTGGAAAGACATTAAGTCTTTTTCAACTTCAGCTTTGAAAGTTTGCTTGTCGAGCACTTGTACATCGTGTTGACAGTGTGCATGCGCATGATGATTAGACAATTGCACTTCCACGGTACGCTGATCTTTTTCCAGTTCTGCCAATAAATTCGGTGAAACCGTCAATAAATCACAACCTGCTAAGCCGAGCACTTGATCAATACTACGGAAGCTAGCACCCATAATTTCAGTTTTGATGTCATGTTGTTTATAGTAGTGGTAAATCTGCTTAACTGATAACACGCCTGGATCTTTCTCAATCGGGTAGCTATCCACATTTTCAGCTTTTTTGTACCAATCTAAAATACGGCCGACAAATGGCGAAATCAGCGTGACTTGAGCATCTGCACAGGCTTGAGCTTGATGTAAGCCAAACAATAAAGTCAGATTACAGTGAATGCCTTCAGCTTCAAGGGCTTTAGCGGCTTGAATGCCTTCCCACGTTGAGGCAATTTTAATTAAGATACGATTTTGATCGATACCATACTGTGCATATAAAGCCAATAACTCTTTAGCTTTTGCAATGGTGGCATCAGTATCATAGGACAAGGCTGCATCGACTTCAGTAGAGACACGTCCTTCGATCAATTTTAAAATTTCTACACCAAATTTGACCGTAAGAATATCGATGGTGCGCTCAACCAGCTCATCATTTTGATAACCTTCTTTACACGCTTGTTCAAAAGCACTTTCAATCAGTTCTTTATTTTCAGGTTGATTTGCCGCTGCTGTAATTAAAGATGGATTTGTGGTCGCATCCAATGGACGGAATGTATTAATCGCAGCTAAATCACTGCTGTCAGCAACAATCGTTGTTAGGCTTTTTAATTGGTTTAACGCATTTTGAGTCATTTGAAATCTAGTTCTTAATGTTCTTGGTGTACATACTTTTATAACACAATCTGTTTAGAACCCAACCAAAAAACGCCCAATTAGGCAGTCTAAATCGTAGTTTTTCGTGAATTTCGGATGTGATTAATCAAAAAATGAGCAGCCGAGCCCAGTGGTTTTTCACGGTTCCAGACCAAGTCGACGAAATATTCAAATTTGGGTGTGAAATCTTGAAAGCTTAAGATTTTGAGTTGATCTTTGAGCGTCGGATTTTCATTAAACATCTCTAATGGAAGCACACCCCAACCCAGACCTTGAATAATCATCGAACAAGCAGAGTGGTGGTTATCTGTACGCCAACTGTGTTTGGAAAATAACAATTCTGGTTTAATGCTTTTATCACGACTTGCAACCACGATTTGCCGACTTTGCAAAATTTGCTCAAAACTGACTTGCTTAAATTTCGACAGGGCATGTTTTGTCGCAGCAACAGGAACCAATGCTTCACGCTTCAATTCGACAAATTGTTCATAACTCTCAAGCTGTTCACGTTCAAACATAAGAGCAAGCTGCGCTTGACCCTGTAATAACATCTTTTGAGCATCTTCTTGAGGCGCAGAAAAAATATTGATTTGCAAAGATGGAAAATGAGTTTCTAGCAAAGAGATATAGTCGGTCCACTGCGTATGAAGCAGTTCTGATACCACCACGATATTCAGTGATGACTCTAAACCATGACTCAGCGCAATTGCATGCTGTTTCCACTGATTGATTTCTATCAATAATTGTTCAGTTTTTTCATACAGGTTAAGCGCTTGAGCTGTGGGCACAGGTTCACGACCAACGCGCTCAAACAGTTTAAGGTTGAGATCAATTTCGAAATTGGCAATGGACATGCTGACCGCTGAAGGCACTTTGCCGAGTTGTCTGGCAGCTGCGGAAAATGATCCTGTTTCCATGACTGTTTTAAAAATCATCAGTTGTTCTTGATTAATATTCATGAGCATACAGAAAAATAAAGGAATACAACCTTTCAATAATATTGAAAGAAACTAACTCGATTAATCAATAATATAAAAATAAAATAAGTTTTTTACAAATGATAGAGTGTTTCAAAATGACGATTTCCAAGAGAAGGATTATTCATGCGCTAAGCTATGAGATCATCCTATTGGTGATCATTGCTATTGCGTTAAGTTTTATTTTTAAAGTTCCGATGGAGGTGACAGGTACGCTAGGTATTGCGATGGCGGTGACTTCTGTGATTTGGAACATGATTTTTAATCATTATTTTGAAAAATTTGAAGCAAAAAGAAAGTTAAAAAGAACCTTTGGTGTACGTGTTTTACATGCGATTGGATTTGAAGGCGGCTTAATGCTTGCAACCATCCCAATGGTGGCTTATGCCATGCATATGACCTTATGGCAGGCGATTTTGCTCGATTTTAGTATGACCATGTGCATTTTAGTCTACACATTTATTTTCCAATGGTGCTATGACCAGATCGAGGCGCACTTGGGCTACCAACCACAATATCGTTAAATTTCAATAAGAAAATCACATTGGCCTGTACTGATAAATACAGGCCTTTTTTGCATCAAAATAGTGCAATATTTAACAAATAATAATATATAAAAACATAAACTAACTATAAAAAGTTAGAATAATTACATAACTTTTAAATATAAGAACAAAGAATGTTTTTATAAATTAATTAAAAAAATATGCAAAACAAGGAGTTAGCATATGAAATTGATAAAAATTGTCACACCTGTTGTTTTACTTGGGCTTACACAATTTACATTTGCAGATGGTAACTTTAAGCGCTTTTCTGTATCTGCAGGTTGGTTACACGTGATGCCGCAAGGAAAGGCGAATCCTTTTAACATTAATACTTCTGTGGCAAATGGGACACAGGCCAAAGTTGGAAGCATTAGTGAAGAGGGTTTTTTACAAGCAATTGACCCAAATGCAACGATTCAAGACGGTGATAACACAGTAAATTTAAAGGAGACTTTAGGAACATTATTAGAAGATAGTTTTATTAATGGACTCATGACAGATGGCAAAGGCAATATCAAACCAGATATTGCAGGGACATCGACATTATATGGATTGGAAAATTGGTCAGCAGGAGGCACTGGTCTAGAAGCAGAGGATGTTGATACTTTAGGTTTGATGGTCAATTATTATATCAATGACAACGTATCCTTACAGATGATTGGCGGTATTCCTCCCAAAGTGGATATTCAAGGGAAAGGGATGATTACGGCACCTTTATCTGGCAATGCAATGCCGGGAGGTCTTGCTGGTTTGCTGTTTCCGGACGGTTTACCTTTGGATTATGATGTACCAATTACCAATCTGGATGCTTATGGTAAAGCAGCAACAGCGCGTGCTTGGACGCCAGCATTTCAAGCTCAGTATCAATTTGGAAAATCGGGCGTGAATAAATTCAGACCTTATGTAGGTGCAGGGATTATGTATGCGTATTTTAATGATATTGAACTCAATAAAGGTATTGAATCTGACTTAATTGCTGCAGGGCATATGATTCAAAATATTAAGGATAATCTTGCAGGTGCTGCATTAGACGGTAAAGAATCATCAGGTAAAATGGTGGTCGATGTCGATGCGGATGATGCGATTGCTCCAATTGTCACACTCGGTTTTACCTATGACTTCACCCCAAATTGGTTTACAGCAGCTTCAGTGTCTTATGCAAAGTTAAATAATAAGACCAAGATCGATGTGATTAACCAAACGACCGGTGAACAGTTAATTCATGCAACGACAAAGATCGATATTGATCCCATCATTACTTATTTAGGTGTCGGTTATCGTTTCTAAAAATTATGAAATCTCTGAAATAAAAAACCGCTCATAAGAGCGGTTTTTTGCTTTAAAGCATAAAGGATTATTTTTCAATAATCGCTGTTACGCCTTGACCACCCGCAGCACAAATTGATACGAGTACACGGCCTGAACCTTTTTGGTTCAATAGTTTTGCAGCAGTTGCAATAATACGACCACCAGTTGCAGCAAATGGGTGGCCTGCAGCAAGAGATGAACCTTTCACGTTCAATTTAGAACGATCAATTGAACCCAATGGTGCATCTAAGCCTAAACGTTCTTTACAGAATTTAGGATCTTCCCAAGCTTTCAGTGTAGACAATACTTGAGATGCAAACGCTTCATGAATTTCATAGTAATCGAAATCTTGTAGCGTAATACCTGCACGTTCTAGCATACGAGGTACTGCATACGCTGGCGCCATCAATAAGCCTTCTTTTTTCTCTACAAAGTCAACCGCCGCTGTTTCTTGGAAAGTTAAATAAGCAAGAACTTCGTGACCGTTTGCTTTTGCCCATTCTTCTGATGCAAGAAGGACACATGACGCACCATCAGTCAGTGGAGTCGAGTTACCCGCAGTCATCGTACGTGCATCGCCTTTTCCAAACGCTGGTTTTAACTTCGCAAGTTTTTCTACTGATGAGTCTGCACGTAAGTTGTTGTCACGCTCTAAACCAAGGAATGGCGTAATAAGGTCATCGAAGAAACCTTCTTCATAAGCAGCTGCCATTTTTTGATGCGAAGATGCAGCAAGTTCATCTTGCGCTTCACGAGAGATACCCCATTCAAGCGTTGTAATTGCTTGATGGTCACCCATAGAAAGACCTGTACGTGGTTCACCGTTCTTCGGTGCATCCATCAAATCTTTAACATTAATTTTAGTTAATGCTTTTAGGCGGTCTTTACCTGTTTTAGCAATATTCAATTCAAGTAAAGCTTTACGTAAGCCATCACCAAAAGCGATCGGTGCATCAGAGGTTGTATCTACACCACCAGCAACACCCACTTCGATTTGACCCAATGCGATTTTGTTAGCAACCAAGAAAGCTGCTTGTAAACCAGTACCACATGCTTGTTGAATATCGTAAGCAGGTGTTTCAGGAGCAAGTTCGGTATTGAGTACACACTCACGGGTCATGTTAAAGTCACGACTATGTTTTAACACGGCACCAGCAACAACTTCACCAAGGCGTTGACCTTGAAGGTTGAAACGTTCAACAAGACCATTTAATGCAGCTGTGAACATATCGCTGTTTGATGCAGTGAAGTAAGCGCCGTTAGAACGAGCGAAAGGAATACGATTACCACCGATAATAGCAACGCGGCGAACTGTGTTTTGACTCATGGTATTATCCTGTTGAACAGACGTTTGAGTTGTTGATTTTAAAGCTGTTTTAGGGTTTGAAGCGGGTGTCTTAGTGCGCGTAGATGCACGACGAGGACGGCTCGTTTTAGCGGCATCACTTGTAGACTTGGTTGCTGTGCCCGTACTTTTAGCGCTACGTGGCGTACTCTTTGATGTATTTGACACAGTTTCCGTAGTCGGACTTTCGACTGCTGGATTTTCTTGAGTTGTTTTGCTCATAAGGCTTTTCCAAGCATGTTGATGATCTTCTTGACGGCTACATTAGCATATTCACCAAAGGGGTAAATTGACTAAAATGACATTCGCTAAAGCATTCAGGTCAAGCCATCTGCGGTTTAACTCAAGTATGATTCCATGGAAACTGATGGAACTATTGAAATATAAGTATCTGACATCATCTTGAAGTTAAAGGGATATCTTCAGATCCATCAAAAATTAATCTGTATGAGAGATAATAAACATGACTGATCAATACCAAACATTTGCAAAATCTCCTATTGGTAAATTTGTCATCAAAAATTTAGGTTTACCATCACCGACTTTTTTAGAGCGTTTTGAGTCTGCAACACCTGTAGTTAAAGGTGCGGTTTTATTCGGTGCAGCGCCTGCTTCAACATTATCTGGTGCTATTGCACAAGTCTTGGCAAATATTCATGCCAATAGCTATGCAGGTAATAATGCTGAATTACAACAAGCTGCGGCAAAATCAGGTCTAAACTTAAGCGCATTTAACGAAGGCGATAAAGAGTCTAAGTTTAAAGTTGTGGTATTTGATGCTTCAGGTATTCAAAACTCAGAACAACTGCATGTCTTATATGCATTTTTTAACCCAATCGCGCGTCAAATTCAGGCGTCTGGTCGCGTTGTCGTTGTTGGTACAACACCAGAAACTGCGAAAACTGTGAAACAAGCCATTGCACAACGTGCATTAGAAGGTTTTGTAAAATCAGTCGGTAAAGAGTTTAAGAAAGGGATTGCTGCACAGTTAGTCTATGTGGACGAAGGTGCTGAAGCAAACTTAGAATCTGCATTACGTTTTGTAATTTCACCACGTTCAGCTTATGTATCGGGTCAGGTGATTCGTGTATCTAAAGCAGATGTTGTGGATGTTGATTGGAATAAGCCGCTTGCAGGCAAAACAGCTGTTGTAACAGGTGCAAGCCGTGGTATTGGTGAAGCAATCGCACATGTATTGTCACGTGATGGCGCGCATGTGATTTGTTTAGACGTTCCACAGCAGCAAGCAGATCTTGACCGTGTTGCAGGTGAAATTGGCGGTTCTACGCTCGCGATTGATATTACTGCAAACGATGCCGGTGAAAAAATCAAAGCGGCTGCAGCTGCTCAAGGTGGTTTGGATATCATCGTGCACAATGCAGGGATTACCCGTGACAAAACTTTGGCCAATATGAAACCTGAGCTTTGGGACTTGGTGATTAACATTAACTTGTCTGCGATTGAGCGTGTAAATGATTACCTTCTTGAAAATGATGGCTTCAATGCAAATGGTCGTATTGTGTGCGTATCTTCTATTTCAGGTATCGCAGGTAACTTAGGTCAAACCAATTATGCTGCTTCTAAAGCAGGTGTTGTTGGTGTGGTTAAATTTACTGCTCCATTATTGAAAAATGGCGTAACCATTAATGCTGTTGCTCCAGGCTTCATTGAAACGCAAATGACTGCTGCGATTCCATTTGCAATCCGTGAAGCAGGTCGTCGTATGAACTCGATGAGTCAAGGTGGTTTACCTGTAGACGTTGCTGAAACGATTGCGATGTTTGCTTCAACGGCATCGACAGGCTTGAACGGTAATGTGGTACGTGTGTGTGGTCAAAGCTTGTTAGGGGCTTAATTAATCCCTCCCGACCTCCCTTTGAAAAAGAGAGGAGAAGTCCCCCTTTATCAAAGGGGGATGAGGGGGATTTAAAATATCCTTCTTTAAAAGGAAGGGAACTTTATAAAGATAAAACTTCCAAAGGTTTAGTATGAATACTCGCCATTTTAGTCAACTTCCAAAACCTTATTTAGCCTATCCAAAAGTGATTCAAGGCTTGATTTTTAAAAAGCCTAAAGCTGAAAAAGTGCTGCCGCAAGTTGAATATGTGGTGGATTCATTTAAGGTCGATCAAAAGCATTTAAAAGCCTATAACGAAGTGTGTGGCTTTAAAAACAATGGTTATATCCCAGCGATTTATTTGGCTGTGCTTTCTCAAAGTTTGCAAATGCATATGATGACCACGGAAGCTTTTCCTTTTGCGATCTTAGGTTTGGTACATATTCGTAACCAAGTGAAGCAATATCGCAAAGTCGGTGTGAATGAAACACTGTCATTGTCATGCAAATTTGGTGAATTACAGCCACATGATAAAGGCGTGCAATTTGACTTTATTACCACTGCAAAAGTGGGCGATGAAGTGGTTGTAGAATCATTAACCACGTATTTAGCACGTCAAAAAACAGAGAACAAAGCTGCGGCAAAATCTACCGAAACAAAGCCAGCAGAGTTGCAAGTTCAAGCTGAATGGAATGTTTCTGAAAATACCGGTCGCCGTTATGCGTTGACTTCTGGTGACTTTAACTTAATTCATATTCATGCTGTAACAGCAAAAGCGTTTGGTTTTAAACAAGCCATTGCACATGGTATGTGGAGTAAAGCCAAAGCTTTGTCGAGCTTAACTTTGCCAGATGCCTATGAAGCAGATGTATGGTTTAAATTACCAATGTACTTACCTTCTCAAGTTGAGTTCCTTACTGCACAAACGGGTAAAGATACAGAGTTTGCCATTCGAAATAGTAAGAACAAAAAACCGCATGTCGCGGGAAATGTGAAGGCACTTTAAGACTTAAGCCTAAATCGATATCGGTTTAGGCTTTTTTGTTTTAATCTCAAGCGATTCATATTCAAAGGAATGATGATGCAGGCGCTCAAAGAATATCTATTTGCACAGAAGAATAATTATCAAGGTACAGTCGACGAGGCGTTTCAAGATTTGGCGGCGCAATTTAGCCGGATGCAGGATGCTCGAAGCCACTTAGGCGGAGCAGCCTTAGTGGTATATTTTAAAGGTCAAAAAGTCGTAGATATTTGGACTGGTAAAAAGTCAGCCGAAGAAGCTTGGCAGGCCAATACACCCTCGGTCTGTTATTCCTCGGGTAAAGGTGTACTTGCAACGCTTGCACATATTTTAGTGAGCGAAGGCTTTCTTGATTACGATACTCCCGTTGCAGCATATTGGCCGGAGTTTGCTCAAAATGGCAAGTCGGATATCACATTAAGGCACATGCTGAGTCACCAAAGTGGTTTATACGATATCCGTAATATCATTGAAACGGCATCTGAAATGGCAGATTGGCCACATATGCTTAATGTCATCGAACAAGCTAAGCCACGTTTTGAGCCGACGACTGATGCGGCATATCAACCTTTAACCTTCGGTTGGCAAGTGGGTGGTATACTTGAAAAGGCCACAGGTCGACCGCTTGCTGAATTGATGCAACACTATTTGGTTGAGCCTTTGGCATTGGATCATGCATTTTTTGGCGTACCAGAGCATCAACTTAGTGAGGTTGCTCGCTTGATTCCGAAAAAGAAACAAGTAGAACGTGCTGTAGATACATCTGCACAAGAAAATACCCAAGCGCAGACAACGAAAAAAAAGACAGAGACACGAAAACCGTCAATCTTTGATCAGCTTCTGCAACTTTCTGGACAAAATTTGCAAGACTTTCAAGATGGTATGATTCCTAAAGGAATGCGCAAGTTCTCATTTTTTAGTGATGAGGGTTTACAAGCCATTATACCTGCGGCTACTGGTGTATTTAGTGCCAATAGTTTAGCGAAAATCTATGCAATGCTGGCTAACCAAGGGCAGTGGCAGGGACAGACCTTAATCACGCCACAAGTTTTTGAATCTTTAAGTAAAATTCAATATAAAAAACGTGATCGTATTATGCCTTTACCGATGAATTGGCGTTTGGGATATCATCGAATTTTAACTTTAGGCAAATCTAGTCAAGGTTTTGGACATATTGGTTTTAATGGTTCTGGGGCCTGGTGCGATCCGCAGCGTTATTTAAGTTTTGCATATACACATAACTTTGCGACGGGTTCAATCACCGGCGATTATCGCTTATGGGGCTTAACTCAAGAAACGCTTCGCTGTGCAGACAAAGCACTTAAAGGACGTAAGGGCTGGCTTTAAGATACTTCGGGATAGAACAGAAATTGGGGAAATGTGAAAAATATGCTATTTTCCCACGCAGTTTTAGATTGCTGTGATATCCCTATGAAAAAAGTTGTTTTGATTCCCTTAGTAGCAACGTCGGCAATGTTGGGTTGTCAGGATTCAACTCAAACGAAAGCAAAAGAGATAGAAGCGATTACTGCCGAAAAACAGCAAGCTGCATGGGTCGGTGATTTTAAAGGTACCACGCCGTGTATGGGCTGTATTTCTCGTTGTGAAGATTGTCCTGGCATGGCTGTGGCTCTAGAGCTACATGAAGACCAAACCTATACGCTCACTCGTGAAAGTCTAAGTGGTCATAACGAAGTAGAAGTGCTAAAAGGTGTAATTCGTTTTAAAGATGAATCAAAGCAGCAGCTTGAACTTATGAATGTGCAAACGCGCAATCTATTGTATGTAGATTTGGAGCAGCAATTGCTAGAAATTCGTGAAGACCAGACGGCGAAACGCTATCAAATGCAGAGTGATTTCCTTTTAAATAAATCAGTTTAAGCATTCGTAATTTATATTAAATTTACCTGATCATTGTGATAGCTCAAGATCGGACTTTTATTGTCCAAACTCTGCCATTTATTTCACTATTAGACAAAAAAACAGTATGCTTACACCTGTAAAAAGGAGCATACATGTATCAAGTACTTGCACGAAAATACCGTCCACGAAATTTCATTGAACTCGTGGGGCAAAACCATGTGTCACGCGCACTTACCAGTGCCTTAGAACGTGGTCGGTTACATCATGCGTATTTATTTACAGGTACTCGAGGCGTGGGTAAAACTACCATTGCCCGTATTTTGGCAAAATGTCTGAACTGTGAAACGGGTGTAACATCAACCCCGTGTGAAGTCTGCCCAACGTGTAAAGCAGTAAATGAAGGCCGTTTTATTGATTTAATTGAAATCGATGCGGCATCACGGACCAAGGTTGAAGATACCCGAGAACTTCTCGACAATGTTCCTTATGCACCAACCCAAGGTCGCTTCAAAGTTTATCTGATCGATGAAGTGCATATGCTCTCTACGCATTCATTTAATGCGTTATTAAAGACTCTAGAAGAACCGCCAGAGCATGTGAAGTTCTTATTTGCTACTACAGATCCTCAAAAATTACCGATTACTGTCATTTCACGTTGCTTGCAATTTACTTTGCGTCCTTTAGCCGTGGATGAAATCACCACGCATCTGACCGATATTTTACAAAAAGAACAAATTCAAGCGGAGCAAGATGCGATTTGGCAAATTGCTGAATCGGCTCAAGGTTCACTGCGTGATGCATTGTCACTAACTGATCAAGCGATTGCCTATGGTCAGGGTTCAATTCAGCACCAAGATGTTAAAGACATGTTGGGCCTAATTGACCGTACGATCATTTATGATTTGATTTTAGCCATTCATCAAAATCAGCGTGAACGCGTGAGTGCTTTACTCATGCAATTCCGCCAACAAGCACTGGATGTTTCACTGGTATTAGATCAGTTGATTTCGACTTTGCATGAACTGGCATTATTACAATACTTGCCAGACTTAGCGTTGAAATATAGCGCTGAGATCAATCAAAAAATTATGCAATTGTCGCAGTTGATTTCAGCTCAAGATTTGCAGTTGTATTATCAAGTCGCATGCAAAGGTCGGGCAGACTTGCAGTTGGCAGTCACGCAAGAGCAAGGTTTTGAGATGTGTGTGCTGCGTCTATTAGCATTCCGACCATTACAGCCAAACGAAATGTTGGCCTCTGCCGTACAGCAAGAGTCAGCCGCACAGCCACAGCTTGCTCAAAATCAGGCCGAAACAGTTCAGCCGACTCAAACACAGTCTTTGCAGCAACCCAATACCGTTGTTGAGTCTGCTGCACAGGTTGCCACTGTTGAGCAGCCTGAAGCTGTACCCGCTGTAGACACATCGCCAGCTTTCGATGATTTTGATGATTCACATTATGATGACGATGATGGCTATGTTTCTGCACCTGCAGTCGATGAACCTTCATCTGATGATTTTTTAGATGATCCTGAAGAGGATGTGATTAGCCAAACTTCTACAGCATCTACATCAAATGGCACTCTAGATACGCAAGAGGTTGCATCTGTTGAATCTGTAGCGACACAGCAAAATGACACGCTTGTTATGGATGCCGTGGCAGAAGATACATTATTTGATTTAGATCCGACGCCGAGTACTGAAACTGAAGAAGTTGATGTAAGCGCTATAAATTTTGAAGATATTGCACCTTTAGAATCAACAGCTTTAGAGTCAACAAGTACACAGACTGAAACGACTCAGCCACATTTGACAGATGTAGTTGAGCCACAGCATGAGGTGAATGAATCCGTTTCGGGTGCTCAAGGCGACAATGGTTTTGATCTAGCATCACCACAAGTTACGCAAAGTTCAGTTTCTTCGGATGCTGTTCAAACGGGTTCATCCTCTACCTTGATGCCACAAGATATTTTGACTTTACAGCCTCAAACCCTTGAAGGTGAGTGGACGGTCGAAAAGTGGGAGTATTGGTTCCGAAATAGTCAACTTTCACCTGCGGTACAAGAGTTGGCTCAGCATGGCATCATGCGCGGTACGATTGACGGTGAATCGACTTTCCATATTCCAAAGCGATACGAAGCTTTAGTGACTCAATTGCAGCATGTATTGGAACAAGCCATTCATGCACAATGGTCAAAATGTCGTTTCCATATCAGCTTTGAAGATGTCGAAGAAACCACACCGTTTGCTTTACAACATGTCCGCAAGGAAAAAGCCTTTGCACGTGCAAATGAGTTATTACATGCTGAGCCTGTTGTGAAAGACTTACTCAAAAGCTTTGATGGTGAGTTGCAAAATATCCAGCTCAAATAAGTTTCAAGCTGGATATAAAAATTAAAGTAAAAATTGAGTTAAAGCATCTCGCATATCTTCGGGTATCGAGGTGCTTTTTCGTGTTTGGCGGTCAACAAATACATGCACGAAATGTCCTTGAGCTGCAGCCTCATTTTGTCCTTGTTTAAAAATGGCTAAGTCATAGCGCAGTGAAGAATTACCAATTTTTTCAATCGCAACTCCAACTTCAATGATTTCTGGATAGGACAGTTCTTGTAAAAAGCTGCAGGCTGAATCGACCACTAAACCAATGATCGGGGTATTTCGCAAATCAAAACCGGCATGTTGAATCAATAGCGCATTTGCAGCGGTATCAAAATAGCTGTAATAAGTGACATTATTGACATGGCCATACATATCGTTGTCTGCCCAACGCGTTTGGATTGGAAATAAAAAACGATAGTTTTGGCGGTGTTTAGTTTCAGGTTTCATCGTTGGTATTTTCTTTATTTCAAAAATGAGTGAACTTTAGGCATAAATTGATTGGTAAATCTGGCGAGCGTCTTCAAACTGCAGTTCTCGCGGATTATTTTGTAATAGTCGTGTTTGTAATAGCGCATCTTCTGCTAAACGATCGAGCATATTTTCAGGCACATTGAGTTGACTGAGTTTAAGCACCAAACCGCTCTGATCTAAATGATTTTGCATATGATCAATAAATAAATCACATAAACCATCGGTACAGCCCGTACTGTATGGGTCTAGCCAACTCATAAGTTCTGCATAATGCTGCTTGGCCTGAGGTGCATTAAACTTTAACACTTCAGCGAGAACCAGTGCATTGGTATGACCATGCGAGAGATGAAAGTGTCCACCGAGTGGATAGGCGAGTGCATGCACCGCTGCAACTGGTGCATTAGCAAAGGCCTGACCTGCAAGCATTGAACCGACTAGCATGTGCTGACGCGCTTCGAGGTTATGTCCATCTTGTAAAACCAGTGCTAAGTTTTTATTTAATAAACGCAAAGCTTGTTTGGCGAGCATATCCGCATACGGATTTTTTTTAATTTTTGACGTATAGGCTTCAATGGCATGCACCATGGCATCGATACCTGTCGCTGCGGTAATATGTGCGGGAAGATTTAATGTAAAGTTCGCATCGAGGATACAGACATCGGCATACAGTACAGGGGAGACGATACCTGTTTTGGTGGTTTCACCTGTAGTGACGATAGAGATTGGTGTGACTTCAGAGCCGGTCCCTGCCGTTGTCGGAATCAAAATGAGCGGTAAGCGTGGTCGTTTTGCATTAGCTACACCATATAAATCACTGATCTGCTGTGTTTGCTTAGGATGAGCCAAGATCGCAATAATTTTAGCTACATCCATTGAACTGCCACCGCCAAAACCAATAATCAAATCCACTTTTTCATTCTTGGCAAATTGAACTGCATCTAAAACTATATGTTCTGCAGGGTCAGCTTGAATACTGGAATAAATCACATAATCTTGATGGATACTTTCTAAAATATCCAAAATGGGTAAATGTAATTGTTGTTGCAACATACCGGGGTCGGTCACAAGCATAACACGCTTGGCTTGAAAGTCGCCTAGGACCTCTCTCAGTTGGGAAATAGAGCCTAAGCCTGAAATAATATTGCTGACGGTTTGAAACTGAAATTGACTCATTGGCTTATCCCTAATTTTTTATATCCAAATAAACATTATTCTTGAGTGTTGATATAGGATTCATCCTGTAAATAACTTAACATAAGACGCTTGAAATAAAAGTAGTCTTGAGGTTGTTATGTCATCCAGCACGCCATATAAGGTGTTGTGTGTTTGTTTAGGAAATATTTGCCGTTCACCTACGGCTGAAGTGGTTCTCAGACATTTTTGTGATGAAGCGCAACTCAATATTCACGTCGACTCTGCGGGTACGAGCAATTATCATCCGGGCAAAGCGCCTGATCTTCGTAGCCAACAGCATGCAAAATTACGAGGCTATAACTTATCTGCATTACGCGCACGTCAGTTAACGGTTCATGATTTTATTGAATTTGATTTGATTTTGGCCATGGACTACGAAAATTTAGACAATATTCAAAACCTCATGCAAAAGGCGCAGCAACAATTCGGTCAACTACGTGCCCAAGTGTCTTTGATGAGTCAACATGATCACCAATATCCGCAACAAGAAGTACCAGATCCGTACTATGGTGGTGATGCAGGGTTTGAACATGTATTAGATCAATGCGAATCTAGCAGTCAGGCTTGGGTCAATTATTTAAAAACTCAGTTACAAGCACAGCAAAAAAATTAAGGTTTAAGAATGCAAATTCAAACACAGGTTCAGCTTAAGCCATTTAATACATTAAGCCTCGATGCTGTTGCATCTCATTATGTACGTGTTCAATCTGTCGAAGATATCCAAGCAGCGCTCGACTTTGCCAAAGCTGAGCAATTAAATGTATTGGTGCTTTCAGGGGGCAGTAATATGCTGTTGCCTGAGCAAATACATGCTTTAGTGATGCACATGGATATTCAAGGTATTGAATATGTACAAGACGATGCCGCAACCCAAACTTTAAAAGTGGGTGCAGGGCAAGTGTGGCATGACTTTGTACTTTGGACGACGACACACCAGTTTTATGGCTTACAAAATTTAGCATTGATACCCGGTTTAGTCGGTGCTTCACCTGTGCAAAATATTGGAGCTTATGGTGTTGAGGCGGGTGAATTTATTGAATCTGTGCAGGTCTATGACCGAGTAACAGAACAGCAAAGTAGTATTAGCGCTGCCGATTGTCATTTTTCATATCGCCATAGTATTTTTAAAGATGAGCCAGAGCGTTTTATTATTACGCATGTGACTTTTAAACTTTTAAAACATGCCGATTTAAAATTAAATTATGGTGATTTAAAGCAGGCGGTAGGCGAAGACTTAAGTGCAGAAAACCTACAACAACAAGTCATTCATATCCGTCAAACCAAACTTCCAGATCCGAAAGAATTTCCAAATGTCGGAAGTTTCTTTAAAAATCCTGTGATTAGCCAGCAAGCCTTTGACCAAATTGCGCTGCAATTTCCAAATTTACCCCATTATCCACAACCGAATAATGCGGTAAAACTGGCAGCTGGCTGGTTGATTGATCAAGCGGGTTGGAAAGGGAAATCTGTGGGTTCAGTGGGTATGTTCCATAAGCAAGCTTTGGTGTTGGTCAATTATCAGGACGCCACGCTGCAAGATGTACGTACAACTTACAAAGCTGTACAACATGATGTTTTTGAAAAATTTAATATTGAACTACATCCTGAGCCTGTATTATTTGATACAAATGGCTTGATTCGATCTCACGCAGATTAATAAAAACATAGGTTTTAGATTTATGCATAAAACACATTGGATGGTTCGCTTAGTACAAATTGCCGCAGTGCTATTTGTACTTTTGGGCTGTCTGATGATTTTTATCTATACGCCGTTTTATTCTAAATTGATCGTTAAAAGTTTAAATTATTTCGTTCCTGTAGAAGTCAATCAGCTCGCAGCGCAAAGTCAAAAACTCGGTGCTTTGAGTGATGATGATAATTATGAGCCGGGTTCTGACTTATGGATCGCGCGCCAAGCGTATTTAAAACTCATGGAGCAAGCCATACAGTCTGATGAGCCTCAAGACTTGACCCTTATACAAGCGCGTTATAAGGCTTTACAGCAGCTCATTGAAGAAGAACATGAAAAAGAAATAAGTGATAATCAAAAGGACATACCGAAAGTTCCTTTGCTGAATCCTTCTGCATCCGAGGCGGCATCCTCTGAAGCAATGGCGGAAAATCCTGCTCAAAAAATGAAAGAGCTGCTCGAACTCAATAGTGCGGAAAATAAAGGACTCATGACGCAATATACAGAGTTCTTAAAAACTCATGAAATTGAACAAGCTGCTTCAGAAGCGGAACCGATCGATGATGAAACCTATCTTGATCTAGCCAAAATGAAAGATAAAACCCTGAAGCAGCCAACCGCAGATCCGTATGCGATCGTGGTGTTAGGTGGTGGCTTAACTTTAGATAAAAATGATAAAGATATCGTGGTGAATGACTACACACGACTTCGACTGGAAAAAACACTCGATGTCGAACGCACACATAAGCTACCGATTGTACTGAGTGGTGTGGAAGCACCGTATATGCAAGCTTGGTTAAAGCAATATGATGTCGATGCGAAATTGCTTGAAAACCGGAGTATGAATACTTGCGAAAATTCACGCTTTAGTTCGTTACTTTTACAGAAAAAAGGCGGCGCACCGACGGTTATTTTAATCACCGACCAATATCATATGCCTCGAACACGGCGTTTATTTGCATTAAATGGTATCGAAACCGTTCCTGTTGTTGCACCTATGCCAACGACATTAACCACATGGCGACCAAGTGAAAAAAATTATGACCATAGTCGTCGTGCCAATTATGAATTATTAGCTACCTTACGTGACGTTTGGTTTGGCTCAAGTGACTGTCGGGAGGTCCCATAATGTCAGATATCCCATTTCTTAATCCTTCGATCCTTAAACAATTAGATCTTCCTGTTCCAAGTCGAGAATTAACCCCACAATTATTAGAACCGCTAAATTTAAATCGGCCGTTTGAGCCTAGTGTCGAAATACAATCTTATCGACGACTCTACGGCTTAGATGCCTTGAACTGCGAACATTGGCAAGGCTATGTAGAAATGCCTTTGTTCAAACTACATGTACAAGTGTTTCAACCGAAACTAAAGGCTGAAACAGATGTCATTAAAGGCACTGTATTTTTATTACATGGTTATTTAGAGCATAGTGGAATATATCAGCCGATTATTCGTGAGCTCTTAGATCAAGGTTTTAGTGTTTTGACCTATGATTTACCGGGGCATGGTCTAAGCAATGGCTCGCCAGCCAGTATTCAAAACTTTGACCATTACCAACAAGTTTTGGAAGCGGTATATCGTTATGTGAAACATGCAGCTCAATTACCGACACCGTGGTTAGGGATTGGGCAGAGTACGGGTGGTGCGATTTGGCTGCATCATCTGTTAGATTTTGCTGAACATCGCAAAAACCCTTATGTCGAACGGGTTTTATTATTATCTCCGCTGATTCGTCCTGCAAAAACGGCATGGTGGCATAACTCGGTTGGATTAGGCATTATTCGTCGTATTAAACGTGAAGTGCCACGTCATTTTAGACGGAATAATCACAACCCTGAGTTTTTACGTTTTGTACGTTTAAAGGATCCTCTACAACCTCGAATGATGGGGATGGATTGGATTTTGGCCATGTCAAAATGGATGCAGGAAATGGAAGAACGACCTGCGTGTCGTATTCCAGTGTGGTTAGCTCAAGGCGCACAGGATCAAACGGTGGATTGGCGTTATAACATTGAGTTTATACGTCGTAAATTCCGTTTACAGACGCTTCTCATGCTTGAAGAAGGTTCACATCAGCTGATTAATGAACGTGCCGATATTCGTGCTGCATTAACAGGTTTGATCCCGGCATTCTTGCATGCTCAATCGAATAGTAAGTCTTATTACTAACTGATGTTACGCACTAACATCAGGAGCGTAATTTGATTCAAATAAAAGTACGATACGCGGGAAGTTCATCCGCAAGTGTTTGAGACAGGACTACTTCTAATCAAAAATGTTTTTGCAATACTTTGAATAATTTGACGCTAGTGAACGAGTTTTGTCGGTGAGGTGCATTGCACCGCAAGATGGTTTCCTTGCGAAGCTTTGCTTCTCATTTTGCCTAATGAGAAACATCGTTTCGTAAGAGTACCTCCAGCCGAAGGGTAATCCCTTTATTTAAGCCCTAGATGTAAGACTCCGTCGAATAGGCTTAAAAATTATTTTAAAAATGCGTATTTACTTTTACGCGCGTAACATCAGTTACTAATTGACGATTGAGCACAGCTTACCTTAATCAGTGTGATGGATCTAGACGAAAAAAAGAGGCGTGGTCGCCTCTTTTTTATGCGGTAGGGATTAGAACTTTTCTAGATGTGCCATATTCCACATACGGAAATAGAAGTTTTCTTCATCTTTATTTTCACAACTGAGCAGCTCACCATCTTTTAACCAAAAATGTAGCTGTGCATAGTTTTTAATTTCACGGTTATTAATGCGCTGCGCTAGATGGTGTGCACGGATATCCGATGGATGTTGTAAACCTGCTGAGGCAATAAGTTCAGATAAACCATGCATGGTGTTTTTGTGGAAATTAAAAACACGTTCTGCCTTTGTAGGAACATGAATGGCTTTTTGACGGTCTTTGTCCTGTGTTGCAACCCCAACAGGACATTGGTTGGTATGACAGCTTTGAGCTTGAATACACCCGACTGCAAACATAAAGCCACGAGCTGAGTTCACCCAATCTGCGCCAATCGCCATGGTACTGGCAATATCAAAAGCACTAATAATTTTACCACTGGCACCGACTTTAATTTTTGCACGTAAGCCTGCACCAATTAGGGTGTTATTGACAAAGAGTAGGCCTTCACGCAGTGGCGTACCCATATTATCGATCAATTCAATCGGCGCAGCGCCAGTCCCACCTTCAGAACCATCCACTACGATAAAATCAGGTGTAATCCCTGTATGTAACATGGCTTTTACGATACTCATAAATTGCCATGGTTGCCCGATACATAGTTTAAAACCTACAGGTTTACCTTCTGACAGTTCGCGCAATTGCTGAATAAATTGCATCATTTCAATAGGGGTGCTAAAGGCAGGATGGCTAGATGGAGAGATACAGTCATGTTCACGGCTGACACCACGGATTTGAGCAATCTCTTCGGAAATTTTGTCTTTAGGTAAAATGCCACCATGGCCTGGTTTTGCACCTTGAGATAATTTGATCTCAATCATTTTGACTTGAGGGTGCTTGGCTTGTTCAGCAAAACGTACAGGGTCGAATTGACCATCAATCGTACGGCAGCCAAAGTAACCACTACCGAGTTCCCAAACAATATCGCCACCATTTTCCAAGTGATAAGGACTAATACTGCCTTCACCGGTGTCATGGTAGAAATTGCCCATTTTTGCGCCTAAGTTTAAGGCACGAATGGCATTGGCACTTAAGCTACCAAAGCTCATCGCAGAGATGTTTAATATTGATGCGCTATACGGTTGCTTACATTGCTCATTGCCGATGTTAATACGGAATGTTTCAGGAATGGCAGGAATGCAAGGTGACAAGGAGTGATTGATAAAGCGGTAATCATTTTGGTAAACATCAACAATTGAACCAAATGGTTTATCTGCATTTTGGTTTTTTGCACGTTGATAGACCAAGCTACGTTGCATACGAGAAAAGGGCAGTGCATCTTGATCAGATTCAATAAAATATTGGCGAATCTCAGGTCGAAATTCTTCAAATAGAAAACGAAAGTGCCCCATGATGGGGTAATTTTTTAAGATCGAATGTTTGTTTTGTATGACGTCATACAAACCCAATAAGCTCAAAAGCCCAGTAATGACCCAGATGCTATTCAATAAGGTTTGTGGAATAAAATATTGAATATAGCGAGGGGAATAACCTAAATGAAAACTCGAAATGAGTAGGAAGATAAAAATACAAGCAAACCAAATGGAATGTCGAGAGAAAAAAGTATTTAAAAGTTTATGTCTGATAGTTTGTGCTGGACTTGGCATGTTTTAAAAAATCTTATGAGCTCAGTTTCTATTAATTTGCCGAGTTTATGTACAATGCTCAAGCGTTAATTTGTTGATTCAGTGTAGCTTTATAAAAATAGTACATAAGAATTTTTAAATTTTCATTTAAAGCCAAATCAGATAAGAAAAGCAGAAATGTTCTTTAAGAAAATTTATGAAAAGTAGCGCGGTTCTTGTTATTTCACAGTGTACAAAATGGAGGTTAAAGTGATTTTACTTTCTAAACACGAGGTGCTGAATATGACTATGAAATCTATTCGTTATAATAATGCCGACCTAGCCTGCCTATGTCAGTAATTGATTATAGCCATGAGAAATTAGCGCTACGGCATAAGGTATTCAGCAGATACTTATGCTGTAGTTCCTTTGACCTAAACGACTAAAATTACAAAAATATTCTAAGAAATTATCCAGTCCCAGCGTTGGGACTTTTTTATGTGTTGATATTTTAAGGGAAAATCTAAGCATAAATAATGTACTAGATATTCATTATGCGTTAGAAGTTGTCACCTCAAATAAAAGAATGATACGCGGTAAGGTCATCCGCAAGTGTTTGAGACAGGGCTACATTTATTTAAAAATGTTTTTGCGATACTTTGAATAAGTAGACGTTAGTGAACGAGTTTTGCGGATGACAATGGTTTTGGGTACTTTTGCCGAAACAAAAGTACCTCCAGCCGAAGGCTAATTCCTTTATTTAAACCCTAGATGTAAGACTCCGTCGAATAGACTTAAAAATCATTTTTAAAATGCGAAATTACTTTTATGTGCGTAACATTAGTTAGTATTTAAGGTAGCAGAAAACCTTAGATCGGTTTAATCATTGCGTTGTTGTACAACTATAGCGACTTCTTCAGGTTCAATTTTGTGAATCTTTTTCCCAAAACTACGCAGCCACCATGTTAACTGAGATGTAAATGGTACTGTTGCACTAACTTCAACCCAGCCATCTTCGGTTTTTTGAATCACTTGATCTTTACTTAGCTGACTTTCTTCAAAATAAACCGCCTCTGCTTCAGACATGGTTAATTTGAGTTGAATCATTTCAGTCGGCTTATTGAAGTCCACGCGGAAACCAAGTGCTCCAGAGTCAATATAGGCATCAATATCAAAATCGACAGGATGTAATGCACGTGAATTTAAGACCGTAGCTGATTTAAAACGATGTAAAGCAAAGGTTTGGATGTCCGTTTTGTCATGACGGGTGCATACCAAATAAATAATCGCACCTTTTTGGACCAACGCCAGTGGATTTAAAATATAGGTCTTTTCTTCGCTTTGTTGTCCACGACCTTGATACAGGCATTCAAGTTGTTTGTCTTGTAGTAAGCCTTCATAAATCGATTGTTGTGCGGCTTTTTCAACTACAGGAGGAATCAATGGCTGAGTAGCTGGCACGATCCGCACGCGGTTAATCCACTGACGGACATTATTTTGCGACGACAGACTTCGACGTGCGAGGTCAAACCAAGGATTCATTTCTTCAATTAAGCTTGGCGGAAGCAAATGCTTTAGATGCTCCTCAACCATCATAAAGGTGACCGCTTGTGAGCTGGTCATATGAGGCAGGCTTTGAATCGGTGCATCAGAACGCCAACGCCAGCCTTGCGGCGTTGTTTTACTGCTCTCAATTGGGAAACGTAGAGAAATTTGATTTAAGTCACGCTGAATGGTGCGTAGGCTGATATCAATGCCTTCACGGTTCAGTATTTCTTGTAATTCACGGGTACCCATCCACTTACCTGTGGACAGTCGTGAAAGAATTTGCCACTGACGATAGAGGCTGTTCGACGTTTCTTTTTCTTGTGAAGACATAATCTAGTGCTTGAACTTGGACTTAAATGAATAAAATGATGCTGTGGGACACAATAAGAAATCTTCCTGCGTTAAGCAAGTCTTCATCTAAAAAAACTAAGATGATTTTAATAACGCAATTTGACACAACTTGAGCAGTTACATGCTGTACCACTTTGCAAAAATGATGCATAAATAATCAAAGAGAAGCAGCATATGTATTGATGGCATATATATTGCTTTATCTGATTTACAAAACATGACAAAAACATGGAGTTGCTATGCTGAAAGAAAATCGTAATACAACTTCAAATGGAATTGAGGGTTATGAGGCAAAGTTGGTTAATACTTCTGTCTCTACATTAAAAACTTTACCACTTGCTCGAGGATATGCGCTGTTTAATCAATTCAATTCGGATTTTTTTAATGAAATGCGCGACAGCAAAACGGTAGCTAAAGAATCATGCCAACGGATAGAGCAGTGGTTATCACAGCATACGCTTGATGAATTGAAGCAACTAAATCAGGTTGCAAAACAACATTTTCTCTATGAAGGCATTACTTTTACAGTGTATGGCGAAGATGAGGGCATTGAACGCACCATACCTTATGATCTTATTCCGCGTGTGATTGCACGAAAGGAATGGAATAATTTATCTCTAGGCTGCGCACAGCGCGTGAAAGCACTCAATCTGTTTTTACATGATGTCTATCATCAACAAGATATTTTAAAAGCAGGAATTATTCCTGAACTGCAAGTCTTAACCCATGAAGCCTATTTGCCACAAATGTATATGCATGGGCTAAAAGGTAAAATTTATAGCCAAATCAGTGGCATTGATATCATCCGAGATCAATCAGGCGAATTTTACGTCCTTGAGGATAATCTTAGAACACCGTCTGGTGTGTCGTATATGCTAGAAAGCCGTAAGATCAGTCAAAAACTGATGCCTGAACTTTGCCAGCAAAGCAACATCATGGGGATTGAGCAGTATCCGCAGCTTTTACGTGAAATTCTTGCAGAAAATGCCTACGTCGATAACCCGTTTATCGTGGTTTTAACCCCAGGGCGTTTTAACAGTGCTTATTATGAACATGCTTTTTTGGCAAGGGAGATGGATGTACCCTTAGTGACATCGCGTGACCTTTATGTAGAAAACGATAAGGTTTATGTGAAAACCATTAAAGGCCGACAACAGGTTGATGTAATTTATCGTCGTGTGGATGATGCTTTTCTCGATCCATTATGTTTCAAACCTGACAGTACTTTGGGCGTAGCAGGGCTCATGTCAGCGTATATGCAACATAATGTGGTCATTGCAAATGCACCGGGAACAGGCGTAGCAGATGATAAATCGATTTATCCATATGTGGATAAAATGATTCATTTCTATTTAGGCGAACAAGCGATCCTGAAAAATGTGCCGACCTATCAATGTCGTGAGCAGAACGACTTGGACTATGTGCTGTCGAATATCGAAAAATTGGTGGTCAAAGAAGCACAGGGTTCAGGTGGATACGGCATGCTGATCGGTCCACAAGCCTCTTTACAAGAATTAAATAGCTTTAAAGATAAGGTGGCCGCAGCACCACATTTATATATTGCACAGCCGACTTTAAATTTATCTGTCAGCCCAACCCTAAGTGAGGCCGGTGTTTCGGAACGCCATATCGATTTGCGTCCATTTGTACTGAGCTCTCCATATCGAACTGAAATTGTGCCGGGTGGCTTAACTCGTGTCGCGATGCAAGCAGGTTCATTGGTAGTGAATTCTTCGCAAGGCGGCGGTATTAAAGATACGTGGGTAGTAGATGATTTACGCTCATAGCACTCCAGTGAAGGAGCAAAACATGATTTTATTAAACAGTAATGCAGAACATATATTTTGGCTGGGACGTTATTTAGCACGTACTCAATATTTATGCAGTATTTTTCCATTTCAAGATGTCGATACAGCATTGAACTATGCACATGCTTTTTGTTTACCAGCCTTCGATGCCGACTCAATGAATAAATTGGTTTTAAATGCGGAGCAGCCGGCGTCATTTTCCAGCCAATTTCAATATGCACAAAGTAATATTCAGGATTTAAGGGGTGTACTTTCAGCAAAAAGTTATGCAGAACTCAGCCGTTTAATTCGTAATGCGAGTGATAACCCGGGTTATATCTGTGACGTGGTAACAGATTGCCAAGATGTTTTAGAGTCCGAATCTGAAGATGTATTTTTATTTTTTAGTTTAGGACAAGCTATAGAGCAGCTTGATCGCCAGTTACGCATGCAGCAGGACATTCAACACACCCTAGCGAAGATTGAACATATTGTCATGGCTTTGGTTCAGTTTGGCTGGGAAAGCGTGCAAGAGGCATGGCAGGCACTAAAGCAACAACCGAATAGCCAAAATTTTTACCATTTCAGTGATCATATCCAAAATATGTTTGAGGTGGCTGTATGAGGCTCATGATCAACCATCAGACCCATTATGTTTACACTGATGTGGTTAGCAGAAGCATTCAATATATCAAAATGACCCCATCCACTAATGCGCATCAACAGGTGCAAAATTGGGATGTGAGTGTGCCGGGGCAACGTGATATGCAATTGGATACTTTTGGTAATGTGTGGTTGACCACAACGCAGCGCGAACCTTATCTGCAAATGACCATTATGGCGCAGGGCATCGTAGAGATGAATTTGAGTTCAAATGATTCAAATGCGGATGATTTAAACCCGAAATTATTTTTACAGCCAACGCCGAGTACGCAGTGCGATATTCACATGAAAAGTTTTGCCGATTGTTATGTCCCTCGTATCAATCGTGCCAATCTGATTCGTTTGGCTGAAGCGATATTGGCGCATATTCCCTATGTTTCGAATCAGACATCTGTACATACTTCTGCAATAGATGCTTTTCATTATAAGCAGGGGGTATGTCAGGATCATACTCATGTCATGATCGCAATGTGTCGCTATTTGGGTATTCCTGCACGATATATTTCTGGGTATTTATTTGTACCGAATAGTAGCCATCTTGCTAGTCACGCTTGGGTAGAAGTCTATATCGAAAATAAATGGTATTGTTTTGATGTCAGTAATCAGCTATTTACACCACAATCACATATTTATATCGCGATTGGGCGGGATTACTGGGATGTAGCTCCTGTTCGAGGTGTTCGTGATAAAGGTGGTACTGAGTCAATGAGCTCAATTGTACAAGTGTTGAGTTGTTAATCATTTGAGGGATAAAAATGACCTATTGTTGTGCATTACGATTAAAAGATGGCATGGTATTTATCAGTGATACACGGACAAATGCAGGTGTTGACCATATTTCAGTTTTTCGCAAACTTTATTCCTTTGGTATTGTGGGTGAGCGATTTATTACCATCCAAACCTCTGGAAATTTAGCCACAACACAAGCGGTCATTGGGCATTTACAAAATCAGCTAGAGGTCAAACAAGAGCCGAATTTATATAGTGTAAATACGATGTTCGAAGTGGCTGAATTGGTCGGGCATACCTTAAAAAAAGTCATCTCAGATGTCACCTCAGATATTTTAGAACAAAGTAATTATTACTGTAGTTTATTGGTAGGCGGTCAAATTGGCAGTGCGGATATGCAGTTATATAACATCTATCCACAAGGCAACTTTATTTGTGCAACACCTGATACCCCATATTTTCAAATTGGCGAAAGCAAATATGGCAAGCCGATACTCGACCGAACTTTGCGTTACGATATGCCACTCGATGAAGCAATGCGTTGTAGCTTAATTTCTTTTGATTCAACGATACGCTCAAATGTGTCAGTGGGTATGCCTTTAGATGCTTTGGTTTATAAAAAGGACAGTTTAGAAATACCAAATGGTAAGCGCATTTATGAAGAGGACCCATATTTCACCATGATCAGTAAAGGCTGGTCAGAAGCATTGCGTCAGGGTTTGATTGAATTGGCAAAACCAACAGCTGACTATTTTCAATAACCATTTGATCAACAAATCGATCAATTTAAAAAGTGAATAAAAAAAGCCCAGATTTGATCTGGGCTTTTTGATTTGGCGTAATTAAGCTAATTTACGTACAGGGCGCGCGCTCATACGGCATAATAATTCATAGCCAATGGTTCCGTTCGCTTCTGCAACGTCATCAACCAGACGATCTTTGCCCCAAAGCTCAACTTCAGTGCCTATCGGTGCATGCATACCGGTGATATCAATCGCAATCATATCCATGGCAACACGGCCAATCACACGCGTTTTCTGTCCATGGATGGATACATAGTTTTGTTTAGGGAAGGCACGTGGATAACCGTCACCATAACCAATCGACACAATCGCAAGATTCATTTCTTGTTCTGCAACGAAAGTCGATCCATAACCCACAGATTCACCAGCTTGAATGGTATTTAAAGCAATCACTTCAGCGGTAAAGGTCATCACCGGTTTAAGATCTAATGCTTCTACAGAACGGTCTGAGAAAGGTGTCGCGCCATATAGCATGATGCCTGGGCGAACAAAATCAAAATTCAGTTCTGGCCATTTGAAAATCGCAGCCGAGTTACAGCACGAACCCATGATTGGCGCACAAGCTTCTTTTACGTGTAAGAATTGTTCACGTTGTTGGTCATTTAAAGGATGATTTTCTGCGTCGGCATTGGCAAAGTGCATCGCCAGTACGCAAGTAAAACCTTCCGCCTTTAATGCATTGATGACATCAATAATTTCAGGCACTTTAAAACCTAAACGGTTCATACCGCTGTTGAGTTTGACCCAAACTTTCAGACCTTGAGCGATATAGGCCTCTTTATGCGCACGTAACCAATCTAGTTGTTGCTGATGATGCACCACACATTCAATTTTTTTATCGATGATAATTTGCATTTCATCATCTGAGAAAATGCCTTCAATCAACGTAATGGGTTGTTCATAACCCAGTTCACGAATTTCTAAGGCTTCTTCTAGGCAGGCAACACCGAAGGCATCACTGTCTTTTAAGGCTGCTAAGCAGTCTTTAACTCCATGTCCATAAGCATTGGCTTTCACCATACTTACAATTTTAGCGGTTGGGGCAAGTTGTTTGACACGGTTTAAATTATATTGAAGTGCTTGTTGATCAATATAAACTGTAGCTTGGCGCACCCTAAATACTCCTACAGGGTCGATGAATTAATGGATGATAAAAAGTCTTTACTCTTCATCATCATACTGAGCATAAAACTCAGGGGAGAGGTTACTAAATTTGGTGTATTGACCTTCAAAGGCAAGACGCACAGTACCAATTGGACCGTTACGCTGTTTACCAATAATAATTTCTGCAGTACCCGCTTCTTTAGATTCTTTGTTATAAACCTCGTCGCGGTAAATAAACATGATCAAATCGGCATCCTGCTCGATTGCACCTGATTCACGTAAGTCGGACATCACAGGGCGTTTATTAGGACGGTTTTCCAGTGATCGGTTCAACTGTGACAGTGCAATTACTGGGCAGTGCATTTCTTTAGCCAGTGCTTTTAAGCTTCGGGAAATTTCTGAGATCTCGCCAACACGGTTATCGCCCATACCGGGTACTTTCATAAGCTGCAAGTAATCTACCATGATACAGCCAAGTTTACCGCCGTGCATTTTGGCAATTCGGCGCGCGCGGGCACGTACTTCCGTTGGAGGTAGTGCAGACGAGTCATCGATATACAAATTCTTTTCTTGGAGATGCACAATGGTACTGGTTACTTTCGACCATTCATCTGCATCCATTTTACCTGCACGTAAATGCCCTTGGTGTACACGACCGAACGAGGATATCAAACGCATTGCAATCGAGTCCGCGGGCATCTCCATAGAGTAAACTAGAGCGGGCAGGTTGTTATTAAACAGCACACTTTCAACCAAGTTCATGGCAAAAGTAGTTTTACCCATCGATGGACGAGCCGCTACAATAATTAAATCGCCTGCTTGCATACCTGAGGTTTTATTATCAAGTTCAACAAATCCAGTAGTTAAACCCGTGATACTACCTTCAGTTTGTGAAAGTTCATTCAACTTATCAAAAACACTGGCAACGACAGAGTTAATGGCTTTAGGGCCTTGTGCTTTGGCGTTATTGTTGTGTTGTTCGGCAATCGAGAAAATATTGGTTTCTGCTAGATCTAAAATTTCACTGACCGTACGACCTTTGGTGTCATAGGCATTTTGTAAAATCTCCGAGCTGACTTTAATCATGCTGCGTAAAGTGGAAAATTCTTTAATTTTTGCAGCATAAGTTTCAAGGTTATAGAAACTTGAAGGTGAATCTGACATGAGTTGCATCAGATATTCTTCGCCACCTGCAGCATCGAGCAAGTTTTGTTTAATCAGCCAGTCATTGACCAAGACCGCATCATAAGGTGAGCTATCTTTTGATAGTTGATCGATTGCTCGGAAAATATATTTATGACGGGTCGCATAAAAATCAGCTTCAGTCAGTACATCACCCACTTGCTCAAATGATTCTGCAACGGTCATCAGTGCAGCAAGCACAGCTTGTTCAATCGCAAGGTTATGGGGTGGGGTACGAAACTCTTTCAACGAACTTTGTTCTGTGGTTTTTGCTGTTGGCGTAGAGTTTGGCTTGCTGGCATTCGCCTGTGACATAAAAATCCCTGATGCTGAAACCATTTAATGTGATGGAAATGGGTGCTAATTACAGTTTTTTCAACTCTTCATTAAACTGAAATGATAGGCGTTTTCTACAGAAATGCGAACAAGTATTTCCGATTAATTCGTCACACATTGAATTGAATGAAGAGTTGAAAATGTAAAAAAGTGGAGCACTATTTTTTTACAGATAAAAAAAGAGCATGCGTAAGCATGCTCTTTTCTTTGCAAGAAATTACTCAGCTACGATAGTAACTAGAACTTCTGCAACAACATCATGATGCAATTGGATTGCGATGTTGAATTCACCAGTGTTGCGAAGCGCACCATTTGGTAAACGAACTTCTGCGCGGTCTACAACAAGACCAGCATTAGTTAACGCGTCAGCGATGTCACGAGTACCGATAGAACCGAATAGTTTACCTTCGTCACCAGCTTTAGCAGTGATTACGATGTTAACTTCGTTCAATTGGTCAGCACGTGCTTGAGCAGCAGCTAATACTTCAGCTTCTTGTTTCTCAAGTTCAGCACGACGAGCTTCAAATGCAGCAGTGTTAGCTTCAGTAGCAGCAACTGCTTTACCTTGAGGGATAAGGAAGTTACGGCCGTAACCAGCTTTAACTGAAACTTTATCGCCTAATTTACCAAGGTTTTTAATGCGTTGTAATAAGATAATATCCACAGCTCAACCTCACTTATGATTGTCAGTGTAAGGGATCAAAGACAAGTAGCGAGCTTGTTTGATAGCAAGCGCTAATTGACGTTGGTAACGAGCTTTAGTACCTGTAATACGGCTAGGAACAATCTTGCCGTTTTCAGTGATGTACTGTTTTAAAGTGTCGATATCTTTGTAGTCGATGTACGTAACGTTCTCAGCTGTAAAGCGGCAGAACTTGCGACGACGGTAAAAACGTGCCATGTTATGTTCTCCTTATGCTTCAGCAGAGTCTTGAGCTTGTTGTGCTTCTTCACGTTGAGCTTTACGCGCACGTTTTTCTTCAGCACTCTTAGCCAATAGTGACTCTTCAGTGATAGCGTTTTCACGACGGATGATAAGGCTACGAATGATTGCATCGTTGTAACGGAACAATTCTTCTAGCTCATCAAGAGTAGTTTGACCACACTCAACATTCATAAGAATGTAGTGAGCTTTGTGGATCTTGTTGATTGGGTAAGCCAATTGACGACGACCCCAGTCTTCAAGACGGTGGATTTGACCTTCAGCTTCTTTGATGTGAGTTAGGTAACGTTCTACCATACCCACAACTTGATCGCTTTGGTCTGGATGTACCAATAGTACGATTTCGTAGTGACGCATTGTCAGCTCCTTACGGTTTAGGCAGCCCCAATCATTAATTGATTGAAGCAAGGAGTCACAACCAAAGTTGTGTCGCAATAATTGCGAAGCGTGAATTCTAGAGCGTTTAGGTTTGAAATACAAGGTATACGCCTAAAAAGGCTTAATTATTTTGTGGTTTAATGACTATCTTTAGGACACAACTAGAATCGGATGCAGATTGTAAAATAGGATATTTGTTCTCAATCTTGGGGAGCTTATCTTGTATTTTATGAGTTAAGAACATATAGACGTTGTAATGATATAAATTTGATTTAAATTAAAGGTCTTTTGTCATATTTGATTGTAGATATCGCTTTGAATGCTAGTACGAATATGAAATATTTTTGTACTTGTCTGAAATTTATTGTACATGGGTAGATATTGGGAGAATCAGCGTTAAAACAGTTTTAGTGTGTATAGCAGTATTTCGACTTAAATTTTTGCTTTGCATTGAAGATATCTAGAAATAAAAAAGATAGAGTAATACTCTATCTTTTTTAAAAAAATACAATTGGCTTTAGAGGGGCAGTGGAAGTAAAATAAAAAATTAAACTAATCACTGTGATCAATTTGACCGAAAACATGAAATATTGTTTTGCCCAAACTTGATCATCTTCAGCTTTGAATCCTTGAATGGTTAAATAAATCCAATACAGACTTAAGGCATTCAGGACAATCATATAAATCCAATTGGCATAACCATAAAAGTATAAACCGTTCATGGTGATGCAGAACAAAATCACGTAAACCAAAGATTCAACCTTGGTTCGATGAATTGAACGTGCTACAGGTAAAATTGGAATTCCTGCATTTTTGTAGTCATCAAATCGGTAAACTGCAATTCCCCAAGAATGAGGCATTTGCCAAAATGCATAACCAATAAAAATCAGTAATGCACCTAAATCAAACTGGTTTGCAACTGCCGTATACCCGATTACAGGTGGCGCTGCGCCAGAAAGACTGCCGATAATGGTTTGATGGATTGTTGTTCGTTTTGTCCATAAGCTATAAAAACCAACGTATACGACAAAACCAATAACAGCAAAAAGAAAAGCGTAAGCATTTACCCAGAACCATAAAATGCTAAAACCAATTACACCTAAAACTAAAGCAAAAACTAAAGCAACAGGAATCGAGATTGATTTTTTAACCATCGCACGATTTTGTGTGCGTTGCATTTTTGAGTCGATGTCTTGGTCAATAACGTTATTGACAACACATCCAGAAGCGACCACAAAGAGGGTGCCTAAGAGGGTAAGAAGCAACAGAAGGAAATCTACAGAACCTTGGGCAGCTACAAAGTAGCCACCCAAAGCGGTAACAAAGTTACCAAAGAGAATTCCTGGTTTAGTCAGGAATAAATACTTTTTCAGCATGACGACCAGTTTAGATCATCATGTTGAAGTGAAGGTAGTTCATAATCCACACAGAACCTACTAAAAGGATAGCAATTGTGAGGATTGTATAAACAAATGCAATCACGTTCCAGCGTTGCTCTGAAGAAGAGTTCATATGCAGGAAGTAAACTAACTGAATAAGAACCTGAGCAACCGCAGTAATCGCGATTACGGCAACCAATAGACCGCGGCTAAAACCACCTGCCATTACCATACCGAATGGAATTACGGTAAGTAGAACAGAAAGGATAAATCCGATTGTATATTGTTTAACGTTACCGTGAGCTGCACCAGCAGAGTTATGATCGTGACTCATTAGATAACTCCCATCAAGTAAACAACGCTGAATACGCAGATCCAAACGATGTCAAGGAAGTGCCAGAACAAGCTTAGGCAAGCAAGACGACGAGTGTTTGGAAGTGTCAAACCATATTTCTTGATTTGGAACATCAACACAAGCATCCATACCAAACCAGAAGTTACGTGAATACCGTGCGTACCAACTAAAGTAAAGAACGCAGATAAGAACGCACTTGTGCTTGGGCCATGACCAGCATGAACTAAATGATTGAACTCATAAAGCTCCATGCCAATGAAGGCTGCACCAAATACCCAAGTAACTGCTAACCAAGTTAAAACTTGACCAACATTTTTCTTGTATGCTGCAAGAACAGCAAAACCAAAAGTTACAGAAGAGATAAGAAGGGCGAAAGTTTCAGTTAAAACGAAACCTAAAGATTCACCAAACAGCTCTTGTGCACTTGGCGTACCCACTGGAACGTGGCTACTTAATACAGCGAACGCGATGAAGAGTGTCCCGAAAAGAACCAAGTCACTCATCAAGTAAGTCCAGAAACCAAAGACAGTGATGTCAGTATCATCGTGATGATGATGTTCGTCATGTCCGTGGTTGTCGTGATGAAGTACTTCAGCCATTGTCTTAGTCCTTCTTCAAATGTTTTTCAAGAAGCGCGTAGCGTTCATTTTCAATACGTTCAACTTCTGCAGCTGGAACATAGTAGTCAACTTTCTTAGTGAAAGAAGAAACGATGAAGCTGATAATTGAAGCAATGAAAGTTACAACGACTAACCACCAGATATGCCAGATTAATGCGAAGCCCATAACTGTAATAAACATTGCAATTACGAAACCTGCCGCACGGTTTGTAGGCATATGGATGTCTTCGTATGTAGTTGGCTTAGCGTAAGCAACACCATTTTCTTTGTCAGTCCAGAAAGTATCAATACCATTGATCTTTGGAAGATAAGCAAAGTTATAGAATGGTGAAGGAGATGAAGTAGCCCACTCAAGAGTACGACCATCCCAGATATCGCCAGTAACGTCCATGTTGTCTTTGCGTTGAAGGAAACCAACAACGATTTGCATAACAAAACAGAAGATACCGATAGCAACCAATACAGAACCAAATAAAGCGATCGCTAAGTACGGATCCCATTCAGGGTTGTCATATGTATTCAAACGACGAGTCATACCCATGAAACCAAGGATATAAAGTGGCATGAATGCAAAGTAGAAACCGAAGAACCAGAACCAGAACGCTGCTTTACCCCAAGTTTCATTCAATTTCCAACCAAACATTTTTGGCCAGTAGAAAATGATACCCGCGAACATCGCGAACACTACACCACCAATAATTACGTTATGGAAGTGAGCGATAAGGAATAAAGAGTTGTGTACTAAGAAGTCCGCTGGTGGAACTGCCATTAATACGCCTGTTAAACCACCAATACCGAAAGTCACAAGGAAGCCAAGTGTCCAAAGCATTGGAGTTGTATAGGTGATGCGGCCCTTGTACATAGTGAATAACCAAGAGAAGATTTTCACACCAGTAGGGATCGCAATGATCATGGTCATGATACCGAAAAACGCGTTAACGTTGGCACCAGCACCCATTGTAAAGAAGTGGTGAACCCATACAACTAGTGAAAGAACACCAATTGCTACAGTTGCGTACACCATTGATTTATAGCCGAACAACGCTTTGCGTGAGAACACAGCAGTAACTTCTGAGTAAATACCAAAAGCTGGTAATACCAAGATGTAAACTTCCGGGTGACCCCAAGTCCAAATCAAGTTTACATACAACATTGGGCTACCACCCATGTCATTTGTAAAGAAATGGAAGCCGAAGTAACGGTCAAGTGAAAGCATTGCAATAGTCGCAGTCAAAACTGGGAAAGTTGCAACGATAAGCACTACAGTAACTAATGCAGTCCAAGTGAAAATAGGCATGTCCATAAGTTTCATGCCAGGCGCACGCATTTTAATGATGGTAACGAAGAAGTTAACACCAGTAAGAAGCGTACCTAGACCAGAAACCTGAAGTGCCCAGATATAGTAGTCTACACCTACACCTGGAGAGTATTCGATGCCAGAAAGTGGAGGGTAAGCCATCCAACCTGTTGCAGCGAATTCACCAATTGCAAGAGAAGCCATCATTAAGCCCGCAGCGCCGGCGAATAACCAGAAGCTAAGAGAGTTTAATAATGGGAATGCTACGTCACGCGCACCAATTTGAAGTGGTACAGCAACGTTCATTAAACCAACAACTAGACCCATTGCTACGAAGAAGATCATGATTACGCCGTGGGCAGTAAAGATCTGGTCATAGTGTTCTGGGTGTAAGTAACCTTCACCGCCACCTTTTGCAAGGAACAGTTGAAGACGCATCATAATCGCATCGGCAAAACCACGCACAAGCATGACAATTGACACGAGGATATACATGATACCAATTTTTTTATGGTCTACAGATGTGAACCATTCGTTCCACAAGTAGCCCCATTTTTTAAAGTAGGTGATACCAGCAACAACTGCGATACCGCCAAGGATCATCATTGCAACAGTAACCAACACGATTGGATCGTGTGGAATTGCATCTGGTCCTAACTTACCTAATAAGCTCATGTCTTATTCCCCTGCAACAGTCGCATGTTCAACGCCTGCATGAGCTTCAGAAGCAGCAGCTTCGTGTCCAACAGTAGCTGTATGATCAGCACCGTGGTAGTTACTCATGTATTTATTGATCACTGATTCGAACAATTTAGGTTCTACTGAAGAGTAATAAGTCACTGGATGTGGCTTAGTAGGGTAAGGCTTCATTGCTTCAGCTTTAGCCTTTTCTTCAGGAGTAGTTGCTCTAGCAACTAAAGCTTCGATCTGATGTTTAGAGCGGTCGCCGTCTTTAAGAGTTTGGAATTCAGCTTGGTCTAAAACAGTTTTTTGAACTGCTTGTGGATTCACTGAAGTACCATTACCAGCTTTAACAGCAGAAACCCATTCAGCAAACTGAGTATCTGTCACAGAGTGAGCGCGGAAGCGCATTTGTGAGAAACCGTAACCTGAGTAGTTAGATGAGAAACCACGGAAGCCTTCAGCAGGACTAAGTTCGTCAGCTAAAAGGTTCAGGTGAGTTTGCATACCCGCCATTGCATAAATCTGACCACCTAACGCAGGGATGAAGAATGAGTTCATCGTAAAGTTAGATGTAATACGAAGCGATACCGGAGTTTTCTCTGGGAAACGCATTTCGTTTACAGTCGCGATGCCTTGTTCCGGGTAGATAAAGATCCATTTAAATTGTTCAGCAATAACTTGAACTGTTAATGGTGCTTTTTCTGATTTTAATGGTTTGTATGGATCGTACTCGTGTGAGCCCCACCATGTTAATGCCGCTAAAATACCAATAATAATGACAGGAATACCCCAAACTACAACTTCAATTGCAGTCGAGTGTGCCCAAGTAGGTTTATAGTCTGCATCTTTATTTGACGCGCGATATTTCCAACCAAACCATAACGCCATAAGTGCTGATGGAATAACGACCAACAACATTAGGTAGATCGCAGTAAGCATGAGGTTTGATTGACCTTCAGCAACTGGACCTTTTGAGTTTAGAAGTACCATATCACCACCACACCCAGTTAAGAGTGCAGCGATCGCAGATAAAGACAATACAGCTAAAATTGTTTGTCTCATTTTACAACCTCGGTGAAGAGTCCCATTCCCTAAATTTAAAATTTGGGATAGCGAATAAAGTGTCGCATGATTGTGATTTTTTCAGACATGAAAAAACAGTCACAATGATGCGACACCGCTACGTTGTAGGGCATTATGCCTGATATCGGCAAACTAAGCTATACATAAAGATGCTTTAAATGACTGTATTAAAACCCTATTTTGCTAGTCAGGATTGTATTTTTTTTATCTAAATTTTATTTTAATTTCAATATAATGCACAAAAAAGGGATGAAAAAATCATCCCTGAATAAAAGTGAAAATTATTGGTTTATTACCTTGGTTTTTGCCAATTTGTCATGCAAGGTTTGACGCTTCTTGCCGAAAATGAAAACGGAATCGATGATTACGCTTAATGGCATTGATAAAAAGTTCAGGAAAATAAATAAAACACTGCGTAAAGTGAAGCCACGCATGAGGTTTACAGGTTGACTGGTTTCGGCATCTACAATTTTAATCTTGGTGATTTTTTTACCAATGCTTTGACCTGATTTAGCAATCAAATATGCTTGAATGAAAAGCATAATGAAGAGATACGCAAACATTGCAATCCAAGCTTGGTTGGGAAACATTTCAACCATTTGTGTTTGTAGTGCTTGTAAAACATTGGGGTCAGCATTTGGGGTCATCACAGCTTGCATAAACTGTTCATTTAGATTGGTAAATTGTGTCTTTTCACTTGGATTAAAAAATGCCGTTAAGATAAAAGTTGCCGGTATCCAAAGGAGTAAATCGACGATTTTAGCCAGGACACGTTTAGGAATACTTGCTAGGCTAGTTTGCTCTTGTACCGCTTGAGACTGTGCGTAGGTATTTGATGGTGTAGTTGCAGTTTGATTTGATTCGAATGCTGTTGGTGCAGTATATCCTGCAGGCATATAAACCAACTGACCTTGAGTGAGTTCACCCAAAGCTTTCCATTCGGTCATACCTTGGTGCCAAACCAAGTCCGTGAGTAACACTTGTTGGCTCGCGAGCATTTGGTTAAGTTGTTCTAAGGTGTAGGGACCAGCTTGTTGGTTATTTCGTGCCAAGTAAATCTGCATAAAACTAAAATCTCAAAAAACGTCTGTAAAAGTATAAATAAAAAAAAAGACCCACATGTGGGTCTTTTTTTAACACAGTTTATTAAGCTTGTTGAGCTTTTTCTTCAGAAAGGAAGAACCAAGTGTCTAATACTGAGTCTGGGTTAAGCGAAACAGACTCAATGCCTTGTTCCATTAACCATTTAGCTAGGTCAGGGTGATCTGAAGGGCCTTGACCACAAATACCTACGTATTTGCCAGCTTTACGACAAGCATGGATTGCCATAGAAAGAAGTGCTTTAACGGCTGGATCACGTTCATCAAATAGGTGAGAAACGATACCAGAGTCACGGTCTAGACCGAGTGTTAACTGAGTTAAGTCGTTAGAACCGATAGAGAAACCGTCGAAGTGTTCAAGGAACTGTTCAGCCAACAAAGCGTTAGTTGGAAGTTCACACATCATGATCACTTTAAGACCATTTTCACCACGTTTAAGACCGTTAAGCGCTAACAATTCAATAACACGTTTCGCTTCAGCAACAGTACGTACGAAAGGAATCATGATTTGAATGTTCGTTAAGCCCATTTCGTCACGTGCTTTTTTCAGTGCGCGGCATTCAAGTTCGAAGCAGTCACGGAAGTTGTCAGACACATAACGGCTTGCACCACGGAAGCCAAGCATTGGGTTTTCTTCTTCAGGTTCGTATAACTTACCACCGATTAAGTTTGCATATTCGTTTGACTTAAAGTCAGACATACGAACAATCACTGGTTTGTCAGCAAACGCTGCAGCAAGTGTAGAAATACCTTCAACTAGTTTTTCAACATAGAATTCGATAGGAGATGCATAACCCGCAGTACGTGACATTACAGCAGCACGAGTTTCACGTGGTAGGCTGTCAATGTTAAGCAATGCTTTAGGGTGTACACCGATCATACGGTTGATGATGAACTCAAGACGAGCAAGACCAACACCTTCGTTAGGAATTTGAGCAAAGTCAAATGCGCGGTCAGGGTTACCTACGTTCATCATGATTTTGAACGGAAGTTTAGGCATAGATTCGATAGAGTTGCGTTGGATTTCAAAGTCCAAAGAACCTTCGTAAATAAAGCCTGTGTCACCTTCAGCACAAGAAACAGTCACTTCTTGACCGTCAGTCAATACTTCAGTTGCATTACCACAACCTACGATTGCAGGAACACCAAGTTCACGTGCAATAATTGCAGCGTGACAAGTACGACCACCACGGTTAGTGACAATCGCAGCAGCACGTTTCATTACTGGTTCCCAGTCTGGGTCAGTCATGTCAGATACAAGTACGTCGCCGTCTTGAACTTTGTCCATTTCTTTGATTGAAGTCACGATACGAACGCGACCAGAACCAATACGTTGACCGATTGAACGACCTTCACAAATCACATTACCTTTTTGTTTAAGAAGGTAGCGTTCCATTGTGCCCACGTTTTGGCGGCTCTTCACAGTTTCAGGACGTGCTTGAACGATATAGATTTGGCCATCATCGCCATCTTTCGCCCATTCGATGTCCATTGCTGAACCGTAATGGTTTTCAATGATCAATGCTTGTTTAGCAAGTTCTTGAAGTTCGTGGTCATTTAAAGCGAATTGTTGACGATCTGCTTTTTCAACGTCTACAACAACCACTGATTTACCCGCAGCGCCTTCTTCACCATAAATCATTTTTTGGTGTTTAGAACCAAGGTTACGACGTAATACAGCGTGTTTGCCTGCATTTAGAAGTGGTTTAGATACATAAAATTCGTCAGGGTTAACTGCACCTTGTACAACCATTTCACCCAAGCCATAAGATGCTGTGATGAAAACTGCGTCGCGGAAACCAGATTCTGTATCAAGTGTAAACATTACACCAGCTGCACCTGTTTCAGAGCGAACCATGCGTTGAACACCTGCAGATAACGCAACGACGTCATGTGCGAAGTTTTGGTGTACACGGTAAGAAATTGCGCGGTCGTTATAAAGTGAAGCAAATACTTCTTTAATCGCAATAAGGACGTTGTCGATACCACGGATGTTCAAGAAAGTTTCTTGTTGGCCAGCAAATGAAGCATCTGGTAAGTCTTCTGCTGTTGCAGATGAGCGAACGGCAACCGCGATATCAGGGTTGCCGTTTGAAAGAGCTGTGAAAGCCTCACGAATTTCTGTTTCAAGTTCAGCAGTCAGCGGAGTGTCTACAATCCATTGACGGATTTTTGCACCAGTTTCAGCAAGTGCATTTACATCGTCAACATTGAGTGCAGCAAGTTCAGCGTTAATTTTAGCGTTTAGGCCACTTTGCTCGAGGAATTCACGATATGCTTGAGCTGTAGTAGCAAAACCACCAGGAACAGATACACCAGCATTTGCTAGATGGCTGATCATTTCACCTAATGATGAGTTTTTACCACCCACGAGTTCTACGTCGTGTTTCCCTAATTTTTCTAGACCAATTACGCGCGCTTCCAAAGTTGTTACTCCACTTTTGCAGTATTAATCACTATCTTGGCATGAAATTATAACAAATTACTTAGCATTCTAAATTTACTAAGTGACAGTCATGTAAGATGGTTTACTATAAAGATTATATAGCACTAAGACAAATTTTGGAGGAGAATTTTAATGTCAGAAGGTAAACAGATTCAGCGTAGTGTTTTCTTTGTTTCGGATGGGACAGCGATTACCGCAGAAACGCTTGGTCATTCACTGTTAGCCCAGTTCCCTCATGTAGATTTTGACATTCATATTATTCCTTATATTACCTCTGAAGAAGCGGCTACAAATGTGGTTGCAGAGATCAATCTTAGAGCGCAGCAAGACGGTCAAAAGCCTTTGGTGTTTGACACCCTTGTTGACCCGTATGTGCGTGACATTATTAATACGGCAGATGCGGTAAATCTTGATGTTTTTGAAGGGCTTATTAGTAAATTGTCTGACGAGTTGGGTACTGCGCCTACGACTTTAGTCGGTCAAACCCATGCAGTAACAGATTCTGAGTCTTATAAAGCACGTATTGATGCGGTGCATTTTGCTTTAGATAACGATGATGGGGCACGTACTCGTCATTATGACAAAGCCGACTTAATTTTAATTGGCGTGTCACGTTCGGGTAAAACACCGACTTCCATCTATCTCTCTTTGCAATTTGGTATTCGTGTAGCGAACTATCCGTTGACAGAAGAAGACTTGGATGACAACCGTTTACCTGCAGTTTTACGTGAGCATAAACATAAGTTATTTGGCTTGATGATTGATGCAGAGCGCCTTGTAGCAATTCGTTCAGAGCGTAAGGCCAATAGCCGTTATGCAAGTTTTAGTCAGTGCCAAATGGAACTACGTGCGATTGAAGGTATTTATATTTCTGAAGGAATTAAATACTTAAACGTGTCTGAAATGTCGATTGAAGAAATTTCTACACGTGTTTTACAAATGACAGGACTGAAGCGTCGCATTGGTTAAGTGTAAATTGAGCCACTTCGGTGGCTCTTCTGATGATAATAAATTACTGTATAAATTATATAAAAATAGTATTAATTTTTGGCTTGTCATACTTTTAATGAATGATAAATATTTAAGATATTGATGAAAATTTTCCTCAATATTTAGACTTAAATTTTAAGCAATTTTTGCATTCATTTGTGTACCAGTTCGATGAATTTCTTTGCCTGGAAATTTATAAAATATGGCCAAATTGACAGCACAAATCTTTTAAAATAATCCGTGTTTTGTTGTATTTTTATCTATGAATTAAGCCTGAATAATCCACTTGATATGAGTTGTATAAATACAAGATTTAGCTAATATGGTTTAATATTTAATCAATTTTTCAAAAATACTGATTTAAATGCTAAAAAAATAGGCAGAAAATAGAATAAAAAATAATCAAACAGTCGCTTTTAGGTGTTAAATCTCAAGAAATGGCATCATTTATTTAATTGATGTGGGTGGGGAATGCTCGAATTGAGACTATTTAGGCTTTAAAAGCAGATATGAAGTGATATTAAAATTGGATTTTTAGCAGTTATTTTCTTATTGAATATAGATTAGAACATAAGTAAATGTCGGCTGAATATGAGCATCGGTATAAATTTTCCAACTTATAGTTAGGGATTAAAAGAGTGGTGTAAGACAAAATTAAGCGACTGAAAATTTATTAGTTTGAAATAAAATTTTCATGAAGAATTGATCATAACTATTCAAAATTGCACGTCTATAAACTCGCTGTAGCTGCTGGTGCAGGTCGGAAGCATGATTTAAGTCTGAGAGCTGAAAAAGCATGTAGCACGATTAAAGCTATTTTCATTTATGGATTTTTAAGAATCCTTAGCCTTATCGAATGAAAGTATCCAATATAGTAGGGGAGCTACCAAAAGCCGCCAGAGATGGCTTTTGGTGTTGTGAGTTTTGATCAATCGGATAAATTATAGTAAATGTTATGTGAAAATCATTTCATTGTAATTACTTTTCTTTAGGCTGGTTAGATTCGCTGCGCACAATGACATCACACTCAAACGTATGCTCATCTAAAGCCGTGATTGAATTACTCTGAATTTTTGCAATAGGCCAAGTGTTTAAGATGCAGTTGGGCTGCTGTAATGCTGCATAATAATGATCCGATTTTAGGAAGGTTTTGTTCTGAATTGCGGTATTTGGACTGAGTAAATGTCTTAACCAATGGTTCGGCACTTGATCTTCTAAAAAGCGAATCGCCAAAATACTCTTAATACGATTGCTAAATAAACGTCGATTTTTTGCAATCAGTGGATGTTGAATTAATTTATTCAATAGACGTTCAGTACGCGGTAAAACAAATTGCGGTTTGATTTGATAGACCATGATGTTATCTGCAACCTGACATAGATGATGTAGTTCAGAGACCACATGCTGATCTATCCCAATAATGGCGATTTTTTGATTCTTAAAATCATAATCTTTGATCTGTTCTGAACCGATGATCGTTCCACGAAAGTGTTCAAAATTCTCTAGATGATTATTAAAAATATGGTGGGTTGCATCCTGCTTGTTGGCCATATTTATTCCTTATCTTTTGTTTTTTTAGTTGAGTCTTAGATAGGAATATATTCTGTGATGGGCCAGTTGGGGTAAAGCGTTATTTCAGTCTGATGAGTCATGCAATTTGTGTAGAATCGATTTGCTTGGCCCTTGTCATTTATAGATTTCTAGGAGTGAACTGATTTTTTTATGCGTTGTAGTTCATTAACCGCTCAAGCAGATCGATAAAACAATGAGCGACCTGCATGAACAGCTTTTGAGATCTATAAATTTTGTGAGTTTTAAAGTGGTTCATCATCTGATGAGTTATAGTCAAGCTGACTCGTGGTTGAATGCTTAAGTTCGGGTTGGTCGGTATGTGTACGTAAATAGTCCATATCACGAATATTTTTTTGTACAGCAACTGCACCAAACAAACTCATTAGGAAAGCCATCATGTAAAACCCTTTTTCACTTAATGCCAGTTCAGCATTCCATAGACCAATGGCAAGAAGTACGAGGCAAATAATGACGGATGCCCAGCACAGTCCAAAGTAGATTGCAGTGACATGCATTCCTTCTAAACGGTCACGAATGATTTTTTGTAGTGAAACCGATGAAAATAATCCATAAAGCAATAAAATGAGATAAAAGCCTTTTTCATTCAGCATCATATTTGCATTGAATAAACCTATGCAAAACACTACAGCGCCTAAAATGAGTGCACACCAACTTGCTGCGATAAATGCGGGTGTGGGTTTATTAATATATTGGCTCATTTGCTTATTTTTCTCTTTGATTTGCTTATGTTTAATATTTATACAGGAATAAAAATGAGTAAAGCAATTATTTCGTTGAAGCAATGATGGTTTTTAAGTACAGGTTTGGTCGTTGTTAGCCGAAACCATATTATCTGTTGACTGCTATCCGTCTAAAGAACCACAAAACATGTAGTCACAATTCTGCCTTTAGACGGATTAAACGCTTGGATTAGATTATTAAGCTTAGAGTCTTAAGCGAGATCATTTTTGATTTGCATTAAACGTTCGAAATTTTCAATGCGCTTATCGGTATCGTAAATGTCGCAGGTGAAAATAAACTCATCAACGTCATATTTAGTGAGTAGGTTTTCTAAACCTGTTCGAACAGTTGCATTTGAACCGACTTGTCCCATAGCGTAGAAATTATCAACAGACAGCTTTTCTGCAGCAGACCATAAGCCTTGCATACTGTCGACCGGAGCTTTGAGTTTTAAACTTTGACCACGCATTAAACCTAAAACCCGTTGGTAAGCACTCGTTGCTAGATATTCTGCTTCTTCATCTGTTTCAGCAACAACCGTTGGTACGCCCATAGACACATAAGGTTGATCTAAATATTTGGATGCTTGGAAATTTTCACGATAGAGCTGAATTGCTTGTCCAAGCATGCGTGGTGCGAAATGTGAAGCAAATGAATAGGGTAGACCTAAACGTGCAGCGAGTTGTGCACTGAACAGACTTGAACCTAAAAGCCATACAGGAACATGTGTATTTTGTCCCGGTGTAGCAATGATGCGCTGCTGTGGCTCAGGTGCTTTAAAGTATTGCAATATCTCAAGGACATCTTGTGGAAATTGATCTTCGGTTTCCTGACGGCCACGGCGTAATGCACGCATGGTGGTTTGGTCGGTACCCGGCGCACGACCTAACCCGAGTTCAATGCGGCCGGGATATAACGTTTCAAGTGTGCCAAATTGTTCAGCGACAACCAAAGGTGCATGGTTAGGCAACATAATCCCGCCTGAACCGAGCTTGATGGATTGTGTATTTGCTAAGAGATAACCGAGTAAAACCGCAGTTGCAGAACTTGCGATGCCATCCATATTGTGGTGTTCGGCTAACCATAGACGCTCATAGCCAAGTTGTTCCGCTTTTTGTGCTAACTGGAGTGCATGTTTGAGTGAAAATTCGATGGTTTTATCATCTCGAACTGGTGCGAGTTCAAGTATTGAAAATTTTGTATCGGCTAGAGTACGCATGTTTTCTCTCAGAGATCTTTATATCGAAATAATACGATATAAATAGCCTAATGTATATCGAATAAATTCGATATGGTCGTGGGGCTGTGTAAAAAGTCAACTTTAGATATACCTAAAGTTTTTTATAAACAAAAAAAGCACCCGAAGGTGCTGATTTTTTTTCATTGAAATATATCGATTAACGTTTACCGTTTTTGTACCAACCTAAGTGACGACCATTGTCTCCACGGTAGCCTCGGTCATTGTAACTATAATTATTGGTACGATAGCCACGGTTGTTATAACGACGGTCATAGCGATCATCATAACGGTCATTATAGCGACGGTCTTCAGAGACTTTTTTACCTAGTGCAGAACCACCGGCTGAACCAAGTGCAGCACCGATATAACCACCGTTTGTGCCACCCATGTTTTTACCTACAGTATAACCACCTGCACCACCAAGTGCGCCACCAATGATGGCACCATTACGGTCACGTTTGTTTGCCGATGCTGCAGCACCTGCACCGCCACCAATTGCTGAACCAATCATTGCGCCAGTTTGGCCGCCAACTTGGTTACCGATTGCTGCACCAACAACACCACCTAAAGCAGATGTTAATGCAGTATTGGTGCTATTACCTGCATGTGTTGCAGTCATAGTAAGCGCTGAAGCGGCAATTGCTGCACTGAATAGAATTTTATTAATTTTCATTTTTAAACTCCTTACGAAGCATGATGTTTATCTGTTGATATCAATATATGAAAACACATAGCGAATATTTGGAGCGTGATGTGAAATAAAATACGTGTTCCGTTGCTGCAATGTAAATTTTGCACTTTATTTCTACATGATTGATGACTTGGTTGGAGAGAAGGCAAATCTACATATGTATGAGCTGCAATAAATAAAGTTGTATTTATCATTTGAAAAAAGGCGATACATAAAAAAAGCACCCGAAGGTGCTATTTTCACTATTCAATAAGGACTCACTAATTTTGAATTAGTGACGACGACGGTAACGTTTTTTGTATTTACGTTCTTGGTGTTTGTCGTAAGCTTTGTCTTTAGAGATTTTATTACCTAGAGCAGCACCACCAGCAGCACCTAGTGCAGAGCCGATGTAACCACCGTTTGTACCGCCCATGCTTTTACCAACAGTATACCCTGTACCACCACCTAAAGCACCGCCGATAGCAGATTCTGTACGGTTGCGTTTATTACTTGCTACCGCAGCACCACCAGCACCACCAAGAGCGGCACCAATTGTAGCGCCGGTATTACCGCCCATGTTTTTACCAATTGCAGTACCTGCAACACTACCTAATGCACTAGCTGCAGCAACGCGTGTTGTACTATCTGCATTTGCAGACACAGTGAACATAGAAGCAGTTGCTAGAGTGGCTGTCATTAAAAGAGTATTCAGTTTCATAGTTCACTCCATGTCCTTCATAAACGCGAGGACTTTTTCATAATCATTTCGATGGCAGTAAATGTAACAAAACTATTCGCTGTAAATATGGAGAGCTTTCTCTTTATTTGGTGATTTGAGTGTCTAGTTTGTATAAGTTTTATTAATATTGTGAAAAAAATGGTCGAATGCAGAAAATCTGTACGACTTTGTGGAGAAAGGTAGGAGTGATGAAGTTCACACTTTGATATTTAGGGTCATTGATAGGCCAAAAAACAATATATATGTCATTTCAGACCCATTATCGGTACACTAGCGCCATTATTTTGAATTTTGGCATATCCGTGAAAGTTTAGCGGTAGAGCCTGTGTATTGAGATTTTTTGAAAAATGAAAGAATCGTTACGTTTACGATTAGATCAGCTCTCTGACCGTCACGAAGAATTAAATGCATTACTCGCAGATGTAGAAGTCATTTCAGACAATAAACGTTTCCGTCAGTTGTCTCGTGAGCATAGTGATTTATCTGAAATCACCGAAGTTTGGAAAAAATACCGTCAAGCAGAAGAAGATATTGAAACTGCTGAAGTGATGATGACGGATCCAGATTTCAAAGAAATGGTCGTTGAAGAAATTAAAGAAAATAAAGCTTTGATTGGTCAGCTTGAAGCAGACTTAAACATTCTGATGATTCCAAAAGATCCGAATGATGCGAACTCTGCCTATTTAGAAATCCGTGCCGGAACGGGTGGTGACGAAGCTGCCATTTTCTCGGGTGACTTGTATCGAATGTACAGTAAATATGCTGAATCACAAGGTTGGCGTATTGAAGTGTTGTCTGAAAATGACGGCGAACATGGCGGTTATAAAGAAGTAATTTGCCTCATCAATGGTGAAGGCGTATATGGCCGCTTAAAATTTGAAAGTGGTGCGCATCGTGTACAGCGTGTTCCTGCAACTGAGTCACAAGGTCGTGTGCATACTTCGGCATGTACTGTTGCGATTTTGCCGGAAATTGATGTAGACACCAGTGTAGAAATTAATCCTTCAGAACTACGTATTGATACCTATCGTGCATCTGGTGCGGGTGGTCAGCACATTAACAAAACTGACTCTGCTGTACGTATTACCCATATTCCAACGGGTACAGTTGTAGAATGTCAGGACGAACGTTCACAGCATAAAAACAAAGCCAAAGCGATGGCGCTATTGGTTTCTCGTTTAGAAAATGCTAAACGCGCAGCGGCAGATGCAGCGACGTCTGAAATGCGTCGTGACTTGGTAGGTTCTGGTGACCGTTCTGAGCGTATTCGTACCTATAACTATCCACAAGGTCGTATGACTGATCATCGTATTAACTTAACACTGTATAAGTTAGATGCAGTGATGGAAGGTGATTTGACTGAATTGCTAGATAGTTTGCATCGTGAATATCAAGCCGATCAGTTGGCATTATTAGCACAGCAGAATGGTGGCTGATGAATATTGCACAGGCTTTGGCCTATCGTGGTGAACCTGAAAGTTATGAACGTCAGGAAAATGCGTGGTTGTTAGAGCACATCACCAAGATTGATTCTTTTGATTTAATCCTGAAAAAGGATCAAGAATTAACAGCTGAGCAAGAACAACTCTATGTTGAAAGTCTTGCTCGTATTGCTGCGGGTGAGCCTTTGGCTTATGTCACAGGTTCTCAGCCATTTTGGACGCTAGATTTAAAAGTGACTAAAGACACTTTGGTGCCACGTCCTGATACCGAAGTGCTCGTTGAAACTGTACTGCGTTTAGAACTTCCTGAAGATGCTCGTGTGGTGGATTTAGGAACAGGAACTGGCGCTGTAGCCTTGTCATTAGCCAGTGAGCGTCCAGAGTGGTCAATTGTAGCTTCGGATATTTACGAACCTACCTTGGAAGTTGCTGAGTTTAATGCCAAAAAGCATGATCTTGAACATGTGCAGTTTGTCTTAGGTTCTTGGTTGAAACCTTTTGGACGTGCTTTCTTTGATGTAATTGTGTCAAATCCGCCGTATATCGATGTTGATGATGTACACATGAAGGATTTGGCGACAGAGCCTGAACGTGCTTTGGTTGCAGACAATCATGGACTTGCAGATCTTGAACAAATCATTCTTCAAGCCAAAAAACATTTAACCGTGAATGGTTGGGTGGTGCTCGAACATGGTTATGACCAAGGGGAAGCAGTCAGACATTTGTTCTTACAGGCTGGATATCGAAATGTTCGGACTGTAAAAGATTATGGTGGTAATGACCGTGTCAGTTTAGGTCAGTGGCAACATTGATTTGGTATTAGAGATAGTCAGAAATAAAGCGCATTGAATGCGCTTTATTTTTTTGTTTTTGATATTCGATCAATACTTACATTGGGTAGTCTTGTAAGCTATCGAAAACTTCAACTTGTTCTAAAGCTGCTGTTTCTACTGCAAGACAGTAAGCAATAATTTTTGCAGTTGCATTCACTAAATTTTCATCTTTTAGATTTGCACCTGCTTGAATTGCTTCAATGTCATCCGCTTGGATATCCAGTGCATGAGCAACTTCAACTGCATTTTCAGTGCTAAAAAATTGTGAGATCAAATTTTGCAAATCGATATCTGCGACAGTTTTAAGCTGTTCATGAAACAGTTCATCAATTGCGTCAATCTGAGTGAAAAGGGAATCTGAAAAGTTTTGAACAAGTTGTTGTTCAAGAACATCAATCATCTTAAGCATAGGATAGCCTTTCAAGGAGATGCAGGAGAATTGAAAAATAAATAAGCAAAGTGCTTTAAATTGAGTGAAAAATAACCTAATTAGACTAAAGTAGCAATCGTTCAAGGATGAATGGTCAGTCTATTTATTGAATATTTTTAAGTTATTGATTTTCTATTAATTAGATGAATATTCAATTTATAAATAGCGAATATCAAATTCTAGGCCTTGAATTCAGGCGCATTATTTTGTCGATACGCACCGGGACTGACGCCTGTCCATTTTTTAAATGCCCGATGAAAAGCACTCGGATCATGAAAATTTAGTTCTTCACTGATATCTTGCAAACTTTTATCGGTATGGGTTAAAAAATCGATGGCAGTATCACGTCGGATATCATTTTTGAGTTGTTGATAACTCACACCTTCACTTTTAAGACGGCGATGCATGGTGGCTTCCGACATATTCATTTTGACCGCCAACTCATAAAACTCTAACCATTCGGCAGGAGAAACGTCTAACAGTTGTTTACGAATTTGGCTACTGAGCGCATACGGGTTTTTAAAGCGCACCAAAAGGTTTTCAGGCGTTTGTTGTAGGAATTGATACCATGAACGTGTGTCTTGTTTGATTGGCAGGGTTAAATAACTGGCATCTAGCTGAATATAGTTTTGACTGGCTTGGTAATGAATATTTTCACAAAAGCGAACTTTATAGTCGTGATCATCAAGCGGCGCATCACATTTGAATTGGATTTGATTTAACAAAATTCGTTGTCCACTCAGCCAGCACAGTAGCGTATGGATGAGCATTAAATAAGTTGCATAGCTGAACATGCGTTTAGGCGCATGTTGGTCATAGATCACGATATAAGCAAAGTGATCTTCAATAGTTAAATCACTATGCAAGTCATCTAAAACCAGATTTAAAAATTGTAGGATTTGCTTGAGTGCATCACCCAAGGTGCTGTTATGCATGACCATTTTCGACAGTAGCTTAAAACTGCCACGTCGCATGGCATGCCGATCCATGCCAAAAAATTCATCATCCATCACATCTGCAAGATGAGTCCATAAAGCCGCATATTGAGAAACAGAAACTCTGGTTTTACGCGATAGCAGTAACTCTGAGGGTATACCAGACTTATGCAAAATAGCAGAAATATCAAAGTGCTTTTTTTGCGCATCGTGTAATGCTTCATGCACCAAGTCGATAGAAATCGTCCCTTTACTGTATTCGAGTCCATGCTTCGGCATATGTTCGGATAGGTCCTTGTTCAGAATTGTCCAAATACATCAGAAAAGATGCAACATTTGGAAATTGTACTGAATAAATTCTCTGTTTACTCTGCATCTTAAGTCGAATTTAAAACAAGACATCATAAATAGGGAAATGCTATGGACATTAAAGGAAAAGTTTTCGTCGTGACCGGTGGTGCATCGGGTTTAGGCGCTGCGACAGCAACACATCTGATTGGCTTGGGTGCCAAAGTGATTATTGTGGATATGAATCATGAGCATGGCGAAGCAATGCAACGTCAACTGGGTGATCATGCCAAATTTGTTCAATTGGATGTCACTGATGAACAAGCGGTCTGCGCTTTCTTTGCACAAGTTGAAGCGGAATTTGGTCAACTTAATGGCTTAGTGAACTGCGCAGGTATCGCACCCTCTGCAAAAGTTTTAGGTCGTGACGGATTACATGATTTGGCGATGTTCCAAAAAGTATTAAATATAAATGTTTCAGGTACATTCAATATGCTGCGCTATGCGGCACAACTGATTGCTAAATATGAATTAAAAGCGGGTGAAGAAGAGCGTGGCGTGATTGTGAATACGGCGTCGGTTGCGGCTTTCGATGGTCAAATTGGTCAGTCGGCTTATGCAGCATCTAAAGGGGCAGTGGTTGCAATGACATTACCTCTTGCGCGTGAGCTTGCACGTGAATCAATCCGTGTGATGACCATTGCTCCGGGCATTATGGAAACGCCGATGCTCAAAGGCTTAGCACAAAATGTACAAGATGCTTTGGGGCAAATGGTGCCATTCCCTCCACGTTTAGCAAAACCACAAGAGTTTGCAAAATTAGTGACGCATATTTTTGAAAATGCCTATCTCAATGGCGAAGTGATTCGTCTTGATGGCGCGATTCGTATGCAGCCTAAATAGTTATTTATTAAAACTGCTTATTCTGGCTTCTACGACGGAGTCTGATCGAGAATAACTTCGTTGACAGTAGCTCATCTCGTTACTTTTGTTTCGGCAAAAGTAACCAAAACCATAGTCATTTGTAAAACTCGTCATCAAGTATTTATTGATTTACAGATTACACAAACATTAGAGATTAATGGCGTCCTGCCTCAGACAGTTGCAAATGACGTCGTCGTGTATCCAACTTTGCTTTAATACAGCCAAAGAATTTTTAATTCCGCAGTTATCCAAAAATTAAAGCTATACGCGCTATAAAAGATTTAGAAAAGGAAGTCCCATGATTTTAAATGATGAACAAAAAATGGTTCAGGACATGATGCGAAGCTATTCGCAAGAAAAACTGAAACCAACGGCTGCTGAGCGTGACAAAACGGCAGCATTTCCTGCACAAGAGCTAAAAAAACTTGGTGAGCTAGGTGCTTTAGGCATGACGGTTTCGGATGAATGGGGTGGTGCAGGTTTAGACTATGTGTCTTTGGTTGTTGCCTTAGAAGAAATTGCTGCAGGTGATGGTGCGATTTCCACAATTGTCAGCGTACAAAACTCCCTGCCATGTGGCATTACGCAACGTTATGGTACTGAAGCACAAAAAGAAAAATACTTAAAAAAATTAGCCACTGGCGAATGGTTAGGTTGTTTTTGCCTAACAGAACCACAAGTGGGTTCAGATGCGAGTGCATTGGAATGTAAAGCGGAGCGTGATGGTGATGAGTGGGTGTTAAATGGCACCAAGCAATTTATTACCACAGGAAAACATGCTCAAGTAGCCTTGGTTTTTGCGGTAACGGATAAATCTGCAGGTAAAAAAGGGATTTCGTGCTTTTTAGTACCAACGGATGCGCCGGGTTATATCGTATCGCGATTAGAAGACAAAATGGGTCAGCATTGTTCCGATACAGCAACTATAGTTTTAGATGACTGTCGGATACCTGCCGATAGTCTTTTAGGCCAAGAGGGTGAAGGCTATAAAATTGCCTTATCAAACCTAGAGTCAGGTCGAATTGGCATTGCAGCGCAGTCTGTGGGTATGGCACGAGCAGCATTAGATGCAGCCGTTGAATATGCCAATGAACGAAAGGCATTTGGGGTGGAGATTGTACAGCATCAGGCCGTGGCATTTCGCCTCGCGGATATGGCCACCCAAATTGAGGCAGCACGCCAGTTAATTTTCCATGCAGCGACGTTAAAAGATGCCGGTTTTCCATGCTTAAAAGAAGCCTCGATGGCGAAACTTTTTGCATCGACGATGGCTGAACGGGTGTGTTCAGATGCCATTCAAATCCATGGAGGCTACGGTTATGTATCTGATTTCCCAGTTGAACGCATTTATCGTGATGTACGTGTCAGCCAAATCTATGAAGGTGCATCGGACATTCAACGTCTGGTGATTGCACGTGAAGTCACCAAAGGATAGGTGATTAAAAAATAGACTTTGGTCGATGTTCAAACCCTGCAATGGCGTTGATGGTTATGGAAATTGCAGGGCACATCCAAACATGGTTATCTAGGTATACACAGTCTAAGAATAGATTGTTTAACAAAGTATAAGTTTCAAAACTAAAAAACCGACATTGCAATCGGTGTATGGAATAGCAGTAAAGGCGGATGTGGCAAAGGAATCGTCACTAGTACGCAGCGGTACAACAACAAGATGAATAAACCTCAAAGTCTTGCACTTTGAATCATAGAGAACCGGATAGGAATTGTCGTCATGAAGACACTAGAACAAGCATATCGTGATTTTAATTTTGAAAAGATGGTTACAGAACAATTGGTCGGTACGCCAAGTTCAATCAATGCTTATGATGAATGTTGTGGGCGCTATGTTGGGCAAAATAGAACTGCGCTGATCTGGGAAGGTAAAAATGGTGAATCTGAGCAATGGACTTTTGAGCAATTAGATTTAGCTTCTGCACAATTGGCAAATTATTATCAGCGCATTGGATTGAAAGCAGGTGATTGCATTGCAGGTCTATTACCCCGTACAGCAGAGTTATTGATCACCGTATTGGCAACATGGCGTATAGGGGCAATTTATCAGCCTTTATTTACGGCATTTGAGTCCAAAGCGATTGAGCATCGGGTGCAAACTGCGGGAACAAAGCTGATTGTAACCAACACTGAGCAACGATCAAAACTCAATCATATTGATTTACCACATATTTTAACCGTGCATGCCGATCAAGCGATTCAGACAGATCCTGACTTTTGGTCAGAGCTGCAACTTCATGACACCGCATATAACTCAGTACCCCGTTCTTTTGATGATGAATTTTTAATGATGTTTACCTCAGGGACGACGGGTTTAGCCAAGTCTGTACCTGTGCCACACAAAGCGTTGTTGGCATTTAAAGGATATATGACACATGCGGTTGATTTGCGTGATGAAGATTCATTTTGGAATTTAGCAGATCCGGGTTGGGCTTATGGTTTGTACTATGGAATTGCAGGGCCTTTAAGTTTAGGGCACAGCATTATTATGGATGAACGTGCTTTTAGTGTTGATCACGCACTTCAAGTCATCAAAAAATATAAAGTCAGCAATTTGACCGGTTCACCAACGGCTTTTCGTATGTTCTTTGGGTTTAAAGAAAAATTTGATGAATCCATAAAATCACATTTACGGGTTGTGAGTAGCGCAGGAGAGCCACTAACTCCCGAAGTGATTCAATGGTTTAATCACGACTTAAACGTCAATATTTATGACCAATATGGACAAACGGAACTCGGTATGGTGATTGCAAATCATCATGCTTTAGAACACTACAAAAAAGTGGGTTCAGCCGGTTTTGCTATACCGGGACATCGTTTCGCGGTGCTTGATAAAGACCATCAAGAAATTGAACGTGGTGGGATTGGAACATTGGCATTAGACTGGTCGCAATCTCCACTCATGTGGTTCACGGGCTATGGCGGCAATAACCGTAAAGCCTTTGTCGGGAACTACTATTTAACTGGTGATACTGTTAGGTTAAATGAAGAAGGCGGCATTGATTTTGTGGGTCGTGCTGATGATGTCATTACAACGTCAGGCTATCGTGTAGGGCCTTTCGATGTGGAAAGCACATTATTAGAGTGCGAAGAGGTTTTAGAATCGGCAGTTGTCGGTAAGCCTGATCCTGAGCGTACAGAATTGGTCAAAGCTTTTGTGGTATTGAAACCACAATATCAAGCAAGTTCAGAACTCATGGATAAGCTACAAGCCTATGTGCGATCTCGTTTATCCAAGCATGCTTATCCAAAAGAAATTGAATTTGTAGATGGGTTGCCTAAAACATCGAGTGGAAAAATCCAACGTAATCTGTTGAAACAACAAGAAGTGGCCAAAGCACAATTAATGCAAAAGGTCAGTTAAGTTTAGGCTGAGATAGATTAAAGGAAAGGCTGCGTAAATGCAGCCTTTTTTGATTTGCTTATTTAAGTTGGATAATAATTATTTTTGAGTTTGCAATTTTAATGCTGAGACATCGGTAAATGTTTTGGAAAGCTAATGAGGCAAAGCTGTGCAGAAATAAGTGCACAAGCAAACATGATTGTGACTAAACCTAAGCTGCCAAAATTACTAAATTTACCGGTTAAAGTTGTAATGATCGCACCAAAGCCAAATTGTAAAGCACCTAATAATGCAGATGCTGTACCAGCATTTTTATGCTGAAACATAAGAGCCAAATGGCTTCCGGTAGGCATAATGAAACCTAAAAGTGCAACGGCGATAAATAGTGCGCTACAGAAGAATATTAGATTTGAATAGCCTGAGCATTGTGCAAGGAGCAATACAGCCATAATGAGTAAGAAACTGCTGTTCATGATTTTATAGGCATTCAGTGGTCCAAATTTTTCATGCACTTTGGGGTTAAAGATTGCAGCAGCAATTAAACCAAATGCATTGAATGCAAAGAGCAGGCTAAATTGGGTAGAACTCAACTGATACTCACTGATAAATACACTGGCTGAACCAGCGATATAGGCAAAGAAGCCAGCTTGTGCAATACACAGTGTGAGTGAGTAAATGATGAACTTACGATCCCTGATAATTTGCCCATATAATTTGATGGTTTGTGAGAGCTTGAATTGTTGACGCAATTCCACTTGACGTGTTTCAGGGAGTAGCATTGCAACGGCTGCCAATACAATCGCGGCATATACGGCTAAAAAAATAAAAATATTTCGCCATGAACCTAAAGCCTGTAAGCCATCGCCAATTAGAGGTGCAGCCACCGGTGAAAGGCCTAATATCGCCAAAACCATTGACATCATTTTGCCCATTGCCGGGCCTTGAAACTGATCTTTGATAATCGCAAAGGCAATCACCATCCCAATTGAACCACCTAAACCTTGAATAAAGCGAATCCATTGTAATTGTTCAACGCTTTGTGCAAATGTGCAGCCGATCGAGCCTAAAATATAAATCCCTAAACCTAAGTAAATAAGCGGCTTACGGCCAAATTTATCCGATAGTGGGCCATACATCAGCTGGCCAAGCATTAAACCCACAAAAAATGTCATCAAACTCAGTTGGATCGCACCTTCGCTACTCCCTAAAGATGTTGCCATAACGGGAATGCTTGGTAGGTACATATCAATACCTATCGGGCCGATGGTTGCGAGTAATGCAATGAGTATGGGCATTGCACGTGTATTTGATGCTGTCATAATGTGGTTGGATCTTGTGGAAAGCAGCGCATTCTGAAACTTATCGGTTTCCTAAGTCAAAGAGAGCAGCATTGGCAAAACTAGGCCGTCCTTTGGTCATGTCGGCAGAACAGCGGCGTGCAGAAATTTTTTCTATTGCAGAACAACTCTTTGGTGAGAAGGGCTTTGAAAATGTCACCATGTCTGAAATTGCGACCGCAGCAGGTATGTCTAAAAAAACGCTATATGTGTATTTTTCTGATAAACGTGAACTGCTTATTTCATTGGTTGAGTCGTCCTATATCTGGACTGAAGATGCTTTTGATGCCAATAGTTTAGATCGTGTGTTGGCCTTGCAGAATCAGTTGAAGAAAATCGCTGAGCATGTCCTGTCCGAGCGGCATATTAAGTTGTGCCGACTGGCGATCGCAGAGCGTGTTGGTGTTGATGGAATAAGTGATACTTTTTATGAAAAAGGTATCGCCAAAAGCCGAGATCATTTGATTCATACTGTGAGTCATATTCCAAGTGCCCAATTTGTATTGAACTTAAATGCAGATATCATGGCGGATATGTTATTTGGTGCAACCATTTCGAAGCCTTTCGTCGATTTACTATTTTTAAATCAGCAGATCGATATGCAGCAGGTAAATACGGCAATTGAACAAAGTATTCAGGCTTTGTTTAAAATGTGAATGCCTAAATTTTCATAGCAAAATTGAATGTTTATTTTCGTCCTTATCTTTGGATTGCTCGTTATAATGGCCTCGGTTTTATGTTTTAAATGAGATAGCAGAACATGGATGCACAGCTCGATCTAGATTCAGACATGGAATTAAGTGATGATGAAATGCATTTATACAGCCGTCAAATATTGTTGGATGGTTGGGACATCGATGCGCAAGAGAAGCTAAAACTTGCCAATGTACTCATCGTGGGGTGCGGTGGAATTGGGTGTACCACAGCCGAATTATTGGCACGTGCAGGCGTTGGCCAAATCACTTTGATCGATGCAGATCGCATTGAAATCAGTAATTTGCAACGACAAATCGCCTATACAGAACACGATGTAGGATTTTATAAAGCTGAAATTTTGGCTAAACGCTTACAAGCGATTAACCCGCATATTCGTGTGCAAAGCTATACCACAAAATTAGATGAAAGCAACGCAAAGGCATTGATTTCACAGCAAGATTTGGTTCTCGATGGTTGTGATAATTTCAGTACACGGTATTTGGTTAACGCAAGCTGTGTAGAAAATAATGTGGCGCTGATTAGTGCTTCTGCAATTGGCTTTCAAGGGCAGTTATTTATGGTTGAAGCCGATGCTGCTTGTTATGAATGTTTATTTCCAAAAGAACAACATGCCAGTGAAAGTTTACGCTGTGCAGACTCGGGTGTACTTGCAACGACACCAAATGTTATGGCAAGTTTGCAAGCACATCATGCCTTACTCTATTTGGGTTTGGGGACGACAGCACTGAAACAAAAGCTTTTGTTGTGGGACGGTCGGTCAATGAAGCAAAAAATTCTCGCTTTTGAAAAAGATCCCGATTGTCCAATCTGTCAGGCAAGATAAAGCAGCAAGTCCTTATTTTTTTGCTACACTCACGTTAATTATTTTTTTCTAAGACATTATGAAAAACAATATCTGGTTAGATGGAATTCGCTCGGTTGCCCGAATGGGTGAGACCGCAGTCGTTGCGGCAAAAGCCGGCTTTAAATATGCAACTGAAAAACCAAGTAACGCAAAATTAATGCGTGAAACTTTTGAATCACTAGGTTCAACCTATATTAAATTAGGTCAATTTATTGCCAGTACACCTTCTTTATTTCCACGTGAATATGTAGAAGAGTTTCAAGGCTGCTTAGATCAGACACCGTCATTGCCGTTTAGTTATGTGCAGCAGGTATTGGCTTCAGAATTTGCTGGCCGTAATTTAGATGAAATATTTGCTTCAATTGATGAAAAGCCTTTGGCTTCTGCATCGATAGCACAGGTACACGCTGCTAAATTGGTCAGTGGTGAAAATGTTGTTATTAAAGTGCAAAAACCGGGTGTCGAGACGATTCTCTATACAGATTTAAACGTTTTACATTGGGCAACCAAACTAGTTGAAAAAGCTGTACCTAAAGTCAAATTTGCTTCACTTGCAGATATCGTTGAAGAAATTAAAGTTCGCATGGTACGTGAAGTGGACTTTATTGAAGAAGCTCAAAATCTTGACGACTTTGTGAATTATCTGAACGTAACTCAAAACAAAGCCGCAACAGCACCAAAGGTTTATCACCAATATTCAACACGTCGTGTCTTAACCATGGAACGTTTATACGGCGTGCCATTGACCGATTTTGACGTGGTCAAGAAAGTCGCTAAAGATCCATCGCAAGTTTTGGTGACAGCGATGAATACATGGTTTGGCAGCTTGATGTTATGTAATAGTTTCCATGCAGACTTACATGCAGGCAACCTGATGTTGCTTGAAGATGGTCGAGTTGGATTCATCGATTTTGGTATCGTGGGCCAGTTGAAACCTGAAGTGTGGACAGCATGTATTGCGTTTATGGATGCCCTACAAAAAACTGACTACAACTTGATGGCTGAAAATATGCTGAAAATGGGCATGACGGCTGTCAAAATTGACACACAAGTCTTAGCTGCCGACTTAGAGCGCTTATTTAGCGGTGTGCTTTTGGCCGATCCGCAAGAGTTATTAACCTCGAATCCTGCCGATTTGAATGACATCATGATGGATATGGTACAAGTCGGAGAGCGTCATGGTATTCGCTTCCCACGTGACTTCGCTTTATTATTCAAACAAATGTTGTACTTCGATCGCTTTATGCGCATCCTTGCGCCATATACCGATATTTATGCAGACCAGCGTATTCAGATGGTGCAGACTATGGATCCTAATTTATTGTTGAAGCAATAATTTAGCCGCAAGATATAAATAAAATCCTCTTGCTTAAACAGGAGGATTTTATCGATGTTTAAGATTTTATTTTGAGTGTAAGAATGGACGCAATTATCATTGAAGGTTTGAAAGTTGAAACTGTAGTCGGCTGTTTCAATTGGGAGCGTCAGATTATTCAGCCTTTGATGCTCGACCTCAATATTCAAACCAGTTTAGCGCAGGCGGCTCAGTCAGATGAGCTTGAAGATACCTTGAATTATGCTGAAATTTGCGAAATATCAGCCAAAGTCATTCAAACTGCTCAACCTAAATTGATCGAACATGCAGCAAAACTGGTGATTGATGCACTTTTTGCTACCTATGACAGCATTGAATCTATTATGATTAGCATCCGGAAGCCTGCCATTATCGCGCAAGCCAATTCTGTAGGAATTCGTCTTGAACGCCACCGAAACGATTTTCGCCATAGCTCTGGCGAGTAATTTCAATCCCAAACCGCATTTTCAACAGGCTTTACGTCAAATTCAGGCTTTGGGTCATGTTGAATTTTCCAAAATTTATGTGATTCCTTGTCGTGATGGCATTGGGGCGGATTATTGGAATGCAGCTTGTTTGGTGAAAAGCAGTTTATCTGTAGATGAAATCAGCACCTTACTGAAAAAAATGGAAGCAGACTCAGGTCGTGTTCGTCCGTCTCATAATATCGCTTTGGATCTGGATCTGATCGCGTGGGGCGAAAGCTTAGCGTACATGCAGTTTAATCCGAAAAAACTGCCTTTAGCACTCGATGTTAAAATTCCAATGTTCGATATATGGAAAAATAAGATGTTTGAACATCCAGCACATCAATTTCCTATGGTGAGTTGTCAAAAAGTTTTAGTGGATTGAGTGAATGAAACGGAATGTTTTTAACGCACATGAGTGATATTTCAAACTGACCTAACTATGCTAGATAAACAATAACAAAAAATATTCAAATCCTGTCATGGTATGCGCTAGCGTATAGGCTGTCGCAGGATTACATTATCTTTTTAGCTTCAAAATAATGATATGAACTGGACGGATCTGATTCAGCACTATGGCTATATTGCGATTTTTATTGGCACATTGTTTGAGGGAGAAACAGTGCTGATGATAGGTGCCTATGCCGTACATCAACACATACTTCATTTTCCAATGTTGATTGCAGTGGCGATGCTGGGCAGTTTTATTGGCGATCAGTTTTATTATCAAATGGGCGCTCGCTATGGGCAAAAACTTATCCAATCAAATGCGGAATTTGCACAAAAATTCGATCGTGCGAGCCAGTTTATTGAACGTTATCCTATTTTGACTATTTTATTTATGCGCTTTGCTTGGGGTTTTAGAACCATTTTACCTATTGCAGTCGGTGTGCGTACTTATCCTGTTTGGAAATATGTGCTGATTAATCTGGTTGCCTGTTTTATTTGGGTAATGTTGGTCGCAACGATTGGCTTCCAAATCAGTCATTATTTACATCTGTTTTGGGCGAAAATGTTGTCTTATCATCAAGATATTTACATCGTTATTGCCGTTATTTTATGTATCGTATTCTTCCGTGTGCTCTATACGATGTTGAAGTGGTGGCGTAAGCATCATCAACATTGATAAAGTGAAAGTGGTTGATCTGATAAAGTCGTCAAAACATAATTAAAAGATTTAAAGGGATATTTAGTGAGAGCAATATGGGCTTAGGTTATGGTGCGGGTGCGGGAGGTTTCCTTATTATTTGCTTTGCGATTTTGGTGCTATTTATCGTCATTGCAATTTGGTTGAGTTGGAATAATTGGTATAAAAAGCAAAAAAATCGACCATATAAAGTAAATGCGGCACTTAAAATTGGTTTATCTGGCGTATTGTTTTTCCCTTTATTTGTTGCAGTAACGCTTGGATTGTTCGTGATTTCAGATCTTATTTCTGACTATGCAGAGTGGCAGCATCAAAAGAAAATTCATATACAGTTGCAGGAACCCTTAAACTATGGAGAGGTTGTACTGCCTGAAGGCACGTGGATTAACCGATCATTTGAAACCGATTATACTCTGGAACAGATGACTGATATTCGTCAAGGTTTGACATCGGCTCGTTTTCCACAGCCGATTCAAATAGCTAGATTTGATGTTATTGCATTTGAGCTGCATCGTCATTTATTGCTTGAGTTGGTACATGATCAAACCGTTATGTTGAATAACCAAAAAGAAATTTGTCCGGCAGGATGGCTACTTGAGTTAGGTGGAGCAGGTTATCCGTCCACTGCACAACGTTATAGTTTGAATTTTGATTGGTTTACACCAAGTCGATGGCAGCCTATAAACTGTTTTGATGGTGAAGGAATTATTGTATTAAAGTCAAAAGATTTCTCATAAAAAAGCCTGCATCATTGCAGGCTTTTTTTTCACTATTTATAAAACTTAACGACAATCATTAGAAAATCATTAAATGTAATAACTGGTTTTGGTCATCAGCTTTGAAATACCAGTCATGGCAATACGAACTGGAACAGGAAGGTCTACACCACCTGCATTGAGTGCTGTATCACGGTGATGCAGCTCATCTTCATTCATTTGCACTAAGATTTTACGTGAACGTTCGTCTTGTTCAGGAAGTTGGCGGATGTGATCTTCTAAATGCAGGCTCACTTGACGCTCAGTTTCAGCGACAAAACCTAGGCTGTAATTATCACCGGCAATACCTGCCAATGCACCCATCCCAAAAGAAAGGCCGTACCAAACAGGGTTGAGCAGACTGGTATGGCTGTCTAATTCTTTTAAGCGGTCTTCACACCAAGCCAAATGATCTTGTTCTTCAATCGCAGCGTGTTCCATTTCACGGCGGACATTTGGCAGTTTAGCGGTGAGTGCTTGGCCATGATAAAGCGCTTGGGCACAAACTTCACCACTATGGTTGACACGCATTAAACCCGCCACATGACGTGCTTCACTGACTGCAAGTTGAGTCTTTTCAGCAACAGACGGATTTTCACGATGTGCAGCCGTTGCTCCGGGAACTAAACTACGTAAGGCCTGATCAAATGAGTGAATAAGTTTGTCGACACCTGTAAATTGACGCATGCATTAATCCTCCAGAGAGACTTGCGTAGTTTGAAGCAAAGGTTTGATGCGTAATAGCAGCCAAATACAAAAAATTGCACTGAGCACTGCGGTTATACAAAAAAGTATTTTAATATCAATCTTTAAAACACTCAGAATGATAATTGAAAATATAGCAGAAGATACCATAAATACCGCATTTAAAATGTTGTTTGCGGCAACGACTCGCGCACGATGTGAGCGTGGGGAGTAAGCTTGCATCATTGCATAGAGTGGAACGATGTAAAATCCGCCACTAATGCCCAATAAAGTCACGGCAATCATGACATGGTAATAGCCCCAACCTTGATGAAAAACTTCTGAAAGGGTAATAAGTGGGCCAGTTTGAGTAGGGACGAGGGTCAAACTAAAGGCTAAATACAGTGCAAATACCGTTAAACCTACAGCACCGATGGGAACCATCTTAATATTGACTTGAGTGCCGCCCAATTTACGACAAAGCAATGAACCTACGCCCACACCCACAGAGAAAAAGGTCAATAGCAAGCTAACGACATTTTCAGAGGCATGTAGATTTTGCTGAGTCATTTGTGGAATTTGGGTAAGGTAGGTTGCACCATAAAACCAATACCACGAGTTCCCCAATAAAATAGTAAAAATCAGCGGCAAACTTTTGGCATATTTCATCGTTTGGTAACTAGTTCGGAAAAAGTTCCAATCGATTTTTAAATCTGGTGTAGTAACATTTTGCTTAAGAATAAAACGACTGGTGATATAACCTAAAATGGCGATGGTCATTACGGTTAGGCTGATCCACAATAAATTGCCTTGTGATGAAGCAATCACAGCACCACCCAAAATCATCCCAAATAAAATCGCCATGGATGTTGCAGATTGGAACAGCGCATTGCCTGACATTAGCTCATTGGGTTTTAAAATTTCAGGCAAAATCGCATATTTGATTGGACCAAAAAATGTCGAATGGGTTCCCATCAAAAATAGAGCCAACAATAACAACCATAAATGACCGGTCAGAAAGCCAATGCTGCCGATGACCATGATGATAATTTCTAAAATTTTGATACCACGGACAAGTTGTGAACGTTCAAACTTATCTGCGATCTGTCCCGCTGTCGCTGAAAAAATAAAGTAGGGTAAAATAAACAATAATGCAGCTAGATTGTTTAGCGTGCTGATGGGTAATGCCTGTTGTTGGATTAATCCATAGGTGATGACCAACAATAAAGCCTGTTTATACACATTGTCATTGAGCGCCCCAAAAAATTGGGTCAAAAACATAGGCAGGAAGCGGCGTGTACCTAGCAGATGTTCGTTGTTATTCATAAGTGTCTTGCTACATTAAGTTTTATTAAGAAATGTGAGTGATTGGTAAAATCTCTAAAAAATCATGTAATATGTTTTTTGAGTTTGGAGATGGCGAAAAACCAATAGATATAAGATCTTTAGCTCTATATCTGGTTGACTAAGTCCATTACATAATGAAATTTGTTAGAGTTTGCTATGCCTGCAAAAATCAAGTTTAAAAAAACATTGCTTCATCACAGTATAGCTCACTGCATACGACAGCATCATAGCAATAAAAGTCTATATATGAGCATCTTTTTGACCTTGTGTGCTCAGCATAGTTTCGCCCAAACTCCCGCAGAAACGGTTGCAACATCTGCAGATACAAAAGCAGAGATTGTTACTGAAATCAAGGATGAGGCTGTAAAGCAAGGGCTATCGACGCCTGAAGCAATTGAAAAAATTGAAAATATAAATGAGCCGGAAGAATCTGTTGATAGCATGAAAATGCTGCAAGAACAGCAGCAAGCAGGAACACAACTACAAGAATTTAAACCCATTGAGTTTGAAGATTTAGAAAACTTACCCGTGACACCTGTTGATCAAAACATGGCGAATGAAATCTTCCAAGTTGCTGAAGAAGCCAAACGTCAAGCACAGGAGTACCGTGCAACACAGCAAACAGAAATTGCTGTTGCGGATATTACCCAAAAAGAGTTAACGGAAATTAACCAAGCGCCAGTCAATATTGATCAGCTCATGGGTGAAATTCGTTCGGATAATGAAATTACCGCGACACGAAATGAAAATGCCAATACTCTGCAAGAGCTGCATAACCCAACAGTTGAGGATGATGGAGAGCCAGGTATTTTCAAGCGCTTATTATATAAAGTACGTCCGCCACGTCAGATGAATACGGCAAAAGTGCCACGAATTAGTGCGGATGTTGAAATTACCTCAGCACATAACACCAGTCAAACGTCGAGTAAGGCCTACGGTGCGGCACTGGAAGATCTCAAAGCCAATATTAAAGGTAAGCTTTCAGGTTTTACTCAAGAATCCTTTAGTGATTTTCCATCGGCTTTGCCTCAATTACGTAGCTTGTCCAATCAAGCCGCGCAAGCCGTGGGTTTCTATCAATCAGAATTCAAATTTGAAAAAGTCTCTGACAGCAAAGTTCGTGTATTGGTTACACCAAATACGCCTGTGCAAATTGAAAAACAGAATGTTGAATTTTCTGGGGCTGGGGCGAACCAAGCTCAGTTTCAGGTGATTGGTGTATTACCAGATCAGGAAGACGGTGACATTCTTAATCATGGTAAATACGAAACCACGAAACGCCGAATCAATGAGGCAGCGACCAATAACGGTTACTTCGACTCGTATTGGCGTTTACATGATGTAAAAGTGGCGCAACCGCAAAATACTGCCGATATTAATTTGCGCTTTGAGACGGGCGAGCGTTATAAGCTTGGCGCAGTTGAATTTAGAATGAGCGATTCGAATGCAGAGTTTCCATTGGATCGCGATATTTTAGAAAGTTTGGTGACGTGGAAAGACGGTGCTGACTATACTTTCTGGCGTGTGAATGGTTTGGCTAATAACTTGACCAACTCTCGCTATTTTAACTACACCTTGGTTGATTCAATTCGACCAGACCCGATTGAAAAGCCACTTGAATTGCCCCCGGATATTCAAACCTTGGTCGATCAAAATCAGTTGTCTGAAAGTTCACAAGTAGTGAAAGACAAAACGGAAGTGATGTCGAATAAAGAAGTGACGCAAAAAGTGGTTAATGAAGACCAATTTGCGGGGGTGAATGATGCAGAGCAATCCTCTAAATTACGCAGTTTGCAAGATACGCAAGATGCCAAACAAGCAGAACAAGATCGCTTAAAAGCGCAAGCACGCGAAGATAAAAAAGTCCCTGTGATCGTGACACTGAATGCAGACAAGCTGAATAGTGCAGAAATTGGTGCAGGTTTTGGTACTGATACAGGCACACGTGTTCGTGGCCAGTATCGCCGTGCCATTGTAAACAAACGTGGTCATTCTTTTGACGCCAACATGGAAGTATCCAAAATCCGTCAATCGATTGATGGTCGCTATAACATCCCATATAACCACCCATTAAATGACTATGTCAGCTTAGTCGGTGGTTATGAACGTGAAGAACGTGATGATGTCGGTCAAGGTGTTAATCTTTCCATTGAATCTGCTGTAGCGGGTGTGGACCGGATTATTAAAAACCCCCGTGGTAGTTGGCAGCATACATTTGGTTTACGTTATCGTTTGGACCGTATTACTGATGACGGACTTAATCCTAGTGATGACATTCCAGATGCATTCTTGGTGAATACCAACAATGAACAACAGTCCTTGATGTTTGGCTATGAAATTTCTCGAACCGACTCTGATAAACGTGTGAATCCAAGTAAAGGGATAAAGCAAACCTATAAAGTTGAAGTCGGAAGTGAAAGCTTACTTTCGGATGTTGATATGGCGATCTTGAATGCGGGCTGGCGCTTTATTTATTCATTGGGTGAAAATGATAATCACCAGTTCGTGGGGCGCAGTGATGTAGGTTATATTCTGACAGAGAACTTTGATAAAGTTCCTTATAACTTACGCTATTTTACCGGTGGTGACCAAACCATTCGCGGCTTTGACTATAAGAGTTTAGCGGCTGAAGAAGATGGCTATAAAATTGGTGGTCAAGTTTTGGCAACTGGCTCATTAGAATATAACTACCAATTTAAAGAAGGTTGGCGCGCTGCGGTCTTTAGTGACTTTGGTAATGCGTACGATAAAGACTTTAATACACCGACTGCATATAGCGCAGGTGTGGGGATACGTTGGGCTTCTCCAATTGGCCCAATTCGTTTAGATGTCGCTACCGGACTTTCTGACGACAGCAAACCAATTCGTTTACATTTCTTTATTGGTTCACAATTATAATTTTTAGGTGATGTGTTTTTTATGACTGAACAAGAACAGCAAGAACCAGAAAACGAAACGCCGGTAGAGCAACTGCCGAAGAAGCGTCGTATTCTTCGAAGTGTCATTTTGACCTTCGTGTTCGTGCTTATCTTTTTGGTGGCTGCATTGGCGGTCATGTTCTCTACAGACAAAGGCAGTAAGTTTTTACTTGACCGTGTTCTGGAACGTCAGCAAATCATTCACTATGAATATGAAGGTGGTAACCTGTGGCGGGGCATTATTCTACGAAATGTCCTCGTTACGCTAAAACCTGTCGATGTAAAAATTGACCGTGCCGATATTACACTCGGTTGGCGCGCCATTATTAATAAAGAAATTCATTTAAATAAGGCAGATGTGAATAATCTGCAAATTATTACCAAGACCCCACCTAGCGATAAACCTTTTGTATTTAGTGTAATCCGTTTGCCGTTCGTACTTCGTGTCGATCATGCAGATTTAGATCATATGTTGATTAAAACCCATAGTTCAGGTGTGGATTTTTATGATATTGAATTAAATGAAGCGCTTTGGTCAGGGACGGAATTAAAATTTGAAGATACCCGTATGGATATGGGCTATTTATCTGTGCGCCAAGCGTCTGGGAATATGAAATTTGAAGGCAAGTATCCGCTAAATGCTGTGGGGATTGTCAACTTACCTTCACTACGTGAAAGCTTGAACATTCATGATATTCAAGTGGTGGCTAAAGGATCTCTTGATACGATTCAAGCTGGTGTGGCAACTCATACCCCAGATCTTTTAACTGGTTGGGCTGTGGTTCATCCAATGCGTCCACATGTTCCAATGTTTGGTGCACTCAAATTTAAAAACTATCATTTACCTTTACTGACGGAGCAAAAGCTTTTTGCTAAAAATGGTCTGGCAAAATTCAAAGGGGATATTCAGCGTCTTAATTTAGATTTAGACACGGACCTGAGCGGTGCCAATATCCCTGAAGGTAAATATACTGCGCTCATGAGTACGGACTTGGTCAACCAACTTGATATTACTAACCTAAATGGACAAGTAATGGGCGGCGCTGTCAACTTGGGTGGCGTGGTGAGTTGGAAAGATCAGGTCACTTGGGATGTAAGCGGTCGTTTAGATAAAATTAATCCAAAACATAAGCTGATCCCGCAGGTGGTTCAAGATTTTCTACCTGTAAATTTAAACAGTAAGATTGCGTCTAAAGGGACCCTTGAAAAAGGCATGCACCTGACGGCGTTGGTGGATTTTGACCAATATGAAACTTGGAATTTAAAACTCGATCAAGCGCCGGCCAAAAATAATAAAGCTCAGCCGATGCTGATGGATGTGTCTTGGAAAAATATAGACCGTGCAGTGCCATATGTTGGATGGTTGAGTAGTGATTCGGGCAATGTGCAATTGGCGCTTACAGAAGGTCAGCAGAATATTAATGTGGCGACCACAGTGTCAAGACATGAAAAAGGTGCTCTGCCTGCTGGACAATATCAAGCCAAACTGAATCTGAAAAATAACAATCTCAATGTCCCTGCCTTTAGTTATGTGGCCGACAAAGGTCAGCTCAAAGGTAATGCAGTTGTAGAATTGCCTGATCAAAAACGTATGCTGAAATGGCAAGCCAATGTACAAGCACAGCAGTTCAATCCGCAAACCATCGTAGCTGCTGCGCCTGTCGATCAAATTACAGGGTCATTAAAAGCCAATGGTTATGCAAAACCAAATCAACAGATTATTCAGCTGAATAATATTGATTTGTTAGGCCGACTAGCACAGCAAAATGAAACAGTTCATTTAACAGGTAAATCTACTGCTGCGCTGACTTTCCATGATGAGAAACAAGGTGGAGGCTTTAAAGCTTTTGCTGTGAATTATAATGGTGGCCTCAATGCAAGCCAAGTTGCCGCAAGTAAAGGCAGTTTGATTTTCAAAGTATCGGGTACACCTGAATTAATTAAAATAGCCGAGCTACGTCATGATGGCGTGGCAGGTAAAATTTCTGCCAATGGACAAGTTTTACTACAAAAAGCCATTGGTTGGGATATCAATGCATCACTGGTGCATTTTAAGCCGCATTACTTTGCCTCAAATGTACGGGGTGAATTATCTGGAAATTTAAAAACCAGTGGTGTGTGGTCAGATACGCTAAAACGTATTCAAATTGAACGTCTGAATTTGGCAGGTATGATCAATAACAAACCTGTCCGTGGTCAAGGTAACTTGGCGATGGTGATTAATTCAAATCAATCTGGTTTTATGCCAAAACAGTTTGAAGCGAATAATTTACTGTTGGCTTATGCCAATAACCAAATTCAAGCCACAGGTAATGCACAAAATTTACAATTGAAAATTAATGCACCGGCATTATATGAAATTTATGCAGGCCTACGTGGACGTGCTTATGGCTACTTAAATGTTCAAGCACAACCACGACTGCAAGCATCTGCCAATATCGCAATAGATGATTTTGCTTTTAATAATTTATTCAGTGTGAAAAAAATACGGGTGCAAGGCGAGTTGCCAACTTCTGCGACTTCACCAAGTTTATTAACGGCAACGATGGATAATTTACGCAGTAACAACCGTGAGATTGTGAAAGGTCAAATTTCACTAGCAGGAACACGTAATGCGCATTTATTAAAAGTCAGTGCTGAAAATAAATTATCAAAATTTTATGTGCAGTTAGCTGGTGGTTTTAACGCACAAAATAATTGGCTTGGTCAGATTCAAAAAGGCGATTTTGACTCCTTACGTACCCGTCTTGTGCAGCGTCAAAATGCATCGATTATTTACAACACTGCACAGTCTGACTTATTTGTTGGCGCACATTGTTGGATGAGCCAGCAAAGTGAATTATGTTTTGATCAGCCGATTCGTGTGAATAAAAACCGCGGCAATGTATCCTTTGTGACAAAGAACCTAGACTTAAATGATTTTGCAGCATTTATGCCTGAAGGCCTGGCGATCACGGGTAAAGTGAATGGTTATGCGAAAGCGTCTTGGGCGAAAGGTGCAAAACCTAAAATTGATGCACGTTTAGTGACTCGTGACGGTTTACTCGGTTTAGCGGCTGAAGATCCACAGTATTTAGCATCCACTTTAAAATATGATGAAGTAGGTTTGATTGCGAAAAGTGTCACTGAAGGGCTACAAATTCGACTCGATACCAAAGCTCCTGATATTGGTACAGGTTATGCCAATATTATTATTGATCCGTATAAAGCCAATAAACCGATCCGCGGTGAAGTGGCCTTTAACCAAGTTCAATTGAAAATCTTAAAACCATTTATACAAGATGTCCGTTCAATGGGCGGTACGGTGTCTTATGCGGCAAAAATTAGCGGAACATTGTCACAGCCTTTAATGGATGGTGAGATTCGAGTGAAAAATGGCTCGATTAGCATGATTTCATTACCTGTGAACTTGACCAATATTCAGTTGTATTCTGCTGTACGTCAAAACCACGCGACGATTGATGGTGCATTTAATAGTGGTCGTGGTGTGGGCAAATTAACCGGAAATATTGACTGGAAAAATGATCCACGTATCCAGTTGAATTTAACGGGTAATGAAATGTTGGTCCGTCAAGCACCATTGATCACCGCTGTTGTAACGCCTGATTTATCATTAGATGTGCTGCCTTTCAGTAAGAAATTAACATTAAAAGGTAAAATTGATGTGCCGCGCGCATTGATTTCGATGCCGGAATCTTCTGCAACAGTGGTTGGGGTATCTTCAGATGTACGTGTGGTACATGAAGGTGATAACCAACTTGAGATCTTAAAATCGGCACGTCCTTGGGATATTCGCGCTGACGTACAGGTGAACATTGGTAATCAAGTGATTTTCCAAGGTTTTGATAGTCGAATTCCACTGATTGGTCGTTTGAATTTGACACAACGTGGGTTAGAAACAACAATGCGTGCCAATGGTGCAATCGGTGTTTCTCAGCGTGTGAAAATCGAAGCTTATGGTCAAAGTCTGGACTTGAACCGTGCGATTGCCCGTTTTAATGGGCCATTGGCGAACCCTACTTTAGATATTGATGCCAATAAAGCCGTACAAGGCAGTACCGTTGGTGTTCGTGTGACGGGTACAGCATCAAGTCCTGCAATTCAGGTGTATAACGATGCAGGTCTGTCTGAACAAGAAGCCTTAAATGCCTTAATTACAGGTCGTATTAATGAAGGAAGTTCAGGTTTAAGTCAGGCGGAAGGTTTCCGTTCTGATGTGAACAATACGATTGCTGCAGCGGGTATTAGTATGGGCTTGGGTGGTACACGTGCATTGACCAATCAAATTGGTCGTACATTTGGTCTGAGTGGTTTGGCATTGGATGCTCAAGGAACAGGGGATGATACTCAGGTTTCTGTGACGGGTTATATCACACCTGACTTATTCATTCGTTATGGCGTCGGAGTATTTACACCTGTGAATAAATTGACCTTACGTTATCAAATGAATCAACGTTTGTACTTGGAAGCGAGTCAGTCTTTAGAGCGTGCAATTGACTTGTTTTATAATTGGCGTTTCTAAGGTGTTGAATTATAAGTGATAATCTAAGGTTTTAATAAAAATTCTTGTTTATGGCTGATCTAATAATTTTTAGACTAGACAAAAATAGGTCTATAAAGCGGTTTTGTGTAACACAACCCTTTAAGAAAGATCCTACAATCATACATATTTGAAGTGCTTAAAGCGGGTGTAGAGCTATTAAAAAATAAAAGAGGTGTGTTTCCACAAACAGTAGCTCAAACAATTGGCCTCAAAAAAGTATTAAATTTGTTGAGAGAAGGATCAGGAAATTTGGACAATTGACATAAGTATATTTGTCTCCCTAAATGATGTTGTAAACATCAATATATCAGTATTTTATGGCACATGGACCAAGAAGAAATCATTCAAATGATTTTAAAGCTAAGTGAGCATTTGCTGCGATTAAAGCGGAAAAACACTTGTTGAATTAAGTGCTGAATTTGATTTTATCAAAACCAAATTATCGACTGGGAAAATCAATTGATCGCAGCCTCATTGCAAGCTTTCGATCAATTAAAAGCTCTTATAGAACTGCAAATTGATCTAAAAAAAACTACATGCAAAAATCGGCGAGCAGGCATGAAAAAGTGATTTTTCAGAAGGTGTGTTGAAGAAAATGGGGCGCTTCAACCACAAAAGTTAATTTGCAGCTCACTTCAAATTTCAGTTTTAGTTGTCCAACAAGTGAAATCACCTCCAAGTACATCATCATAAGATGAAAGCCACTTTGAGACTCGGTTCTGCGGTAACATAACTGTTGTTCCAACATGAGTTTTTACCGAGCCTGTATGCTTTACCCAATGCCCAAAAAAATCCAATTTATACCATCTCAAGCGAAATGGCAGCTGGCATCAACACAGTCGGTATTGGTTCTGGTTGGCTTACAAAATTTACGCATGCAGCATGGCATACAAGATACGCAGTTGATGGAAAATTTGATCCAACTGATCAATAAAGCCAAAGCATTAGAGATTCCGATTGTTGATTTATATGGTGATGATTTACTTCAAGGCATGCAGCAGCTCGGTGAATATGTAACAACACACCCGCAGCTGATCTTTACAGGGCAAATCACGCCTATGCTGAAACAGATCTTGCCGCATCTATACAGCGTGACAGAGCAAATCTGTATTGTTGATGATGCAATTGCACTGAATAATCAGGAACAGCATATTCAGTGGGTGGACTCCATTTCAGATCAAGGTATCCATCACATGAGTAGTTATAATCTGTTGCGGCTTTGGAATCTGTCAGCGCCAACGGAATTCGTCTTGTCGGCCAAAGGCATATTATTGGCTATTGCAGAGCAGTTAGATATGGACGCATTGGAAATAGATCCCTTAATCGATTTACGCAGTTATGGGCTCGATTCCATTGCCATGGTCAGCTTAATTGGGTTGTGGCGTGCCAATGGTGCAAACATCCGTTATGAAGACTTTTTAGATGATGCAAGTCTAAAAGCATTGCTAGAAAAATTGCTCAGTACAGACTAAACAAAGCCAATTGGAATTGTTTTTGTTCTAAATCGGAAAATACGTCGGGAAATATGCCTTTGTGCATTGTAATTGTTGGCTAAGCTTTTTATTATTGCCGCCTTGTTTTTCGAGATCAGAACTGGATTGAACTTTGAGTAATTTTCTAACCGAACACCTGATACATCGTGACACTGACTTTATGGTGATCCATAAACCAGCAGGTTTACTCACAGTTCCGGGAAAAACAGCAGATTTACAAGACTGTGTTATCAATCGATTATTAAAAATTGAACCGAATACCTTGCTCATCCATCGTTTGGATCGTGATACCTCAGGTATTTTGGTTTTTGCATTAACCCGTCAAGGGCAAAATCGAATTTCACGCCAGTTCCAAGAACGTCAAACTTCAAAAACATATCAGGCATTGGTTGCGGGTACGCTCGAAGGTGAAGGTACTGTCGATGTACCGGTCATATATGACCCAGAACATCCGCCACTGCATATTGCCGATCCTGCACACAATAAGCCTGCGCTTACGCATTGGAAAGCCACTGAACATTTTGAGATTCAGGGGCAAGCCGTAACACGTGTAGTGTTAACGCCTATTACCGGTCGATCACATCAGCTTCGTGTTCATATGCAATATTTAGGTCATCCTATTGTAGGTGATACTTTGTATGCAACACCTGAGCAACAGCAGCTGATGCCGCGCTTATGTTTACATGCTGAGCGCTTGAGTTTTAACCATCCTGAAACTGAGCAAACAGTGGAATTTCACTGTCCCGTACCATTTTAGGAAAATCATTTAAATCCCTAAGAATTCTGCTCACTATTTAGTGGGCTTTATGTCAAAATATATTGCTTTATGGTCTAGATTTTTGCTCAAATAACGTTCACAGTTTGAGCATAATATTTTCAGACCGAACTTGAGAAAAAGGTGGAAAAATTGCAGCAGTTTGCTATTGGTCAACGTTGGTTATCAGATACAGAAACGGAACTGGGTTTAGGTGTTCTTATTGATGTTGATGAGCGATCGGTCAGCATTTTATTCCCGAAAAGTGATGAAACTCGTGTCTATGCCCGTCACAATGCACCTTTATCTCGTATTGTTTTCAATGTAAATGACGAAGTCCAAGACCAAGAAGGTCAAATTTGGACTGTTGAATCTCTTGAAGACCGTGGTGGTGTGGTTCGTTATAACGCGGTACGTAAACTTGCCGATGGCACAGAAGAGCGTAAAGCACTGAATGAAACACGTATTGGTGCAAGTATTCAGTTAGCAAAACCATTAGATCGTTTGCTTGCAAGCCAAGTGGACTATAAAGAATGGTATGACCTGCGTATCGAAGCACTGCTTCTTCAAGCCAATATGAAGTCTAGCCCTCTACGTGGCTTGGTAGGTTCACGTGTGGGTCTCATTCCACACCAACTGTATATTGCGCATGAAGTGGGTAAACGTTTTGCTCCACGTGTATTACTTGCTGACGAAGTTGGTCTGGGTAAAACCATCGAAGCCGGTCTGATCATTCATCAGCAACTCAAAACGGGTCGTTCAGAACGTATCTTGGTCTTAGTACCTGATTCATTGCAATATCAATGGATGATTGAAATGCGTCGTCGTTTCAATCTTGAGTTCTCATTATTTGACTTGACGCGTACAGCTTCGATTAAAGAACACGATCCAGACCTCAACCCATTCTTAACTGAACAATGCATCATTGCCAGTGTCGATTTGATGATCGACCATGATGACTTGCGTGAACAAGCGCTTGAAGCTGGTTTTGATTTGCTCGTGGTCGATGAAGCCCATCATTTAATGTGGTCAGAAGAAGAAGGCGGCAATGACCGTTATGACCTTGTTGAAGAACTTGCTGAAAAAACTCCGGGTGTCTTGTTATTAACCGCAACACCTGAACAATTAGGTGTGGAAAGTCACTTTGCTCGTTTACGTCTACTTGATCCACAACGTTTTAGTTCGCTTGATCGTTTCTTGGATGAAGAAGAGCAGTATCACCAAACAGCTAAAATTGCTGAAGTGCTGATGTCTGATCTGCCACTCGAAGAAGGGCATTTGGCAGCGATTGAAAGCCTATTAGGTCATCGAATTACTGACGAGCCAGAACAACGATTCCGTGCTATTCATGAGTTATTAGACCGTCATGGTACTGGTCGTATTTTATTCCGTAATACCCGTGAAGCGATTCAAGGCTTCCCAGGTCGTGACTGTCAGCCTGCACCATTACCTGCACCAGAAAACTGGTCTAAAGATGGCAAACTACGTGAACAAATGTGGCCTGAAGAAGCGCAGCTTGATGGCTCGTGGATGGAAACTGACCCACGTGTGATGTGGTTGATGGAACGTCTGCGTACAGACCTGAAACACAAAAAAGTGTTATTGATTGCACGCAGTGGTCCAGTGGTTGAGTCTTTAGAAAATGTACTTCGTTTGCATGCGGGTATTCGCACAGCGATGTTCCATGAAGGCATGAGTTTATTAGAACGTGACCAAGCAGCGGCTTACTTTGCGGAAGAGTCATACGGTGCGCAAATTTTACTTTGTTCAGAAATTGGTTCTGAAGGTCGTAACTTCCAGTTTGCATCGGACTTAGTTTTGTTTGACTTGCCTGCAAACCCAGACGTACTTGAACAACGTATTGGTCGTTTAGACCGTATTGGTCAAGAAAATCGTATTCAAATTCATGTGCCTTATCTGGTTGGCACTGCGCAAGAGCGTATGTTCCGTTGGTATAACGAAGCATTAAATATTTTCTGTAATATCTCGCCGACTGCGCAAACCTTACAAGAAAACTTCATTGTCAATCTGAAAGATTGTTTGTTGGCAGATAAAGGTCAAGAGTTTGAAGATTTGCTCGAAGCGGTGAGTGTACAACGTGAAGCACTTGAAGCTGAACTTCAAGAAGGTCGTGACCGTTTACTTGAGTACAACTCTTGCCGTCCAATTGTAGCGCAAGAAATTGTCACTGCACTTGAAGACTACGACGACAATACAACCTTACCAATGTTTATGAAGCGCTTCATGGCGTCTACAAACATTGATTTTGATGAGCAAAGTAATGGTACCGTGATCATCAAACCTACGGATCAAATGCAAGTTCAAGGTCTGACTTTGGACGAAGAAGGTATGACGGCGACGTTCTATCGTGACCAAGCACAGATTCGTGAAGATGCTCAGTATTTAACACTTGAGCATCCATTCACTGAAAGTGTGATGGAAATGATTAATACACAAAGCTTTGGTAGTACTAACGTTGCTGTATTGAAATCAGCAGCTTTACCACAAGGTTCTGTGTTAATGGAAGTGTGGTTTAAAGTCGATGTCGTTGCACCGAAAGCACTGAATTTGCCGTCAAGTTTGCCACAACAGTTGGTTCGTGTATTACTAAGCGAAAAAGGTCAGGATTTATCGCAAAAAATTGCACCTGAAATTTTACGTCCTTATTTACATCATCTTGATGGTAACAGTTGCCGCCAAGTGGTTAAGGCGCGTCGTGATGTCATTGAACAGCGTTATACGCAAGCGCTTGAAATTGCTCGTGGTGCATTACCGGGCTTTAAACAACAAGCCAAAGAAATCTATGGTAGCAAATGGCAGTATGAAATTGACCGTTTGACTTATTTGAAGCAGTTCAACCCAAGTATTCGTGAAGATGAAATTGCACGTTTACAAAAACTGCAAAAAGAAGGTTTAACACTGCTTGATGGTCTGGCGGTTACACCAGAAGCAATTCAAATTATGGTAGTGGTTAAGCCATAAGTTAAGAATCTTCAAAAAGCACCTTCGGGTGCTTTTTTTTATGGCTAAAAATATAACTGCAAAATTAATCACGACAGATTTACGCTAAATCTAAGTTTTGTATTGTTTATTTTTAATCTAAATTGTCGACATCAGCATAAAAAAAGTAACTATTCTTCAGCAATTCTACAGCTTGATCAAAGTCTTCATGTTCATCCAACATATAAAATATGGCTTCGAGCTTTGTATAGTCCGGATGATTTTTTGCTAACTGAATTTGGATCGTACATCGGTCTGCTTGGCTGCGTGTTGCATAATGAGCAGTAAGTAAATCAAAGTTGATGTCAATGCATAGCGGCTGTTTTAAGGCAATGGCACCAAAATAAGCATGTATTTCAGGTAATAAACGTAAGACTAAATCAGCCTCTTTGCTTTCCGCCACGATTAGCTCTGGGTCTGCGGTCTTACACAAAGCGAGTACTTCAGTTAACAGGGTTGAGTCATCTAGTGTATGGTCTAACACGATGACTTTTTGCGGTTGGGTTAAATCGAAGTCATTTATTAAAATCATAAAACCTCCTGAAAATAGAATGGTTATGCTTTATTTATCTGCTTTATAAAATGAAAAGGTGCTACGTTTCGAATCTAAAATTTTCTAAAAATGGTTTTGGATAATGTGTTTAGTCTAAGAACGTTCTAAAGTTAATCATGGCGTAGAAATGCAACATTTTTTGATTCGTAGCTCAGTTAAATATGAAATTGTTAATATAGGGCGCTACGCTTCATGCTCATTGCTAGACCCAATATACATGCTTTGATTAGTAAAAGAATCGGCGTCGCGACATAAACTGTCGTTATTGATATCGATTGAATCCTGAAAGTGAAATGATTAAATGTATTCGGACATATAGCGATAGCATCATATTCAAATGATTGATCACGAACTGTCTTAATGTCGTGTTTTGATGCTTTAGTTAAGTAAAGTTTTGCTTGGTTAAATTTATACGTCGATGCTAGCGAGTTGAGGGCAGTTCCGTTAAAATGCTTCAAATTTCAGCAGTTCGTTAGAAGAAAATAAAAATATGAAATCCTTAATTACCTTAGGTAGTAAAACATCACACGGTGGTGTGGTTTCAGAATGTGAACCTTCATTTGTGATTAATGGTATTGCGGTGCATTTAAATGGCATGAAACATTATTGCCCGAAATGCAATTCGACTGTGGCTGCGATCGCGGCAGATCAAAGTACAACGGTAAAGGGGCGTGGTGTTGTGGTTGCTGGAGATAAAACCACATGTGGCGCAACCTTCTTACCAAATCAATCAATGGTCGGTTCACAAAAATAATCTGCAAACTGACTTTTAGGTCATCTAGATAAGCTCTTTGAGTCCTGTTTAAATCGTATTGATCTCTTTATGATGGGTCATCATCAGTTGATTGGATGAGTTTTAGATGAAAAGCGCGATCCATTTTACCCATGCCAATGGTATTCCTGCCGCGAGTTATCGAAAGTTTTTATCCTACTTTTCACCGCAATTTGATGTGAAGGCGATTCCGCTGATTGGTATGGATGAGCGCTATCCGATCACCAAAGATTGGCGATATTTGGTCGATCAAGTCATCGCAGATATTGAGCACCAATTTCCAAAGCAACAAGTGATTGGGCTAGGGCATTCTTTTGGCTCTTTAGTCACCCTGATGGCGGCTTATAAACGTCCAGATTTGTTTTCACAACTGATTATTATGGATCCACCTTTTGTAATCGGTCCTAAGTCCGCCATTTTTGAAGGCATGCAAAAATTAAAGCTCAAAACTGTCGATAAAATCACGCCTGCGGCGATTACGCTGAAGCGCAATGACCATTGGTTAAACTTGGATGAAGCCTATACGGCACTTAGAAACAATCGTTTATTTAAAAGTTTTGATCCGCAATGTTTTGAGGATTATTTTGCACAAGGCATTCAAGCTGATGAAAAACGCGGTGGCGTGACCCTCAGCATTCCAAAAGCCGTCGAAGCACAAATTTTCCGTACAGTGCCTGCATGGTGGTGGCGTACCCCACGGAAAGCCCCTCAAATGCCTGTACACCTTATCACCGCAAATGACAGCCATTTTTATAAACAAGGTTTGCCTGACGGAATGAAGAAAACCTATGGTATAGATTATAGTGTGGTTGATGGTGGGCACATGTTTCCACTTGAGCAGCCGAAACAGACAGCGCTACACGTCATGCAGTACTTACAGCATTAGAAAAATATATTTTGCTCATAAAAAAGGAGACCTGAACGTCTTCTTTTTTTCTCACCGTTAATTTTTAGCGAATTTGGGCTTCGTCTAGATGGCGAGCACCTTCCAATATCATACGAATCATAATCATGGTTTGTTCGGCAACTTCTTTGCGTTGTTCTGTCGGTAGATCAATGACTTTCGCACCCATGTTAAACACCAATTGGGTAATACCACGTGCCACGATGTCAGGATGAGCCAACTTGCTCTGATTTAAACGCTCTAGGACGATTAAATCTTCTCTTAATTCTTGTTGGAAATAGTTGAGTTGACGCTCAACTGCATTTTTATAAGAATGCGAACCAGTATAGCCTTCACGAAGCAACAGGCTTAAGTTGCCTTCATCGGCATCTAGCTGCTGAATAAATACTTCAACTGAACTACGAATAATACTGCTTTGGCGTGATGCCTGAAGGCGTGCTTCATGCAAAATTTGACGTAACACACCGCCAGCTCGATCAATCAACTCAATGGCTAATTCATCAATATCTTTGAAATGACGATAGAAACTATTTGGAGCAATGCCAGCTTCACGTGCAACTTCACGCAAACTCAGTGATGAAATACTTTTTTGTGGACCAATTAAATTAAGCGCTGCCTGAAACAGTTCTTCCTTGGTAATTGTTGCTTTACGACCTACAGTGCGAACTGTAAGTGGAGTTTCAGCTTCAGAATGTAAATCTTCCTGGTACATGTTAACCATATTCGTCTGTGCAGACTGAGTCATATTTTTTAATAGATTAAAAACATTAACATATTATAGCGTCTGCTAATAGCTTTTGTGAAAATGTCGATTAAATGCACAAGCGTATATACAAATATATATACATGTGTATAATAATTAAAAACCTCCCATGAGTTGTATTTGATTATGCATGTACTCGAAAAAGCGAAAAAGCCTTTAAACGCAATCAAAGACAGTGTTGTAGACGTCAATGCGGTAAATTTCTGGTTGCAGAAATTTAATCCGTTATGGTCTGGTAATCAGGCACTCGGCAAAATTGTACAAAAAGAAAATGCAGCAAATGAGATGGTCAGCCTAACCATACAGGTGAACCGTTTATTTAAAATTGGCGAAGCTGGTCAGCATCATCCTGTTTTTGCTCGCGTAAATGGTATCCGTTACGAACGTACTTATAGTTTGACTCAGTTAGATGATCAACACGTATTGCTTAGTGTAAAAAAAGTGAATACGGGTATTGTGAGTACTTGGCTCGTAGAACAAGCGCAAGTGGGCGATATCTTAGAATTTGGTCAGCCTTTTGGTGATATGACTTTGGTGTCAAATTCTGCGCCGTTGCTACTATTGGCTGCGGGTAGTGGTATTACGCCAATGTTAAGTTTGTTGAAAACGATGAGCAAAACCAAGAAAATTGCGGAGCAACCAATTCAGTTAATGTATTGGGTTAAGTATCACGATGATGCCGCATTCAAATTACGCTTCGAAGCTTTGGCAAATCAATATCCAAACTTTAAATTTCAAATTTTCTTTACCCAAGAAGAAGTTGCTGATCCACGATTAAATGCCGCTCACGCTGCTCAAATTGACGACATTGAGCACAGTACTGTGTTTGCATGTGGTCCATCGGGTTTCGTCACTCAGGCCGAAGCGTTATTTGATCATGCACAATGCTTTATGAGTGAAGCATTTAGCATGAGCCCAATTGCAACGGATGAGATTGGCTTTGTGAATGTCACACTTACACAATCCAATAAAACCGTCAGTATTCCAAAAGGCCAATCAATTTTAGCCAGTCTTGAGCAGCAAAATATCAAACTAAATCACGGTTGCCGTATGGGCATTTGTAATAAATGTGCCTGCAATAAAGTGGAAGGTTCGACTAAAAATATGGTCAATGGTAGCCAAAATACAGAGCCGGGTAATTTACTCAAAATTTGTGTGAACTCAGCACAGTCAGATCTTGTTATTGATTTATAAGGTAGAAAAATATGAACATGCCTGTAAAAATTGAATATTTTAAAAATCCCAAAAACCGTGAGTTAACCCAATCGCAATTAGACGAACTTGCGCGTGAGCTTGATGCGATTAAGCAAGAAGTTTTAGATGACTTAGGTGAAAAAGACGCGAAATACATTCGCCGTGTGTATTCGACAGTTCGTTATTCATCTATGGCGGGTCGTGCTTTATTGTTTGCAGGTTGGTTCCCACCAGCGTGGATTTTGGGCACAGGTCTTTTAGGTTTTGCCAAAATCATGGAAAACATGGAATTGGGTCATAATGTCATGCATGGTCAATATGACTGGATGAATGATCCTAAATTCAATGGTCAGACCTACGAATGGGATATCGTAGGGACAGCAGATAACTGGCGCCAAACTCACAATTTTAAACATCATACCTATACCAACATTAAAGGTATGGATGATGATATTGGTTATGGTCTCGTTCGTTTGTTCCCAGAACAGCGTTGGAAGCCGGGCTATCTATTACAACCGATTTATAGCATTCCATTTTGCTTATTGTTCCAATGGGGTGTTGCCATTCAAAACCTTGAATTGGGTAAATACTTCAAAGGTCGTAAAACAAAACAGCAAACCAAAGAAGAATGGAAACCAATGCAAGCCAAAATCGGCAAGCAATTATTTAAAGACTATGTGTTCTTCCCGCTTATTGCAGGGCCTGCAGCATTACCGGTGCTTACAGGGAACCTAGTGGCGAATGGTCTTCGTAATATTTGGACGTTTAGTATTATTTTTTGTGGTCACTTTACCAAAGATGTTGAAGTTTTCCCGAAAAAAGTACTTGAAAATGAAAGCCGTGGACATTGGTACATGCGTCAAATTCGTGGTTCTTCAAACCTTACCGGTTCAGAAGCATTTCATATTTTGACAGGGCATTTAAGCCATCAGATCGAACACCATTTATACCCTGACGTTCCTGCACGTCGTTATCGTAAAATGGCGCCAAAAGTGCAGGCGGTCTGTGAAAAATATGGTTTGAACTATAACAACGCAAGTTTAGTGAAACAGTACGGCAGTGTACTAAAACGTATTGTGAAATATGCGTTTCCATTTAAAAAGTAATAAACGCTACACTAAATTTACGGGAAAAAAAGCCATGCAATTGCATGGCTTTTTTATATTAACTTTGGGGAAATATCCATTTTACTTTTTGATATGTAATTTGAGGATCTTAATCAAATTCATATAATTTCCTTTTTTAGCCATACGAATGACCAATTCAATTTCTTCTTTCGTCCACATCTGGCGAGTGGCTGAGAAGGCAAATTGAGCAAGGAGAACAAATGGATTTTCGCCAAATTTAATATGGAGGCCTTTGACATATTTCGGTGGATTGAATTGATTCATATTCTTTTCCCGCTTTTAATATTTGACCGCATTATTTCTAATTAATGAGAAAAATAGCACACTATAAAGTCAAAATAAAAGCAGAATTTTCAAAATTTAATCATATATTAGAGCGACTTAAATTTAAGTTTGTGATTGTTAACTTTGATTAATAAACCAAACTAAATCACTCGACTTTAGTTGAGTTCAGGTAGGCGTTTATCCTTTCCATTCATGAAATGGTGGGTGGCCAATTCAAACATAGCGAGGTCTTCATCGCTATTTCCATAGGCATAAACATACTCGTAGTCTTGAAGGTTAAATTGTTCCAAAACTCGAATTTTCTTTTGCTCACCACTACAGTCTAAGGTTTGATACAAACCAGTCAGTATTTGGTCATTGGCTGCTGTTTCGGTGCAAATCAGTTTGACCCCGAGCTTTTCGGCGACAGGTTTAAGATATAAATCGACGGATGCAGAAACCAATACGACTTCATGACCGCGTTTTTGGTGTTGCTGTAATTGTTCATATAGCGAAGGATTGAGTTCCGCCATCAAATGTTCAGCATATTGTGCTGCTTGATTTAAAACCTGCTCATGATTGGCTTGGCTAAACATTGCGGCATATAGGCGAGGACGCATTGCATGGGCAGGATATAGCTTGAGATAATAGCCTTGAATCCAAGGGAGAATTTTAATCCCTTGGCGCACGATATGCCGTTTAGGCAGGGAATAGAAGATGAACCCTGTAAAACTGTCTTTATTACACAGGGTTCCGTCAAAATCGAATAAGGCTAGAGTTTTAGGTTTTTGATGCGGCGCATGCATGTTTGATAACGTCCATCGACTCGTGTGGCAAACCAATTGGTATTGTAATCACGGCTTAATTTCGGCCCAGAAATTACGACTTCAGGCATCATGGCATAAAACGGTTCTTTACCAGTCTTTTCTTGGTACAACTTTTTGACCGCTTTATACGTCAAAGTATCTTCGAAGTCCTGATCTTTTTCTTTTTTAAGATCTGAACGAATTTGACGTGGCGTTGCAATTACATTGTTTTCTGCAAAAACGGCAATCAGCGCAGTTTCAGACTGGCTTTTTGCTGAACGTGGAGAACCATCTTTATTATAAAGTAAGAGGTCACCATCTAAGCCGAGCTCAGCAGGGGTTAAGTCATTCAACATGCTTTGGAATGCCGCATTACGACTCGAATAACGACCCGAGTTATAATCTGCAAAACGATAAATCGGTTTGTCATATTCAGCTGGATACATCATTAAACGGTGGATGCCGTAATACAAACCGCCATATTGGCTATACATGTCAGTACGTAGAGCAGCAATATTTCCACCTTGGCGTTTGTGGTCTTTGGCATAGCCTATATGAACTTGCATCGAACCCAAAGTGGTAATGGGGTTGAGCTTTTCACCAATATCTTGTCCAACCAGTTTCGCTGCGCCCGTCAAAGCACTCACGTGATAATGTTTAGACATATAGTCAAAAATTTCACGATATAACTCGTCTAGTTCACGTTCAGTTTGTACACGGCGCATTTGGCTCAGATAGTTATCTTCTGGACTCGGTTGATTTTTTAACACATCTTGGAAATAGCCAGCGACTGTACCACCGATGCCATCACCCAATTTATCTTTAAACTTTTCTTCAAGACGATCTTGAACTTCTTTGACGGCTTTTTCACCGAGTCCCGGCACATGCGGGTCGGCAACAAAATTGGACTCTTGATCGACTACAGCAACAATCGTACAAACATTTTCTTTCGTGGTTGGAATACCGAGCTGATCACTAATGTCGTAGATATCATTGGCCCATGACAGACGTTCATTCACGCGAGGTGGAATGGCTTTTTTGATCTGTTCCGCTTCCATAGTGGGTTCATCTTTGCTCCACCATGAACCATTACCACAGGCAGCCAAGCCAATGGATAAAGCCAGTACAGAAAGGGATTTAAAGCATAATGTGGTCGAAAAAGTTTTGTTCATATTTTCCAATAAACTCAGCCATATGGGGGCGACAAAGCAGGTGCAGTATACTATGCAAAATACATAAGTAATGAATAAATATGTATATGCCTCATAGGGGACTGTCAATCTATTTATGGAGATCTACGCGTGTAAAAACAAGCAGTTCTGTCAGGATGATTGGAAAAAGAATGCTTTTTGAGCTAAATAGATGAATATTCCAATATCATTTTCAACAGATTATAAAAAATGCAGGTATATACTAGCTGAAATCCATAAATTTTTTAAGGGGATTATTATGCCAGCTAAATTTTTCAGTCGTTTCTTGGGTTTGATTGCGTTAGTTATGGTATTGGGGGCAATCATTATTAACTTTGTTGTGGCTAAACCGATGGTGGAATATTGGATCTTACTCTTACTACCTTGTTTTGCCGTTCCAATTTTAACCTCAGTGATGATCACGAAGGATGAAAATCTTTAACATCATCGTTCAGTAAATCTATATTTCAATCCAATAGATGATGAATACTCAGTCTGTGCAAAAAGCTCACATCGGGTGGGCTTTTTGTTGATGTGTCTAAAGTATTTTATACTGTGCAAATGAGAAATTTAAAACGCCAGCACAAATTAAAGGTATCAAACGTGATTTGGTCAACTGAACAAGATGCCGTGTTGATCGAACATGCAGATTTAGCTATGTCTGAATTAATCCAGCACTTGGGATTTAGTGAAGAAGACATTTTACAAAGAAAAAAAGTATTGGGTTTAAACCGGCGGGCACGTCAAATTCAACGTTTATATTTTAAATAATTGAAATCAAATTCATTAGATCTCTTTCATAAATCAAAAAACGATCTTCTTTTTGGTTAATATTTGCACTCCGGATTTCTTAGCATTCGTGCATAATCTGCGGATGAAATACATCGATTCAAACAAGCTTTCTGATCCTCAGT